>JAZSGG010000019.1:0-17029 GCA_045532595.1 Oscillospiraceae bacterium | reverse complement strand
CCACGACCAGACAGAGGCTATGACCCTCGGCGACCGTATCGTCATCATGAAGGATGGCTATGTGATGCAGGTGGGTACACCTCAGGAGTTGTTCAATCATCCCTCCAACCTGTTCGTTGCAGGCTTCATCGGCACACCTCAGATGAACTTCTTCGATGTCGATCTGAAGAAGGAGGGCGGCAAGTATATTGCATATATCGGCGATGCAAGAGTGAATGTCCCCGATTATATATGCGATGCTCTCAATAAGAGAGAGAACGTTCCCGCAAAGGCAGTGCTGGGCGTTCGTCCCGAAAACCTCATCATCTGCAAGGAGGGAACACCCGATTCCGTTACAGCAAAGGTTGCTGTAAACGAGATGATGGGCAGCGAGATCCACATCCACGCAGTGTGCGAGGATGAAAAGAAGGCTATCCTGCGTGTGCAGATAGCAGATATGACAGACGAGGAGCAGACAGCACTTCTGAAGCAGCCGAACATCTCCTTCACGCTGAGAGAGCGCACCATCAACCTCTTCGACGCAGAGGACGGCACAAACCTCGCAGTTGAGGGCGCAGTGCCTGTTCCGAAGGAGGAGAAGAAGGCAGTAGAGATCGCAGCTCCCACAAAGGGCAAGAAGGAAAAGAAAAAGAAGAAGTGATCTTGTAAAGGAACGATAATGAACGATTCTTCACAGACTAAAGCATACAGCCTTGATGATATTGCGGCGGAGCTGGGACTTTCAAAGTCCACAGTCTCCCGAGCGATATCGGGCAAGGGCAGGATAAGTCCCAGCACCCGTGAAAAGGTGCAGGAATGCATAAAGGCACTGAATTACCGCCCCAACAGCATCGCAAAGAGCTTATCCGAATCCAGAACATACAACATCGGCGTCGTTATTCCGATGGACAGTGACGAGACCGAAGCGCCGTTTTTCCAGACCTGCCTTATGGGCATCAGCAGAGAATGTGCCATGCGTGATTATGACGTTGTGGTGATAAGCACGGATAAGAAGGATCTCTCGCAGCTTGACAGAGTTCTGCTTAATCACAAGGTAGACGGCATCATAGTGACCCGTCCTATGAAGGATCACGCCATAGAATCCATACTGAAGGAGCATAACCTGCCTTTTGTCGTGGTGGGCAGAAGCGCATTGAACGATGTTGTAAGTATCGACAGCGCACACAGGGAAGGCTGCAAGGAGCTGACGTCATATCTCCTTATGTCCAACCGTCCCGAAAAGATCGGCCTGCTGATGAACAGCATGAGCTTCAATGTAAACAAGAGCAGGTACGAAGGCTTTGTGAGTGCGTTTTCCGCCATCGGCGCACAGCCGTCGGAAAGCATGGTGCATCTCGGTGTTGACGGGAACATGCAGTTCAGTAAATCTGTTGCGGCGCTGCTTAAAGAGCAGCCTGACTGCATCATCTGCGGCGATGACATCATCTGCATGAAGCTTCTCGCAGAGCTTAACAATCTCGGCATCCGCATCCCCGAGGATATCAAAGTAGCTTCGTTCTACGACAGCGTTTTCCTTGATATGTATACGCCGCCGATAACTTCTCTCATCTACAACGCAGGGGAGCTGGGGGCGACAGCCGCATCGGTGCTGTTGGATATCATAAACGGAAACGCCGCACAGGAAAGCGTCGACCTCAATTTCGAGATGCTGATAAGGCGCTCCACCATGTGAATGTGACATCTGAATACAGTCTGATATCTCCGCTGTAAAACGGAGATATCGCTTTTTGTATATAATGTCAATGGAAAAAATATCCCTTATATGGTATAATATTAGTATTAAACAGCCGAACAGTTCGGCAAATATTTTTCCGGAGAATTGCTATGAAACAAAAGAACAAGTCCCCAAAAACAAAAGCTACAAAAACCGCAAAGGTAAGAAGAACATCCAAACTCGGCCTGCGACTGGTAACGATCGTATCGCTCATAGTTGTGCTGGTGTCGATCTCACTGACGGTGTTCTCAATGTCGCTGTCACTTTCGCTCAGCACCGATCTTGTAACAGATCATGCCGCATCAGGTGTGCGTGTGCTTGAATACGATCTTGATGTCGAGGGTAAATCCCTTGCTTCGACCATCACCAACTGGTCAAACACAGGCTTCCTCGGCAGCTGCGTAAAGAGCGGTACATATACCCAGATGGACAGCTACTGGGAAAAGGAAGGCTACGGCGAATATTACTATGGTGCTATCCTTGATACAGCAGGCACTGTTCTCTGGCAGACGGCAAACTATGATCTCGCTTCCGTAGATATCGCAAAGGCGCTTGCAGGCGAAACTGTTATCTGCTATGCAGCAGATGCAAACGTCCCCCTGTCGCTGCAGTGTCTCGTTCCCGTAATGAGATCCGCTGAGGTAACGGGCGTTATGGTTGCGGGTATTGATATGCGTGATCCCACTGTTCTTGACGAAGTAAATGAAAAGACCCACTGTGAGGTCACACTGTTCAGCGGTAACACAAGATATTCAACTACCGTTCTCGGCAGCGACGGCAACAGAGCAGTCGGCACACAGATGGCGTCCGCTGTAGAGGCTGCTGTTATTACAGGCGGCGAGGAATATATGGGCGAGGCTGATATCCTCGGACAGAACCATTTCGTTCACTATACACCCATCAAGGGTCAGGACGGCAGTGTTATCGGCGCTTTCTTCGCAGGTATCTCCTCCGCTGATTTCGATAACATGACATCCACCGTCATGATTCTCTGCGTTGTCCTTGTGCTGGCAGCGTGTCTCGGCGCAGGTATTCTGCTGTACATCATCATCGGTCATATGATAACAAAGCCTCTCAACGAAGCAAACCGCATCGCTGATGAGATCAGCCGCGGCGAACTCAGCACTCCTCCGAGCACATTCAAGTTCGGCAAGGATGAGATGGGTGATTTCGCACGAAAGATAGAATCCACAAAGCAGGAGCTGAATTCCTACATAAGCGACATAAACGGCGTGCTCGGCAGCATGGCAGAAGGAGATTTCTCCAAGGTGAACAGCATCGATTATATCGGTGATTTTGCAGCCATCGGCGATGCATTCGCAACCATCCGCACAAATCTCGGCGAGATCGTTGAGAACCTCAACACAGCAGCTCGTGACGTTACAGTCGGTGCGGATCAGATCGCAGACGGCTCTCAGATTCTGGCAGACGGCACCATCACCCAGGCGTCCGCAATTGATGAGCTTTCCTCCTCTGTAAACAACATCTCCAGACAGATCGAGCGCAGCGCAGAGAATGCTGCCCATGCGGATGAGCTTTCCAAGCAGACCGCTGAAAAGATCGGTCAGCAGGATACCGAGATCAGCAAGATGATGGACGCTATGGAGGATATCAAGAACAAGTCCAACGAGATCGGCGGCATCATCAAGACTATCGAGGATATCGCATTCCAGACAAACATCCTTGCTCTGAACGCAGCTATCGAGGCTGCAAGAGCAGGCGCAGCAGGCAAGGGCTTCGCAGTTGTAGCGGATGAGGTAAGAAACCTCGCTGCAAAGTCTGCTGAGGCTGCAAACAATACCACAGATCTTATCTCTGCTACCATCGAGTCTGTAAACCACGGCAGCAGCATCGCCGAGGAAACAGCTCAGACCATGAAGGAAGTAATGGAGATAAGCGGTCAGACAAACGAGCTTATTGCAGACATCTCCGCAGGCGCACTGGAGCAGGAGGAGGCTGTAAAGCAGATCACCGAGCGTATCGTGAAGATCACCGAGGTAGTGCAGCAGAACTCCGCAACTGCAGAAGAGAGCGCAGCTTCCTGCGAGGAGCTGAGCGGTCAGGCAGAGGTGCTGAAGGAGCAGATCGCACAGCTTACAGTATAAAATATGTAACAGCATAAATAAGCCGCCCCTGAGTGCATCAGGGGCGGTGTTGTTATGAGTTTATTTCCACTGGATAAGAACATCGCAAACGGCATTGTTATCAAGGGGGATAAGCTTGCCGTGCTTCACGGAGTAATCTGCTATCGCTTCAAAAAAGCCGTTGAAGAAGCCCTGGCACTGGCGCTGTGCGTCCTCTGATAGATGCTTCGGGTACAGCTTGATGTATTCAGATACAAAGCCCTCAACAATGCAGTTGTATTCAGGCATCAGCGGTGAGAATATTTTATCTGTGATCTCGTCAAAGCGCTGTTTTTCTTCTAAAGTAAACGCAGGTGTCGGTACAAACAGCTTACCGCTGTCAAGGCGGATAATATAACCGTCTCTGATAGCGTCAGCCGCATCCTTTTCGTTTTCGGTGAAGCCTTTCGTAAGTATATCCTCGCATACATTGATATAGCTGTCAGACATCATTGGTCTGAAGGTGATGCCACGCATGGTGAAGGTCTTGTGTTCATATGATCCTCTCGACCCCCTGTTTGAATTGTGCTGCCACCCGATGCTTGTGCGGTGATACTTGCCTGATTCCTTGTTTCCGATATATCTCCAGTTGTAGCCGTCATAGTTTTTAGGTATCTCAGGATAGGGAAGTGTGCTGTAATTCCTGCTCAGATAGCTGAATGCCATAACACCGTAGAGATATTTAAGCTCCTCATCTGATTTCTCGGCACGGTAGTGACCGAGCTGAAGTGCCTGAGCATATAGCTGTTCAAGAGCGTCGATGAACCTTTCCATCATTGGCATGAGAGCCGCTTCAACGTGTTCCTCGCAGTATTTGCCGTGTTTATCGGTGTGTATGATGAAATCGGTGCGGTATCTGCCCTTTGAATGCTCCGCAAGTGCGCAGCGCTCCATAAGATATGCTGTTCTGTCCTCAATATAATATGCGGGAACACCGCATATTTTAGCCAGCTCCTCGATAGTTCTGGGCGCTTCGTAACAGTTGTAGAGGATATTCTGCGATAAAGCGTCGTTGATGAATTCCCCGGGGAAGGGCTTATCCTTGCCGTTATATTCACCGCTGCCGTATATGCCTGTGTGCATCTGTACAGGACGTAATGCTGTTTCTTCCATGTTTGTACACTCCTTTTTCAGTTTGCTCCGAGCTTCGGAAAGCCGCCATGTAACGGTTCCGAGAGGAATATTCAGCTGCTCGGATATCTGCTTTACCGAAAGACCGTCATAGTAGTGAAGCACGATTATATCACGATATATTGCTGATAGCATTGCTATCTTTTCTCGCAGTTCTGCATACAGCTCCTCGCTGTCATCGTCCGTAACGGGAATATCAGCAAGCTCTTCGGGTGCGTCATAAATAAACATTGAACGGCGCCTGCCCTGATTCCTGCGAAATGCACGAGCGGTGTTTGCGGCAAGTGACCACAGCCACGGCTCGAATCTGCTCTCGTCCCGCAGCTTAGGCAGGGAGCTTACAGCTGTCAGCAGTATCTCCTGTGACAGTTCCTCTGCCTCCTGTTCGGAAAAGCATTTGCTCAGCGAAAATTTGTAGATTGCGTCAACATATTCGTTTAAAATTGAGATCTCCATCGGTTCACTGCCTTTCAGGTGCTTTCATAAATAAAGTGCATAGTATCTCTGTTTTATTGGGTGTTATGAAATAAAAAAACACGGTATCGCTGTAAACGATACCGTGTCGCTTTATGCGCTCTTTGAGTTCTTCAGGATAAAGTCAATGAAATCCTTTTCGGGGATGGGTCTTGAGTAGTAGTAGCCCTGAATAAAGTCGCACTGCAGATCTGAGAAACGCTTCACCATCTGCTCGGTCTCAATGCCCTCAACGACTATCTCCATATTCATGTCCTTGAACATGCGGATGAAGTTTTCTACGAATACCTCCATCTTTGGCTGTTCGTTGTTGTTTACAAATGTACGGTCGAGCTTTACTATCTTCAGGGGCAGGGAAGCCACTCTGTCGATGTTGGAGTAGCCTGTGCCGAAGTCGTCCAGCGAGAAGCTAACGCCCGCATTGGAGAGCTTTTCGAGGTTCTCCGCCATGGTGTTCTGATTGTAGCTTGCGGCGGTCTCAGTTATCTCAAGATTGATCTGAGAGGGCTTTACGCCGTATTTGTCGAGGGTCTTCAGCACCTCGTCGGCAAGTCCGCCTCTCATGCACTGAGCAACAGAAAGGTTGATCTCAATGTAATCAAGCCCCAGCTTCTTGTAATCGTCGCTTGCAATGAAGCGGCACACCTCGTTCAGAACAAAGCTGCCGATCTTGTGGATAGCGCCGCTCTTTTCAGCGGCAGTGATGAAGATGTCGGGCGGCACGAAGCCGTGAACATCATCAATAAGCCTGAGCAGCGCCTCTGCCGAGGTGAATCTCTGCTCCTCCACAGAGTAGATGGGCTGATAATATACTTTAAGGTTGTTCTTTGTAAGCGCTCTGTCAATGATGGTGTTTATCTCGTTTGTCATGCTGAAGCTCTTCTGCTTGAAGATCTCCTCCGCATAAACGGGAGTGCCGTCGTAGTTGGACATCTTCTCGTGGAAGTCAGCACCGAAGGCCATCAGCGATTTGAAATCCGCAATATCCTCGGGACATCTTGTCACGCAGACGTAGCTGTCAAGATTGAGGTCGATGCGGTTTGCTGTTATCCTTTCCTTGAACAGCTTGCCGATGGCATCCACAGCAGGGTCGACCTTGTGCTTATTGAAGCTGTTGATAACAAAACGGAAGCGACCCCTGTCAAGATAATACAGATCTGCGTAAGCCTTGATGTCGGTGTTTACTGCGGAGAGCTTATCCGCAAGACGTCTGAGCAGCAGATTTGTGTCATCATAGCCCAGGATCGTATGGAGCGAAGAGAAATTCGCTATATTTATAAGTATAACTGTAACATGATTGCCGTTGATGAAATTCTTCTTCATATCGTCGGCGTAAGCGTTGTATTTCTTCAGCATCGTAAAGGAGTCGATGAATTCCTCGGGACGCTGGATGACCATGGACATTATCATGATGCCGATGGCGTTGGAGAATATCTCCACCAGTGAATTAGGGTAGTTCATCTTGACTAAAACGGCCAGTATCGAAAGCGGCAGCATAGAGGATATCGCAAGCATCTGATGCTTTTTGAACAGCTTAGCGTGCCTGATGAGATAAACGATCGCGCTCAGAATATAGATAGCTGCGCATATATAGAGGATCTGGTTGTTGTGGACGATGAGTTCCGCATTCCTGTATTCAAATATGAAGCCGGAGAATATATTTGCGATTATCGAACATACAATGAATATGTAGGGAAGAGTCAGCAGAAATGTGATGACAGGATGCTCTTTGATCTTGTGCCAGGTCTTTGCAAGGCTTATGATGTACATGAAGTAGACAGGCGTAGCACTGTTGTGGAAGATAAGATAGAAGGAACGAACGATCGTGAAAGCAAGATCATTTTTGCAGCTTGCTGCGTTCATGAAAATGATGGACATTTCAAATGCAGCTGCAAGCAGAGTAGTCGAGATCATCAGCATGAATATCTGATTCGTCGTACCTTTGTTCATTTTTCTGTACATGGTAGTGAAAAGGATTATAATAAGCACCAGAACGGATGCTACATCAAAATGTATCAGCTGACCCACAAAAAAGCCTCCTTTGCTGAGATGTTCTATAAAAAAGAGCATAGTTATTTCAGCATACTTTTATCTATGTGATAATTATATCACAAATTTTGGATTAATTCAACAGATTTGCGATTTTTTCAATTATCTTTTTGCATAAACTTTTGTTCAAAATATATATAAAATGCTCAAATTATTAAAAACTAATATAAATAATCAACAATAGTTGCCTTAGTTTTTTAGGTTAAAAAATATTTCTGAAAAAATTTTAAAATAGGGGTTGACAAATGAAAATGACTGTGGTATAATTATTAAGCACTCAGGAAATACTGAGTACATCAAATAGCTAAATATCGCGGGATGGAGCAGCTCGGTAGCTCGTCGGGCTCATAACCCGAAGGTCGTAGGTTCAAATCCTGCTCCCGCAACCAATCAAAACCGCTTGACGATAGTCAGGCGGTTTTTGCTATATTATTCAAAGTTTGAAGTCGACAGGGATTGTGGCGTGTGCTATGTGTCCTTGCAGAGATCACTCCGGTTTCGATAAAGAGCGTTCATTCGGAATGCTGATAGACCGATCTTTTTAATTTAATACATTTCACAGCCGTTCAGATATAAATGAACGGCTTTTTGTGTAACAAAATTGCTCTTTACATTTTTTGCTTTATACTGTATAATAAAATAGTATTATTATGTAAAGGAAAAGTTCAGATGAAAGATAGCCAGGCTATTTATAATATATTCGGCGTGAAGCCTGTTTCGGTAACCACCTCGGCGCTTGAAGGGGAGGACGGCATCTCAAACCGCTTTTCTTCTGCCGATGCTGGAGTTCTCGCATACACTGCAGAGCTTGCCGACGGCAGTGTGAAGTGCTTTATCGGCAAGAAGAAATCCTTCCGCATCGTGCTTAACGGCATCCTGATGCTCTGCGAGGGAGATGCAGTGCTGCTGGCGCTGCTTCTGCTGAATCATAAGATACTCGGCTATAACGGCAGCGCCCTGAGGGAGTCTCGGCTGTACGGCGCAGTTGAAAAGCCGCTGCTGCAGCATCTGCCGAGAGTGTACGGCTCGGCTTCACGGCGCATTCACGGCGACTGCTTCATCGCCATGGAGGAGTTCCCCCACGCACAGCCTTCCCGTGATGAGCTTTATAAAGTGATAGACGCCATCCTGCCGTTCCATGCGCAGTATTACGGCAACGAGATATTTGTCCGCACTCACGGCGTGAATGTCTATGACAGGGCAGTACACCGCAGGAGCCGCAGCGGACTCAGGCGCATGTTCTCCCACCTTGAAAAAGAGAACGAAGCGGTATTCGGCTGGAGAAAGACCTCTGTGATAAACGCATTCATAGACGCTCTTGACAGCGAGTATGCCGCAGTTAGCTTTCACAGAACTCTTACCCATAACGACCTTTCCTACCGCAACATAAGCTGCGGAGACAGCGTCATTATCTACGACTGGGAGCTTGCCTGCTATCAGAACCCCGAGCATGATATCATCGAGCTGCTGATATCTTTGCTGCATCAGCTTTCGGCAGAGGAAGTCCGCAGCGCCCTCGGCTACCACAGGCAGCGCCTTGCGGAGCTTACAGGAGTGACTATTACTGACGAGCAGCATTCCGCAATACTTCGCTTCTGCACACTGGAATTCTGCGTGAATAAGCTTTCTATGCTGAGGATAGCCGCCCGCAGGATATCGCTGCCACACATTGAGCAGCTTGCAAAAAACACATCCGCCATGATGGATATACTTGATATTACATAAGAAAAGAGAACGATATGGAACAGGAATTACAGATACTTGCGCTTGCCGATTACTCCGAGAAATTCACCGTGAACGGCTGCAGCGCCTATCTTATCATCAACAACAAAATGCAGGATCACCGCTGCCTTTTCGGCTTTACCGAGCTTACAGACAACAGCGATGATGTATCTGCTCTTTTCTCTGCAATGGAGCAGCGTGCAGGGGAGCTGGGGCATAAAGAGCTTGTAGGCCCTGTGAATTACTGCTCCTGGATGAGCTACCGCTGGGCGATAAGCAACTTTGAAACAAAGCTGTTTCCCGATTGCACGAATCCGCCCTATTATGTGGAGCAGATAAAGTCCCTCGGTTACCGTGAGCTTTACACCTACCGCAGCGCAAGCATCGACATCAATAACCCCATGTACCTTGCAGGCGAGGGCTTGTATCGGCAGAAGCTTGCAGAGGGCTTTACCTTCGAGTTTTACAAGGGCGGGGAGGCTTTCGCACTGGTGGATGATATCTTCCGTATCTCCTGCGAGTCCTTCCGTGGCAGCTATCTCTACTGCGATATACCGAAGGAGTATTTCGATAAGCTGTATCTCAGCTGGACAAGGGGTCTGGAGCTTGCGCTTTTTGTCGCATATTATGAGGGAAAGCCTGTCGGATATGTGATGGGATATGACAGCCCCTACGGCGACTGCTTCGTATCAAAGACCAGCGCAGTGCTGCCCGAATTCCGCAAGCACAAGATCTACACAGCATTGCTGTATCTTGGATGCAAATATGTTCTGGATAAGGGCTACAAGGATATGATGTATCACTTCCAGTGTGAGCAGAAGGATATATTCAGGCGCTTTGACGGAGACATCGAATCCAACGAAAAGCGCTATGCGGTATTTATCAAGGAGTTGTGATATGAGAAATTGCATCCGCTGCCTTAACGACGGCACTGTCAGGCGCATAGAGTTCGATGAAAACGGCTTATGCTGCTATTGCGGAAGATATGACGCTGTTTCGGCGAAGCTCAACGACAAAGAGCGCCTTGAGCAGCTGTTCCTTGAGCGCATAGAACGCATCCGTGGTAAATATGACTACGATGTGGCACTGGGCGTCTCAGGCGGCAAGGACAGCGTTTTCGTGCTGCATGAGCTTGTGAACCGCTATAAGCTGAAGGTAAAGACCTTCACCATGCTGAACGGCTTTTTCAGTGATGAGGCACGCAAGAATGTGGACAGGCTGGTGCAGGAATTCGGCGTGGAGCATGAGTACATAGAGTTCGATACCGAGCTGCTGAACCGCTTTTACCGTTATTCCATGAAGCACTGGCTCGCTCCCTGCGTTGCCTGCTCATATATCGGCTATGCAGCGATGATAAACTACACCACAAAGATAAACGCAGGGCTGTGCATACACGGCAGAAGTCCGCAGCAGATGCTGCGCTATTACGGCGACGATGTTTTCACGCCCCTTGTGGACGCAGGTCTGAAGCCCGTGGCAGAGGTGGATGTGAACGCCCTCTATACCGAGCTGCTCTCATCCATTGAGGATAAGATGGATAAGTCGCTTCTTGCCGATGTGAAGAGCATGCTGTATGACGGGATAGAGCAGGGGGATTTCCGTGAATTCGTGTCCTATTTTCTCTATCACGAGTATGATGAGGATAAGATAGTCTCCTTCCTGCGTGAGAACACAGGCTGGAAGCCGAAAGAGGATTACGACCACTACGATTGCCGCATCCACAACGCCGCTCACTACATCTACCAGTGTGCCGAGGGCAGACCTCACTGCCTGCCCGAGATAAGCGTACTCGTGCGCAGCGGAAAAATAAGCCGTGAAGAAGGCATGGCACTCGTGCAGAGGGAGCATTACAGCAGTAAGCCGAAGCAGGAGCTGAAGCTCCTCGGCGAGACCGTCGGCATTGACCTCGGCACAGTGCTGTTGAAAGCAAACCTCTACAACACATTCAGAAGGAAAAAATGAAGCTGATAAAATATCTTTTCTATAAGTGGAAGCTGCCGATATATGCAGCGCTGTCCGCAGTGATATCGCTGCTGCTCATACTTGTAACGGCGGGCGGCATCGGTGTTTTTCTGCGGATGCTGCCTGTGGTGCTTTGCCTGCTGCTGACTCTCAGGGCAAGCGACGATATCTTCGATTACGAGCAGGACAGCGGCAGAAAGACCCAGCACCTCAGTAAAAAGCAGCTTGTGATATTCGGCTGCGTTATGGCGGCGCTGTATGTGCTGCTGAATATCCTGTTTTTCGGCGTTTTCGGCGTGCTGAGCCTCGCAGCGGTCGCATACATTCTGCTGATGGAAAAGCTTCCGCCGCTTAAAACAGCCTACATGGCGCTGCTGTTTCTGTATTATATCTGTGCGGTGTGCGGCTGCGTGCTGTGGCATCATCTTGCGGTGATCCTCGGCTGTGTTGCGGTATCCGTGCTGTATTATATCATTAAAGGAAAGGTCAGAAAATGAACTGTTTGCCTGAAAATATCGCCATCACCGCAGAAAATGTCGGCGGCAAGGCGTATAATCTGTTTCATCTGAAGGATATCGGGGAGAACGTTCCCGAATTTTTCGTGCTGTCTGCTGATATATTCCGCAGCTTTCTCGGCGAAAGTCTGGAGGAATACCGCAGCCTGCTCTCCGATTACACCGATGCAAAGCGTGAGGAGGTACTCTCGCTTATAGCCGCCTGCGACTTTTCCGAGGAAATAAAGTCGGCGGTATCTGCAAAGCTTTCCGAGCTTTTCGGCGAGGGGGAGATGGTCTCCGTGCGCTCCAGTGCCACCGATGAGGACGGCGAGCGCTTTTCCTTTGCGGGCATGATGGAAAGCTACCTGAACGTTTCGGGCATTGATGATATCCTCGAAAGCGTGAAGAAGTGCTATCTTTCCTGCTTCTCCGAGCGCATCATGGAGTACCGTGCAAACAACGGACTTATATCGCCTGATATCAGCGTTGCGGTCATCATTCAGCGCATGGTGCAGGCGGATTATTCGGGAGTTATCTTCACCACCGATCCCCGCACCAACAACCCCGATGAGCTGCTGATAAGCTTAGTTGAGGGTCTCGGCGAGCAGCTTGTTTCAGGCGCATCCGACAGCATCGATATCGGCATTTCCTGCACAGGCTTTTTAACAGATATGCCCGAAGGCTGGAAGAATGAGGATATCCCTATCAAGCTTCAGCAGGCGGCGATGAGGATTGAAAAGAGCTATTCCCCCCGACGTGCTGTTGATATCGAATTCTGCGTGAAGGATGGCGAGGAATACATCCTCCAGTGCCGTCCCATCACCACCTACAGCCACATCGACAAGGACAAGTTCCGCACCATACTGGATAATTCCAACATCATCGAAAGCTATTCGGGCGTTACCACTCCGCTGACCTTCACGTTTGCGAGAGAGGTGTATGCAAAGATATATAAGCAGACCCTCCGCAGCTTCTATGTAAAGGAAGAGGCTATAAAGTCCATCGAAAACGATCTTGACAATATGCTTAACTTCTATGAGAACAAGATATATTATCGTCTCAACAGCTGGTACAAGATGACTGCGCTTTACCCAGGCTATCAGAAGAACAAGCAGTACATGGAAAACATGATGGGCGTAAAGACCACCATGCATGAATCCGAAATGGGCGCAAAGACCCGCCTTGTACGCATATACGCAAGCTTTATAAGAAAGCTGCTGCGCATGAAGAAGGACAGCCGCCGCTTTATACAGCGCTTCAACGAGGTGACAGCGCCGTATTACGGCAGCGATTTCGAGGGATATTCCAGCGCCGATGCCCTTAAAGCCTACGACGCTCTGGAGCATGAGATTCTGGATGATTTCATCACACCCATCGCAAATGACATGGGCGCAATGGTGTTCTACGGAATGCTGACAGAGCAGCTCAAAAAGAAGGATGTCGATGGCTACGAGGGACTTATCAGCTCCTGCATAAGCAAGCAGGGCAATGTGGAGAGCGCCGAGCAGAGCGCCACCGTCCTGCGCATAGTTGACGAGATAAAACGCAGCCCCGAGCTTACCGAGCTTTTCAGCGCAGATAACGAGACTATAAAAGCACGTCTCGGCGGCGATGAGCCTGTATTCCGCATGATAGACGAATATATCTACCGCTACGGCGCAAGAACGATGGACGAGCTGAAGCTTGAAACCATAACGCTCTTTGAGGACCCCTCGTTCCTGCTGGATATGATAAGGGGATATCTCAGATGCGACAGCCTGCCCGAATGCGGCGGCGCCGCCGACCCCGAAGCGGAAAAGAAGCTGCTTTCCCATTTCGGCGTGTTCAAGCGGCCTATCATCAGGCTTCTGCTGAATGTTACGAAGTTCTTCATCAGAAACAGGGAGTCCCTGCGCCTGAGACGTACATATATCTATTCCATCGTGCGCAATATCTATCTGCGCATCGGAAAGAATCTTGAAGCGGAGGGCGTGCTTCATTCACACCGTGATATTTTCTATCTCCATAAGGGAGAGATAACCGCATTCGTAAACGGCAGCGGTGACAGCGCAGAGGCTCTGCGTGAGAAGACAGATAGCCGCAGGGCAGAGTACGAGCAGAACAAGTCCCGCACCATATATGAGCGCATGTATTTCTACGGCGACATCTGCGAGGAAAATATGCTCCCCATCTATTCCAGTCAGGAGGTCTGTGACGACGGCGTGCTTCGTGGCGTTGCAGGCGGCGGAGGAGTAGTTGAGGGCATCGTAAAGCTTGTGGAGGACCCCACAGGCGCAGATGTGGAGGGCTATATCCTCATGGCAAAGCGCACCGACCCGGGATGGACTGTGCTTTTCCCCATGGCAAAGGCGATAATCATCGAGCGTGGCAGCATTCTCTCGCATTCCGCTGTTGTGGCACGAGAGATGGGCATGACCCTCGTAGCAGGCATAAGAGGACTCACCACCGCCGTAAAGGATGGCATGAAGGTGCGTGTTGACGGCGTAAACGGCACAGTCGAGATAATAGGAGATACCAATGAGCAAGGCTGATTTTTCCTTTATACGATATTCCAACTGCTGGGAGGATACGGACATCCTGCTTGAAGCACTCGACATCCGCAAGGGCGAAACAGGCATATCCGTGGCATCCGCAGGAGACAACACCCTCGCCATGCTGATAAAGGAGCCTGAGCGCATCTACGCCTTTGACCTGAACCCCACCCAGCTTTATTGCTGCGAGCTTAAAATGGCGTGCTTCCGCTGCCTCAGCTATAAGGAGATGCTGACATTACTCGGCGTGCGCAGGGGAGAGCGCCTGCCGCTCTATAGCCGTCTGCGTGAGGCGATTTCCGAAGCGGCAAGGGAGTATTTCGACTCCCACCCCGATATCATAGCGGATGGCATCATCCACTGCGGCAAGTTCGAGGGCTTTTTCAGAATATTCAGGGAGCGCATCATTCCGCTGTTTTCCACCCGTCAGACCTTCCGTGACTTTGCCGCCATGGACGACCCGATAAAGCAGCGTGAGTTCTATGATACGCATATCTGCAACCGCCGCCTCAGGGCAATATTTGCAGTGTATTTCGGATATAAGGTAATGGGCAAGCTGGGTCGTGACAAGAGCTTTTACGACCATGTGGAGGAAAAAGAGGGCAGCGGCAATGATATCCGCAGCCGCTTCGAGTTCGGCATCAGCAGCACGTCCAATGCGGATAATCCGTATATCAGCTATATCGTGCGAGGGGGATATTCGCAGCGCTCTCTGCCGCTGTATCTGCGCAGGGAGAACTTTGATGTCATCCGCCGCAATATAGACAGGATAACTCTCATGAACGGCGATATGCTCTCTCTTGATGTGGGAAGGGTGGATTTCGCAAATCTTTCCGATATCTTTGAGTACATGAGCAATGAGGAGTTCGCACGAAATACCCTGCGCCTTTCCGAGCTGCTTGATGCGAACAGCAGAGTTGCTTACTGGAACATGCAGAACCGCCGTTATATAGACAGGGCATTCACCTGCGATAAGGAGCTTTCCGAGCGGCTGTTCACGCAGAATAAATCTTGGTTCTACCGTGATTTCCTGTTGTACAGAAAGGGTAATGATGAGCAGGATAGTTGAGCGCTTTGAAAGCGTGTGCAGAGAGAAAACAGACATCACCGCAGTGGTGTACCGAGAGGGCAGGAACGTGCATCGCCGCAGCTTCTCGCAGCTTTATGAGGATGTGCGCTGTATGCGTGCGCATCTCATCCGCAGCGGAGCAAAGCAGGGCGACAGGATACTCGCCTTTGCTGCGTCATCGTATAAGCTGTGCGTGTTCATGCTGGCGTCGCTTCAGACGGGCGCTTCGGTAATGTATGTGGATATCCATGCCCGTCAGGACAGCCTGCGCAGCGTCTTTGCGGATTACAAGCCTGACATGGTGCTTGTGTCGGATACCACTAAGCATATCAGATTTCTTTTCAGAGAGATAAACAGGATAAAGCAGGTAATCAACATCGACAAGGCATCCCGCAATGCCGTTGATGCGCCTGATATAAGCGATATCCCCGAGGATATGCCTGCGCTGCTCACCATGACCACAGGCTCCACAGGCAGACCGAAGATAGCCGTGCGCAGCCATCTCGACCTTATGCAGCAGCTTCAGCTTATCAATGCAAATATAGACGCCGAGGGACATCAGACGGTGCTTACCACCTCGTTCATCTATATCTTTGCGAATATCTTAAACGGCTACACTACCGTGATGCCGCAGCTGAATATCGGCAGATGGTCGGCAAAGAAGCTGAACAGGGTGTTGTCGCTGTTCAGTGGAGAGAATGTCACGATGATGATAACCTCGCCCGACCTGTGCCTTAAAGCGGAGAATATCTTCCCGCAGCTTGAAACGCTCTATTTCGGCGGAGCGATACTTAACCTGAACGAAGCACAGCGCATAAGGGAAAAGTTCCCCTGCCGCTGCATAGTGATATACGGCTCGACGGAGTGCAGCATCATCGCCACATCAGAGCTTGACGAGTTTATAGCAACGCTCAGAGCCGAGCGGCGCTCCATCCTCGGCAAAGCCGTGAACGGCGTGCGTGTACGGCTCTCGGATAACGGCGAGATACTTGTAACGAGCGAAGCGCTGCTCGGAAGCTATCTCATAAACGACCCCTCCACTAAGGAAACGGACGAGAGCGGCGTATTATGGCATCACACCAACGATATCGCAGCGGAGGAAAACGGCGTGCTGTATTTCCTCGGCAAGAGCGGCAGAACTGTTGAGATAAGTGGCAAGCGTGTGTATTCCAACTGCCTCGAGCAGCAGATAGTCGTGCGCTTTCCGAGCCTTCGCAAATGCGCAGTGCTTGAGCATAGCGGCAAGCAGTGGGTGGTGCTGCAAAGGGGAGATTCTCCCGATACCGCAGCCGTTGCGGAGTTTGTCCGCACCCTGGGCATGACAGCCCCCGAGCTGCGCATCATTAAAAGCATCCCCTGTGATGTGAAGCATCACACGAAGATAGATTACAACAAGCTAAAGGAGCAGCTGAAATGAGTTATTGCATAGATAAGCTTCTCACCGAGGGCGTGCAGCGCTTCGGTGAGGATGACTATATTTTCGAGCGCAGCGGCGATGCCTTTGTCGGCCGCAGCTTTGCGCAGTTTACATCGGATGTCCGTGCGCTGGCAGGTGCGCTGTGCAAAAGAGGTCTTTCGGGAAAGAAGATCTTACTTTACGGCGAGAATTCCTATAATTATATGGTCGCAGATATAGCGGTAATGGGGTACACAGGAGTATCCGCAACGCTTTCAAAGGAGTGGCAGGCGAGGGATCTCATAAACGCCGCAGAGCTTCTTGACGCAGCTGCGGTGATATATTCCGCACAGAAGCGTGA
>JAZSGG010000011.1:0-11498 GCA_045532595.1 Oscillospiraceae bacterium | reverse complement strand
GGAATGCGAAATGGAGTTTGCGCCCCGCGTAAGCCGAGCATCGCTCGGCGTCGCTGGCAAATTCCGATTTTCCTCTCAGAACAGCACATCCAAGTCGGAGGCCAAGCGGTCTTAGGAAGACAATACTCAGGAACAACTCCTTGGCTCACAGAACGACATGGCTACGATCCGACTTGGAATGCGAAATGGAGTTTGCGCCCCGCGTAAGCCGAGCATCGCTCGGCGTCGCTGGCAAATTCCGATTTTCCTCTCAGAACAGCACATCCTTGAAGCACACCTGCTGCTCGTTCTTGTCATAATCCCAGCTGTGGCAGGAGCCGCCATTGCAGAACTGCTTCGACTCGCACGCCGAGCATTTTTCATTCTTCTCGGCAAGCGGCTTTCTGAATATCTCAAACTTATTCTTCCACACCTCGGTGAAATCATCCGTAAGGATGTTGCCCATGATAGTCTCGGGTCTGCGTTCTATATCAAGACAGGCGCCTATATCGCCATTCGCCATAACACTTGCAGTGTAAACACCCGCATTGCAGAGGAAGTACCAATCCCTTACCTCACGCTCATAATCAAGGCCGAGATAATGAGTACAGCCATACTCCACAGGAAAACCCTGCTCACGCTTCTCCTTGATGAAATTGAACAGTGTACGGTAATCATCCGCATCAAGCAGCAGCTCGGGATGCTCCTTTGCCCTGCCAATAGGCTCCATATTGATAACACGCCACGAATCCACATCCGTGTCCGTAACTACCTTGAAAAGCTCCTCCAGCTCGTCAATATTGCGCTTGTGGACTACTGTGGTTATCTGAACATGCTTAAATCCGCCGTGATCCACCAGTGCCTTTATACCCTTCATTGCCTTGGCATAGGCCTTGGGAGTTCTTCTGAACCAATCATGTGTATCTTTCAGGCCATCAATGCTTATAGAGATAGTCTTCATGCCCGCTTCATACAGATGCTTTGCCGTCATATCATTGATAAGTATACCATTGCTCGTCATGCCCCAGCTGAAGCCCAGCTTGCTTGCATAGCCCATGATATCGTATATCTCCCTGCGCAGGAGCGGCTCGCCGCCCGTAACGCACAGCATAAGGTCTTTAGTTCCGAAATCACGCTTTATCTTATCGAGGAACTCCATATAGGTGAAGATGTCCAGTTCCTCGCTCTGTACATCGTTACAGTGGCTGCCGCAGTGCATGCAGCTTTCATTGCAGCGCATGGTAAGCTCCAGAAACAGGAACTTCAGCTTAGGCTCCTGCATGAGCTTTTCTCTGTAATCTGCAAGCATCTTCAGATGCTCTGTTTTAACTTCATTCATCTTTTTTATCTCCGTTGGTTTTTTCAGCTTCTTCGGGAGCTGACTCCGATGTATTCAGCAGCGAATCATCACTGCTGACATCCCCCTTTTCCTTATTCCTGAACCATGCAGGCGGTCCGTATACGACTCTGGGCAGATTATTTTCAGGCTTGAATTTCTCGGATCCCATACAATGCACCCCTTATTCCGCAACAGGCGGTCCATACACCGTATGCGCTATATTATCAGACGGATCAAACCCATCCTCTATCTGCCCCTCCTCGGTGATATAGCCGTAAGGTATCTGCTGCTCCTCACCGTCGTCGATTGGCGGGCCATACACACAGCCTGTCAGATTAAGTGCAGCGGAAAACACTACAGCCGCTGCGGCTGCTTTTTTTGTGAATCTTTTCATGCTTATTCCTCCTGCTCAGCAGTATCGGATGTCTCCTCTGTTTCAGTGGATTCCTCGCTTGCCTCCATGGATATCGGCGGACCGTATACGGTCTCTGCTATATTCTCCTCAGGATCAAAAGTATCAGCAGACTCAGTGGTCTCCTCTGTCGATACTTCTTCCTCAGTGCCACCAAAGTACGACGGCGGACCATAGACCTCATCGGGAATATTCTCGGAGGGATCAAAGATCTCAGGTCTTTCCGTTTCGGAATAAGACGGTGGGACGCCGATATTATAATCATCAGGCGGCGGTCCGTACACACAGACGTTATTGTTGAGATCGCATCCGCCTGCACTGAACAATGCAGTTATTGCAGCTAATGTAAGTATACCTTTTTTAGGCTTCATATTATACACCTCCTACAATAATAAATACGTCGGTTTTCGGTTTTTGTTGCTGTTTATTCGTCACTATCGGAATCTGATTTCAGAAATTCAAACTTCTCCTCAACACTGTCCCACAGCTGACTCTCGAACTCCTCACGGGACATTTTTTTAAGCTCGATGCTCTGGCGCAGCTGCATACGAGCAAATTCCTCTATGATCATTTCGCTGTCCTTATCCTCAGGCTCAGGCTCACGCAGTCCTGAATTTACTTCAAGGATATAGAACGGCGTTGCCGCAGTTGAGGTGTTCTCGGCATTGATACCGAAACGAAAGCGATACACTACCTTTCTGGTGCTTGTAATGATCTCCGTCACATATCCGACCACACTGTTATGCCTTTTGATAGGAGTATAATTCACCTCTAATACATCGCTGTAATAGAAATACTCCTTGCTGCCATCGGGCGCAGTTATGGTAAAATCCTTCTCGCCCGCATCATAGTCGTATTCTCTGCCGAGAGTCAGCATGACCCTGACCGCTGCAAGAGTACCCTCCACAACAAACAAGGCCGCTCCGCACTGAAGCACAAGCTCATTCTTTTCCTTGCCGAAATTAAATAACGAAAGAACAAACACACCTGCCATGAGAAGCAAGCCTAAGATAAGCAACAGTGTAAATACATCCACTGCTCTGCTTATGCATTTAAAGCTTCCTTTGCGTCTGATGAGAGTTGTATTCATGCTCATCAGAATTTCCTCATTGAATCGAACGGATCTTTACCTATCTCTCTGTTGGTCTTCATGGTGATCTGCTCCACCATCATAGTTTCAAACTGAGCATTTACCATATCATCATCCACATTTGCTCTTGTCTTTGCGTACAGTCCGCTGTTCAGGCCGAGATAATAGAACGGTGTGCCGTCGATATCGGTAAACACTTTGTTCTTTCCGAAGATGTAGCGATACTGTATATCACGCACACTCGTAGAGATAGTCACGATATAGCCGCGCTTCTTTCCGAAAAGCTTGAACTCCTCAGTGGTGATGTCCTGAATATCAGTGTAATAGAAATACTCCTTATGATTGCCTGGGCCTGTTACCACGAACTCTGTCTCATTTGCATCATAATGATATGTTCTGCCGTTAAGAATGATTGCAAATATCGTACCGAACACAAAAAAGCCTCCAAATGCAACAGCACCTATGAAATCTCTTCCGGCTCTTCTGCTCATAAATCCTATCACTTGCAACAGAAAAGGAAGCATCATTATCACCAGCACGATAATTATGATCGCCACGATACCGAGAAACACCATCTCGTTATTGAAGGCACATTTGAATTCACCCTTGCTGCACTGCTTTCTCTCTTCGTTTTTGTACTGCATAGTTTCCATAATAATTACCTCTCATTAAATTATTATCTGCTGATAATCAGCATGATTTACGATATACCAACGATCTCACGGTAAAGCTCTCTCGCAAAGCCGTCTGTCATGCCGCAGATATAGTCCGTCACCAGCATAAGACGATGATACGCCTGCTCTGCTTCTGACCTGCCATCACACTCCATGCGGCATATCTTCAGATAATTCTCGGATATCACCGATATCATCTTGCTGTCCGTGATACGCTCCTGCTCTGTCTCAAACCTGAGTGCTGCACCTGTCAGCCGCTCCATCAGGAAATCCATCATGTTGCTGACAGAAAGCTCTATCTTCAGTATCTCCTTTGACTGGAACGCATATCTGAATGCAATATCGCTGAGTGCTTCTGCCACAACTGCCGCAGGAGATTCCGCCAGCAGCTCGGTGTGCATTGCTCCGTCCATTATAGCGTCATAGTTCTCAATAAACGCATTGGACGCCGCATATATCATAGTTCCCTGCATAGCGACTATCCAGTTCTGTACAGCATTCTGCTCGGGTGAGGGCATCTCTTTCAGCTGCGCTTTTTCAAGGCAATGCTCAAGCTTATCCGCAGCGGAATCCAGTACCTTGCGCTGAAGCTCATCCCTGCATCGGGAAGTGAAACGCTCGCTTCGAAGCTCCGCCAGCAGCTGACTGTAGGAGATCATTCCTTTTTTCACTGCGTCCTCTATGTCAGCCGTCTTGTATGCGATATCATCTGCAGCTTCGAGGATAAAGGTCAGCGGATAGCGGCAGTCTGCTGCGCCTGTAGCGGCTACGATATCATGATACAGACTGTCCTCAGTAAGATAATAGCCCATCTTCTTATCCTTGATATCGCCGCTCTTTTTGTTGATGCCCAGCGAAGTTACAGGGTACTTTATTATCGTATTCAGCAGAGCATAAGTAAGATTCATACCATGCTCGTCTATAAGATAGTGCAGCTTCGTCAGCACTCGCAGAGCCTGGGCGTTGCCCTCGAAATTCAGCAGGTCGCCCTTCATGCGGTCGGAAAGCAGCTCCGAAACAGACCTGCCGTTAAAGCTTAGCTCCGACAGATGCGTGCTGAACCACTCACGGATTGTGTACTCGCCGAAATGTCCGAACGGCGGATTGCCTATATCATGCACAAGGCCTGCACATTCAAGGATATCGCAGCAGGCTTCACGCATCTCATCGGTGATCTCGGTGTGTCCGTCCCGGATCAGCCTGCGGAAGATAGTGTCTCCCAGCGAGCCTGCAAAGGAGGACACCTCCAACGAATGTGTGAGCCGTGTGCGGACAAAGTCTCCCCTGTCCAGCGGGAACACCTGCGTTTTATCCTGAAGCCGCCTGAACGAAGCGCTGCCGATGATGCGGTGGTAATCCTTGCGGAACTCAGAGCGCACATCGTTTGCATTCGTGCGGACGAACTCTCTGCTGCGTTTCGGGGAAAGCAGCCTTTCCCATGAAAGCTTGGGCATAGAAAACTCCTTTCGTAGGACATTAACAACAAATATCCCACGGGAATAAAATGTAATGATCTTCGCAGTATCCTGAATAACTCCACAAAACGGAGACAATAATATAACCACAAAGGACATCTGCGGAAATCGGGAAAACTGCGAAAGGAATGGTTACAAAATGTTAGTAAAACGAGGGGAAATATACTATGCGGATCTCAGCCCCGTCGTAGGCTCTGAGCAAGGCGGCGTGCGGCCTGTACTTATCGTACAGAACGACATAGGAAACAAGCACAGCCCCACTGTTATCGCCGCTGCGATAACCAGCCAGAAGGAAAAAAGCAAGCTGCCTACCCATATCGAGCTGAACGCAGCCTCCTGCGGACTTGCAAAGGATTCCGTTGTGCTTCTGGAGCAGGTTCGTACATTGGACAAAAGACGCCTCAAGGAGCGCATGGGCGAGCTTGACAGCGCCGCCATGTCACAGGTGAACGATGCACTTTCGGTAAGCTTCGGACTGTAACACACAAAATAAACGGGGCAGAAAACGCACCTCTCATCGGGGGAGTTCTCTGCCCCGATGTTGTTTTTCGGGTCTCGCCTTTTAAACACAAGTCCTATACATAATATACGATCTGAGATACCGCTTTTTATGGCATGATACCACACAATTTTTGTGGAGTATGTAATTGCTCATCTGCCCTTTCTCATATACGCCCACAGCGCCCACTGACCTCCTGCAAGCAGAGCCACAAGCAGCACTATGATGACCTGCGCCACTCCCCACTCAGGCATGAAAAAGATTATCACGCCGAGTATGACAGTCAGCAGGATGGCGTTTTTCAGAAAAGGCTTTGCCTGATTTCTCATTTGGACTGGATGCGCTTAGCCATAACGGTATTCTTCATCAGCATTGCGATGGTCATGGGGCCTACACCGCCGGGTACGGGAGTGATGAAGGATGCCTTCTCAGCAACCTCGTCGAACTTAACATCGCCGCAGAGCTTGCCATCCTCTGTGCGGTTGATTCCCACGTCGATAACTACTGCGCCGTCCTTTACCATATCAGCGGTAACGAAGTTTGCCCTACCCACTGCAGCCACGAGGATATCCGCACGGCGGCATACCTCCTTCAGATCCTTTGTGCGGGAGTGGCATACGGTTACTGTGCCGTTCTCGTGCAGAAGCAGCATAGCCATAGGCTTGCCCACGATATTGGAACGGCCGATAACAACGCACTCCTTGCCGCTTACATCAATGCCTGCGCTGTGGATAAGCTCCATGCAGCCTGCGGGTGTGCAGGGCAGGAAAGCATAGTTGCCGATCATGATCTTGCCCACGTTTGCAGCGTGGAAAGCGTCAACATCCTTCATGGGGCTGATGCGCTCGATAACCTTCTCCTCATCCAGATGCTTAGGCAGAGGAAGCTGCACCAGAATGCCGTTTACATTAGGATCCGCATTGAGAGTATCAACCAGATCAAGCAGCTCCTCCTCGGTAGTCTCTGCGGGAAGAGCATACTCAAAGCTCTTGATTCCGCAGACCTCGCATGCCTTCTTCTTGTTGTTTACATATACACGGCTTGCAGGGTCGTCGCCTACGATAACTACCGCAAGACCTACCTCGAGACCCTCACGCTCGATCTCCTGTCTAACCTCTTCCTTTACCTTTGCAGAAACTGCCTTTCCGTCGATGATCTGTGCTGCCATATTATTCGTCCTCACTTTCGTTGTCGTTGTTTTCTTCGGGTGTAGCTTCGGCGGTCTCGCCGCTATCTTCACTCTCCTCTTCGGGAGCTTCTTCCGTTTCTTCTGCGGAGATATCTTCCTCAGTGATCTCGTCTGCATCCTCTGCGAGAATGCTCTCAGCCTCGGTGTTCTCCTTCTTTGCCTTCTTTTCTGCTTTCTGTGCTTCTTCAAGACGGTACTGCTCCTGCATCTCCGTCCAAGCCTCGGAATTCACCCACAGGGGCATCTGCTTCTTCTCGGTAAGTATCTTGAACACGATAAAGAGTATCAGCGCCACTACGAAGGTAACAGCTGCAACTATCTGAGAGATACGCAGCTCGCCTGCCATCAGGCTGTCCGTACGCAGACCCTCGATGAATGCACGTCCGAGACCGTACCATGCGATATACAGCAGAAAGATCTCTCCGTCATAGGTGCGAAGCTTCTTTGAATAGAAGTGCAGTGCTATGAAGCCGAGCAGGCACCACAGGCTCTCATACAGAAAGCAGGGATGCACTACTGCGCCCGGCTCTACATTGCTGCTGATAATGGTACCTGTCATACCCAGCAGATAGTCCTCGGGAGCCACAGCGCCGTAAGCCTCCTGATTGATGAAGTTGCCCCATCTGCCGATGGTCTGACCGATGAGGAAGCCGAGGGATGCAATATCGAACATCGCACGGATGTTTACCTTGCGTATCTTGCACATGATGATTCCCACAAGGAATGCGCCGATGATGCCGCCGTAGATGGCAAGACCGCCGTCACGGATGGTGGTGAACATCGTAATGAAATTATAATCAATGCCCGAATTCGGATCCAGTGTCGTGAATACGCAATAATATATTCTCGCACCGAGGAAGCCGCCGATAAGCGCTGCAAACACCACATCGAACATTCTTTCCTTATCAAGTCCGAACTGCGAAGAACGCATGTGTGCGTAGGTGTAGCCGAGTATAACTCCGAGAGTGATAAGCACACCGTACCAGTAGATAGAAATGCCGAACAGCTCAAAGCCCTTGTAGTAATTGATTGCTGTTCCGTTGAACAGATTGGGGAATTCTATCTCAAGCTCTGTCGTAACAGAATTCACCGCTGCAAGTAATGCCGTCATTTGTTTTTAACCTCCGTCAGATAGGGTATATCTTTGCGATGCAGGAGTTTTCCTCATCAAGTTCGGAAAGCTTTCTGCACATTTCTTCATAGGATGCCTCCGCAGCGGCGTCCACCAGAGAATACGGCGGAAGTCCTGCCAGCATTGCATCCATCATATACTGGGACACGGTCTCGGTGCTGTTATAGCCACGCACCACTGAGCCGTAGGTCTGCTTCTTTATGCGGCTGTAGATCTCCTTTGAGGGAGGGCAAGCCTTGAATCTGCGCAGCTCCTTCTTCATTTCCTCAAACACCGCATCGGGATCATCAGACTCACCTGTAATGAGCGGAAGAACAAATCCCCTGCCCATGAACACGCTGACTCTGAAAGTATCGTTCAGCAGTCCGCTGTCTCTCAGGCGCTTGTAGAAATCCGAAGTATCACCGAAGATGATATCCACCAGCATATTGTAATAGATATATTCATCAAGGGCAGCCTGTCCGTCCGCATCGGGGCGCTTGAAACCGATAGCAAACTGCGGCTTTGCAACAGGCATCTTCATCTCAGTGCTGTGAGTGACTACCTCATAAGGCTCGGTATGGGTGACAGTCTCCAGCTTTGCGGGAGTCCTCGGCAGCAGGCAGCGCTCGCATACCTCTATTGCCTTGTCCATATCGAAATTGCCAGCAATGCTGAGATACATATTCGAGGGATTATAGAACGCCTCATACACATCGTAAAGCGTTTTATCCGTTATCTCAGAGATGCTCTCAACTGTGCCTGCGATATCCGTCTTGATGGGGTTTTCCTTATAGATGCCCTTCAGCAGCTCCATCAGCACACGCCATCCCGGACTGTCCTGATACATGGTGATCTCCTGCGAGATTATTCCACGCTCCTTCTCCACATTCTCGGGAGTAAAGAACGGATGCTGCACGAAATCCAGAAGTATCTCAAGGTTGCGCTCGAAATTATCCGCACAGGTAAAATAATACGCTGTGCTGTCGTAGGCGGTTCCTGCGTTACAGGAAGCGCCTGTCTCCGCAAAAAGTGCGAGAGCGTCCTGTTCAGGGTTTTCAAACAGCTTGTGTTCAAGATAATGTGCTGTGCCGTCAGGGATGATGACCTCATCGCCTCCGTTTATGCGGTAACGGTTATCCTCGGAGCCGAACTTCACCGCAAACTGCGCATTCACCGTGGAATAGCTCTCCATCGGGCAGAGGCAGACCGTTACCCCGCTGCTGTGAACATATCTGAAGCATCGCTCACCGATGCGGTGATTTCTGATCTCTTGTATCATTCGCTCACCTCCGGCATCAGTGCAAATACAGTATCCAGCGTATATTTTCCGCAAGCCTCTCGGATACGCTGCGGTGTTACCTTTATTATCTCCTCGATATATTCCTCTGGTGTGATAACCTTATCGTCAAGCAGCTGAGCCGAGTACCAGGATGCTATAGCCCTTACTCCGTCAAACACGGACTTCGCATCGTTGATTATCTCAAGCTTAGCACGCTGAAGCTCATCCTCGGAAACGCCGTTCTCGCATACGTCACGGAACTCCGCAAGGATAGCCTCCTTAGTGCGATCCACATTGCTGCTGTCCACTCCTGCGTAGGCAGTGATAACACGCTTGAAGCGGTTTGAGAAGCTGCTGCAATAATAACACAACGACTGCTTCTCACGGATATTTGAGAAGAATCTGGAAGTGGTCATTCCGCCGAGTATCATGGAAAGCAGCGCTCCTGCGTATCTGTCCTCCATCTCGGGAGCCTTGAAGTACATCCTCAGAACTGCCTGCTGCATCTGCATCTCCTCAGAAACAGTGAGCGTTTCAGCCTTCGGCTGACTGGGACGTGATACAGGAACACAGATATCGCTCCTGTCAAGCTTTGCAAAGGCTTCACACAGCAGCTTTTCGCTCTCGGCAAAATCACTGCAGCCAACGGCGTATATCTCGATCCGTCCATGCTTCAGCATAGATCTGTAAGCGCTGTACGCAGACTGTGGAGTTACCTTCTCCGCCTCCTCATGCGTTCCCTGAACGGAAAGACCCCAGGGTTCGCCCTTGTATGCGATCTCTGCACCCTTCTGCGCTGCGTAGTTTCGTTTATCGTTTATAACACTGTCGATAGCGTCGATAAGCTCGCCCTGCATAAGACGTGTGGTCTCAGCAGAAAATGCGCCGTTCTCCATCAACGGATCCAGCAGGCAGTCAAGCAGCAGCTGACAGGAATCCCGCTCCAGCTTTTCGCCCTCCAGCGCATAGCGATCGTCTATAAAAGTCACTGCAAGTGTGCTTGCACGCACATCACCCAGAATGGATGTGCTGTCCGACATGGATGCTCCGTACAGTTCCGAAAAGCGCATGCTAAGCTCCGAATAATCGGGATACTTTGCACAGCTGTCCACAAGGATGTATGGAATTATCGCATAATCCGCACGGGAATGGCATCCGTCATCTATCTCGGTATATATCTTCACCGAAATGCGGTTTACCTTGAAACGGCTGTCGGTGATACGGTTAAAACGTATACCCTCGCCGAGTTGTTTACATTCGTAGATCTTAATACACCTCTTCTGTATGTAAATATCAGATAGCATGTAATGCACATGGCAATACCTATATAGTAGTATACCACATTTCTCACTGTATTTCCAGTGCTTTATGTGAAATTTAGCAAAAAAAAAGAGCCTCACGGCTCCGGTGCGAATAAGCTTCGCAAATAAAATAATAATTATGTGTAGAACAAAAGAAAGGAGACAACTAAACAAAACAAATGAACGGAGATTTAACTCAGACCATTTATTTGTCTATATTATATCGTCATTTGACGATTTTGTCAATAAGTTTTTTTGAAATTTATAACTTTTATATCTTTTGCACAAAAGCACATATCCACATTTGGTAATCATTTGAAGAGTTACATCCATTTATGTAACCATTTTCCACACAAGAAATAAGCAGACCGATAAATATCGGTCTGCTGTCAGATCACATTTCTTCTGCGGTGATCGCATTTCTACGGAAGAGCAGCGAAATGCACCAAGCCGCCGAAAGCGCCACAAGTATATAGACGATCCTGCTGATCGCTGCGCCCTGACCGCCGAATGCCCAGGCGACCAGATCGAAGCTGAAGATACCGACGAGGCCCCAGTTGAGTCCGCCGATGATAAGCAGGGTCAGTGCGATCTTATCCATCATGATCCTTCACACTCCTTGAACAGTTACCGAAGAAATCTTCGTAAGCTTCACGGTATATCGATATACCGATCGATATTATTATGTACAAGCGACGACGCTATATCAGTTCCAATTTACGGGAAAAATCCGCATAATGTAATCGTTATTATGAAAAACGCTGTAATTTCATTGTTGAAAACCGAGGTTTATTTGTCAAAAATAACATTTTTAAAAAAAGTGCTTGACAAATCGGCGCTGATGGTGTAGAATAGAGAAGTCGTCAGGGAAAACAAATTGATGACGAAGGAATGAAATGGGAGTTTAGCTCAGCTGGGAGAGCATCTGCCTTACAAGCAGAGGGTCACAGGTTCGAGCCCTGTAACTCCCACCAAAATTCCTTTTCCCAACGGCCCGGTAGTTCAGTTGGTTAGAACGCCGCCCTGTCACGGCGGAGGTCGTGGGTTCGAGTCCCATCCGGGTCGCCATATGCGGATTTAGCTCATCTGGTAGAGCGCCACCTTGCCAAGGTGGAGGTAGCGAGTTCGAGCCTCGTAATCCGCTCCA
>JAZSGG010000104.1:0-13353 GCA_045532595.1 Oscillospiraceae bacterium | reverse complement strand
AATTACCTGTACTCCGTTCTGCCGCAGCTTGTGCTTGTAGAATGCACTGTCATAACGGTTTCTGCTGAAACGATCCAGCTTATACACTATTATGTATTCAAAGGTGTGCTTTGTGCTGTCGGAGATCATCTGTAAGAACTGAGGGCGATTTGCGGTCTTTGCGGATTTAGCCCTGTCGATGTATTCTCCTACAACAGTGTAGCCCTCACGCTGGGCGTAGTCGTAGATAACTCGCAGCTGTCCCTCGATACTCTGTTCTGTCTGCTTGTCGCAGGAGTAGCGGGCATATATTACTGCTCTTTTGGTCATTGTTTCTCCTTTCGGTCGTAGTTTGTAAATCTGCCGCCTGCCACCAAGTCCTCGATATACTGCGAAGCTCTGTTTCTTCCCTCGGAACTGAGCTTGCGGAAGTCCTCAAGCATTGCGGCTTCCTCTGCGGAGAGAGATACAAGCGGATTGTAGATGTTTGTGTGCAGGTCGTATTCAATAAGCTTTCTGCCGTCAACTTCAAGTCCCTTTGTGAAAGCAAGGAACTCCTCAAAATACGGATCGTAGGTAGCGTCCTCTATCTCTGTAACAACGAATACAGTAAGAGATGTACGCATAAGGAACTGTATCCTTTCGGGATATTTTTCCTCACGCAGACGCCTGAGCTTACCGCATATATTCTTTGGGATAAAGGTGTTGACGAAGTCCTTTATGGTCGTATGAAAATGTATTGCAAGTGCTTTCAGCTGTAACACATTGATACGGGGAAGATGGTTCTGTATGTCGTACCAGAAGCCCTCATCAAGTCCGCTGCTGACAATTGCTTCGATATGTGTTTCACCCATTTTGTAGGAGAGGTACTGAATGTTCTTCATAATATAGAAATACTGCTTGTCGCTTAATGGCAGTACGCTGTTTATGTCGTACATATTCTCCCACGCTTTCAATGCCTTTTCTGTATCTCCGTTGAAGCATTCGAGTATATCGTTGGGGAATATCTCGTATTTTCCTGCTTTATACAGAGCCTGAGGATCGTCTGATCTGCCTAACAAAAAGTCCACACTGGTCTTGAAATAGTCTGCTATCTTTCCCAGCATAGTGAGGTCAGGCTCACGCTTTTTGTTCTCCCACATTCCTATGGTGCTTTTCGCTACATCGAGGTCGTTTGCGAGCTGCTCCTGTGTTACACCGCTGCCCTTGCGTAATTTTTTCAGTCTTTCCATACTGACACATCCTTTCGATAATATAATACCACAGATTGTGGACTATGTCAACAGCGGACTTCTGAATTTGTATAGATATACAAAGTTCGACTAAATATATTGACAAAATTGCTAATTGTGGATATAATTATATCTACACCACAAACTGTGGATAGATTTAGAAGGGAGAATATTATGATAAGATTAAGAGAAATACGAATGAAATGCGGATTTACGCAGAAAGAGCTGGCACAGAAGATAAGTGTGTCCACAAACTGTATATCTATGTGGGAAACAGGCGACAGAAATCCGAGCATATCTATGCTGAAAAAACTGGCGGAGGTGCTTGGGTGTACCGCAGACAAGCTGCTTGACACAGAATGGAGGGAGTGAGATGGTAGTACACACCGCCATCGGGCTAACCGAGGCAAGAGAATATTATAAACGAGTTCAGGCAGGCGAGAAGAATGTTCATCTACCACCTCCGCTAGTCCTTTCGGGCGGAGAGGTCGATCTGATGGCTTGTCCCGCTGTCGAGAGGCTGGCTAAAAACCTTGCGAAGATCTATATTGAAACGCAGGGGATGAAATAGAAAATATGAGTGATGTGACTTGAATTTATATATGAAATGATGCCGCACAGAAGTATGCGGCATCATTTTTACCTAAAAAACAAAACTTCATTTTACACCATTTTTTCAATAGTGAACCACCTGCAACGCCTTTGGCGGTGCGATGTCAGGTAGTATGGCTTCACCATACTATTCCTGCTTATATACTATACAGACGGGAACAGGCATATAGGGTTGAGGACTTATAGATTAGGGCACTATCCTATATGTGAGCTATTCTATATACGGAGGCCTTTATGGAATTACAACAGATAAAGCAGTTCAGAGAAATTGCAAGAACAGAGAATATTTCAAAGGCAGCAGAAGCACTAGGTCTTACGCAGGCTACATTAAGTCAGAACCTAAAACGATTGGAGGATGAGCTTGGAGTGCAGCTTTTCGAGCGTGTAGGTAAAAAGCTCGTTATAATCAAGGCAGGAGAGATAATGTATTTTCATTGTGATGAGATATGCACCAGCCTTGATAAAATAACAATGAAGCTAGCAGAGTTCAAGGGCGAGGAGAAAAGAGCGATTACAATAGCCTTTGAGGATCTGACGGAGCATATTCCTGAAATCCTGAACAGGCTGAATGAGCAGCTTCCCGAAATACAGGTGCGTATCGCTTCGGTTAATGAAAAGGAATGGGATATACGGCTGTTCAGTGGTATCTGCAAGAAGGGTGTGCAGGCTCGGCACTGGTCGTTTACCGAGAAAATGGGTGTGGTGGTACATAAGGACTGCCCTCTCGCCAAACAGGGTTTGCTGCATAAGACAGACCTGATAAATTCTTCTTTCATCAATTATGCTCCTTATGAGGAGATTGTGCAGTATTATTGTAGCAGGGAGGATTTTTGCCCTAACAACATAATCTCAGTTGACACAAAATCTATAATGATTGATTTGATGAAAAGAAATATGGGTGTAGCTTTTCTGCCGCAGAATAGCTGGAAGCAGTATTTCGGTGATGAACTGGTTTTCAAGACTGTCGCTGATCTGCCTATGCAGCGAGAATTGTATCTAGCTACACGAAATACTTGGTGCAGAAATGATGAGGAATTCAAGTGCCTTGATATTTTGCAGGATTATTTCAATGAGGTGTTGAGGATATAGGGTAGGGGATATATAGAATGCCGCATCAGATGATATGTGCTGTCATCTATATGCGGCATTTTTCTATTATTATGAATAGGCAGGAATAGTGTTGTGAACAACACTACTTCACATCGCATCGCCAAAGGCGTTGCGGGGTATGAAAACAAAATACAAGTATGCGTTAATATGAATGTTATTCCGACTTAAAAATAGGAATCGCATGATACTTTCCTTGAAAATATTCAGCAAGGATTTTTTTGTCAAATCGATCATCGTACTTATCAAGCGAGTCTATGGTCGAATAACCTGAATTATTTTTGTTGATGAAGTTTATTTCATCTTTTCTTAACAGTTTTAAATCCATCAGTTGAGATTCGTGAGTCGTAACTATTAGTTGTGTGTCACGCGTCTTGGCTAACTCAAGAAATTCCCTAATAAATTCCTTGGTGAGCAGTGGATGAAATGTTCTGTTTATTTCGTCGATAATATAAACTTTGTCATTATCTTTCTCTAAAAGTACTTCAATAATATTCAATAGTCGAACTGTACCATCTGATTCTTCGGATATTGTGAATGAAGCAGAGGAGTTTTTGTGCTTGAATTCTAATGTGCGGTAAACGAATGTTCCATTTTCGTTAAGTTCAACAGAAAAAATATTATCGTAGGTACGGATTAGTACAGCTGGATTTAAAGTGGTGGTGTTATCAGCTTCGTCTTTTTGCTCTTGGAGATCCTGTTGTACATCACTAAGAAAGTCTTTAGGAAGATTAGTAGCAACCTTATCTTCGGTGATTTCTACCATATTGAAATTTTCGATACCAAAATCAAAATACTTTAATTTATCAATTATTTGATCTAATCTTTCTTTGTTTTTGAGTAATAGGTAGTTGGTGATAGTACTGTCGGGTGTATTGATGTCCAATTTATATTTTATCCATAAAAAAAGGTCTTTGAAGACGGATAGTTTGCTTTTCTTTTCATATAATGAAGCTTTGTTTTGGTTCATGATTTTTAGGAATAATACCGAACTATCAGTTTTTATATCTTCACCATATATTTTTATTCGTTCTAATAATTCCTCGGACGTGAAATATGCGCCTGTTGTAAATGAGCCGGTAGCTATGTTTCGTTCGAATACCATTTTTTCATTGCCGTTTTTAAGGATCTCATATAAGTATTCTTTAACAATTGAGGATGTATTCAATATCACATCGAAACCATACAAATAAAAATGCCCATCAATTTTAACTTTGATTGAAAAGTGCGTGGGCTCGCTCTTATAGTGTTCTTCCATCTTGCAATATAATTGATAAGAAGCACGCTTAAAACCACTAACTACAAAACTCTGAAACCAGCCGAATGCATCTATCAAATTCGATTTGCCAGAAGCGTTCGCACCATACACTGCCATAAATTTAAGAATTTTGCAATTATTATCTTTATAAAGTCTGTCTGAATTTAATCTGAATTTTCCAGCATTCATACTGAGTGTTTGTTTTTCTGAAAAAGACAGAAAATTACCAATAGTGAATTCCATTAACATTTAAAAAACCTCACTTCTTATTTATTATATACTATTATTATCTCGGTGTCAATATTAGCAGATGTTTTTTCACGAAAAAATTGAAATTTTATATCAAATTCGCAAAATGCATATGATTAAAAGAGAAAAAATCACTTTTAATCGAAATTTGACTTGACAAAAACAAAAATATATGTTATGCTATTATTAGCACTCGGATGGGTTGAGTGCTAAAGGTGTGTTTGAATTAATGAGAGGATGATGCTATATGAGGATTTAAGTTTTGATAACATTATTGTTATCATAGATTTCAGCTGTTATGAACCCCAGATAAATATAGTTTCGTATTTCAGCTGATTATTACTTTAGGATTTCTTTGTAGTTTTCGGGGGAACTACAAATACAAAATAAGGAGAAAGTATTGAATAAAGATCAAAGGAAAAAGGATGTTGTAAAACTGATTAAGGTTCTCGATCTGCCGCATTCGTTGTATGAAAATGCTGTCGAGAAATACGAGGCGCTTGGAAGGCTGTTGAACGATAACGGACTTGAATGCGAAATATATCCGCAAGGATCGTTTGCTACGGGAACAGTCGTGCGCCCATTGAAGAATGGTGAAGATGCCAACTATGATCTTGATACAGTTGTAGTGATACATCAAGATAAAGTAGGTAGTTCACCAGAGAGTATTAAGAAAACAGTAGGGGACATTATAGCTGGATGTAAGCGTTATAGAAAATCTCCAACTGAATATGACACTTGCTGGACTATAGAGTTCGCAGATGAAAACGGTGTTGGTTTTAACATCGATGTAGTTCCATGTGTTCCTGAGGATGATGCCACCATATTACTACTTAAAGCTAAGACTTCGTGTCTAACACAAAAGTACGTTGAGCAGTCAGTGGCAATTACTAAAAAGATTGATCAGGCTACATATAATTGGGCTACTAACAACCCATTAGGATATAAGGAGTGGTTTGATAATATTAATGAGCCTTTCCTTAAATTCAGCCGTGATCAACGAAAGGCTTTGTTTGAGGCACGAGCAGACACAGCTGAAATCGAGGAGATCCCTTCTGACGAAGAACGGTCTTCTTTACAAATCGCTATTCAAATTCTGAAGCGACATCGCGATGTATACTACAGTAGGATAAATAGTGATTTGAAACCCATCTCGGCGATAATCACCACATTAGCAGCTACTGTGGCTAAGAGTGCTGATACTAGTCTGCATCCAGTTGACTTACTGTCATATATTGTTGATGAGATTACTTCGTATGCTGGACTCGATGCCTTATTTGAAAGCGTCGGAGAATATGAGGCAAGATCGCTTATTATTAAGCGTGGCGGAGAATGGGTTCTCAGCAACCCAGTTAATCCCGAAGATAACTTACTTGATTCGTGGAATCAGTCAAACGGAGTGTTGAAAGCTAAGACATTCTTTAACTGGCTTAAGGAAATTAGAGAGATCTTTATTGGTTCCTTTGGTTTGTCTGAAGATGATAGATTTTTCAGTGCCGTTTGTGAATCGCTGGGCAATAATTATGTAAATAGATCAGAAATCAGGCAAAGCTATTGCCCACCGCCCAAACCAGTTTATCCTGCAAAGCCATGGAGGAAAAACTAATGATCAAGATCAAAAATCTGGAATTATTGTGTGAGCAGTATCCTGATTTGGTCTGTAAGTATTCTGTTAGTGGGGAGCTTCTTTCAATAGAAGGAAGCTTCCTATTGAATAGGATATATGATGATACTGTATATTGTAAAGTTTATCCTATTACGATAAATGTGTATGAAAATAAGTTGCCATATGTAAAAGAAACAGGCAACAAGGTTGACAAAAATTATCCCCATAGATATCCAGATGGTGGTCTTTGTTTAGGCGTCGATGCTGAGATCGAATTAACCTGTTTAGAAGACGGTATTTTTGATATTGAGAAGTGGTTTGAATGTTTTGTGGTTTCATACTTTTTCTCATATGAATATTATACGGATAAACATTGTTATCCATTTGGAGATCGTAGTCATGACATAATAGGGGTTGCAGAATTCTACATGGAAATGTTTAATGTGGATTCGGCAAGAAAAGCGTATGAATGTATGCGGTACACATTATTACACAAATACAGAGGTCATTTGTTATGTCCGTGCGGAAGCAGAAAACGCATCAGGAACTGTCATAAAAACGAGTTGTATAATGCACAGTGTCCAGGAGTAAAATCAAGAATCAATAAGGATTTATTATCTATTAAGGAGGTGTGTTCACACGAACACAATAAATAAGAAACAGAATGATGAAAGTATATTAATGCTACAGTATTCCGCTAGAAATTATTATAATCGTGCGGAAAGGTTTGCTACATTGAGTTGGCTTGTGTGTATAGCTAATCTAATCGTTAAGATTCCCTATATAACATCATTGTTGGGAGTATGGGCGGTTGTGTTTCCTATGGCGGTATCAATATTTTTAATCCCTATTTTATCTTCGAAAACTAAAGAATACACACAGATAGGAGCAGCTACACGCCAGCTGATAGATTATAAGCTTTTCGGTTTCGCACAACCATTATATTATAATAATTATACTGAAGATCAGCTGAAAGAATATGCAGCCATAGAGAAGAACAATCATATTAAAGACTATACCACACAAATTAGTCACTGTGGTACTGAGAAGGAACATGGTGTAAAGGATTGGTATAGTATCGATAATAATATGCAACACGAACAAGCTGTTCGGGAGTGTCAGCGTCAGAATAAGATGTTTGATGATTTGTTGACTAAAGCGCTTTATTTAGTGATTGTATTGATATTGGTTGTGGTTGCTATACTGTTTGTGATATTGTATGGAAACAATACTGTAAATGATGCAATTCTGTCATTATCGTTTGTGATTCCATTAATAACGAAAGCGAGTGGTACTGTAAGGGGCTATTTCGAATTGTGGCAGTTTAATATTAGATGGAAAAAAACATTTAGTAAACCTAATGTTTCGAATGAGGAGCGACAGAGCTGTATTGATGAGCGCCGTAGAATGGTTTTTATTGTTCCTCATATACTTCATTCATTCCAGTCTAACAAACTGCATAATATCGTAAGTGACTCAATGAAAGAATAGTATTGTAACAATTAAACAAAGGTTATGTTTTATTTATGAGAAAACAGCTTGACCTATATAATTCTTATTTATATGTCAATTCCTGTCTATATATTTTATTGATATTTTCACAAAGAAATATTGTAATACGAGGGGCATAATAATGAAGAAAATTAAAAAAGTAGTCAGTGATTTCATTGACACAATCAAGAAGGCAAGAGGAAGCAGAACGGAATGGCTTACAAAATGCGAGAAAATACTTTTTGTTCTTGTTATGATATTACTTTCAGTCTTTATAATCATAATATCTAAAGGATTGGTTTGGGGAATTGTTTTCAGCGTTTTTTTATCATTTTGTTCTATTGTATCTTTTTTGGGTGGGTATCGATATTTAACCTCAGAATCAAAAATAGTTTTTTTGGATATACTTACAGCAATTTGTTTGATATGCCTAATACTAGTTTACTTAGTACCAGTTTTATGTTTGGAAATCATTATTAGATTGACTCAAAAAGTTAACTTGCGGTATTTAAGTAGAAATATAGAATTATTTTTCCTTCTAATTATACTTTCAACAATCTTTGCTATGCTTGTATATGTAACATCTCAATACTATTCTAAAGAACCGCTACTAGCCAAAATCAGTTATATTATTGTATTAATAGTTTTTAATATAGTAAAAAGCGGTCTTGTTTATCTTACAGCAATAGGACGAAATAAAGCATATATAAGATATAAAATAAACCAAGAATTAACATATGTCGGTGAATTTCTAGTTTCATTGTTTTTGCTTATTAGACAATTCTTGCCAGGTGAAGATATAGAACTAATGCTTTCTGTGTTTTTAATTATTTCTGCAATAACAGCAATAAAAAGCGGTTTAGTGAAATTTATTGAAAATACAAAACAAACAAATTGTTTGAACAAAATATTAATGGATCTTGAAAATTGTTCTGATTATTTAGCATCGCTTGATCCGCAAACTGAAGTAAGAGTTCGTTTTTTAATAGATACCAATTTTTTAGGCATTTTCTATCGTAACGGAAGAAAGAAAGTGAAAAAAGCTATACGATCAATTTGTGTATTGGCATATTCAGAAGAATCAATACCCGAGAAAAAACAATCAAATGAATATATACCCCGTGTTTTCCATCGACACACCTATAATTGTACAGTTTCTGAATTGCAAATTCAGATAAAAAAAGTACTTAATGAAATTGTAAAAGCATTACAAAAACCATTACTATATTACATATGCGCTCTACTGCTGATAATCGGATTTACACTATTTGCATTTGGGGTTGCATTAGCGTGATGGAATTATATAAATCCACTCTTTTTGCAATTCAAATTTACAGTTAACTAGATTGTATTAATGAATTTATTTCGTAAAGCATAGCCAATAACGCATAATCCAAATACTTTCGTAACGTCGAACGTGTTCGGATTTGTTTTTTATCTGTAATATGTTTCGGCACCGTCTGTATAGGCGGTGCCGCACTTTATGTATAGAAAAAGGAGTTAATTATTCCTTTTCTTCCTATACTCCGACGGCGAAACACCGACGTGTTTATGAAACAGCCTGCTGAAATACAAAGGATTATCATAGCCGACATATTCGGCTATTTCAGAGATGTTATATTTAGTTCCCTCAAGCAAGCTTTGTGCATTCGCCATTCGCAGAGATAGGATATACTGCATAGGAGTGACCTTTAATATCTGCTTAAAGCAGCGTATGAACCAGCAGGTGCTCATATGACGAGATTCTGCATACTCATCTATGTTTATCGGCTTGTTGTAATTCTCGTTGAAATAATGTGTAGCTCTTTCGATCTCGTTCTGGATCTCGCTGCCTGACTTCTTTCCTTCTTTTAGATAACGGTTTATCATAATGAAGATATGACGGAGCATAAGTGACATAAGCTCTTCATAATTCGGGCGGCATAGCTGAAGCTCCTGTATCATTTGACGGTACAACCACGCATAATCGGGAGAGGTTCCTGTGTAAAACACATTTTCCGAATGAGGCAACTCATAATTATCAAGAATACCGTCCACCATTCTTCCTGTGAAATGAACCCAGTACACTTCAGTTTTGTCGGGAGCGTGATAGTAATAATACTGTATTTCGCCCGGGCGAAATAATATCATATTTCCTTCTGTAATGACTGTTTCTTTGCCGTCAAGCCCGTCAAAGTAGAAATACCCCTTGCCTTTGGCGATATATAGGAGCTGGTAGTCCTTTCTGCCCTTCGGACGTTCGGTGCTGACGACTGGTCTGCTGTGGACACGATAATATCCGCAGCTGGTAACGACCAGTGATTTACTATGATCTACCATATCGGACAGCGAGTTATGTAAATATGCAACATTTGTAAACATAAAAAGATCTCCTCTCATCATAGTCTGATATGATTTTATCATATTTTACAGAGTATTTCAAGTAGATTGTATCATTTTGTGTATGTTTTATTTAATTGTGTTTATAGTTTATGACTGAAAACGGTGGTAGAATAAAGACAGAAGCAAAGGCGCCTTTAATTGAAAGCAGCGTTCTTCGGGTATGACGAAAATGCTGTTATCGGTACAAAACTCGAGACTTGTGCCGACCCCTTATAACAACGGTTTTTCAATTCAAAGGAGATGTTATTATGACTGACAGAAGGTATCTTAAATGGTACAATAAGATCGGATACGGCGCAGGCGATATCGCAGGAAACGTGATATATGCGTTCATATCCACATTCATTATGATCTATCTGACGGACACCGCAGGGCTTAACGCAGGCATCGTAGGTACGCTTATGATGATATCTAAGTTCTTCGACGGATTTACAGATGTGATCTTCGGTGCGCTGATAGACAAGACTAAAACAAAGTTGGGCAAGGCAAGACCCTGGATGCTGTGGCCCTACATAGGAAACAGCGTTATGCTGGTTGCACTGTTTGCTGTTCCTATGGAGTTTGGCGATGTAGCAAAATATGCATATTTCTTTATCTGCTATACACTGCTGCACGCTGTATTCTACACCGCAAATAATATCGCTTACTCCGCACTTACCGCTCTTATCACCCGCAATGGCAACGAGAGAGTTCAGATGGGCTCCATCCGCTTTATCTTCGCATTCAGCACAAGCCTCCTTATCCAGTGGGGTACTGTTAAGGCTGTTGAACTGTGCGGCGGCGGAGCAGAGGGCTGGAGAACAGTAGCAATCATCTACGCGATCATCGGTCTGGTTGTAAACACGATCTCCGTATTCTCTGTAAAAGAGCTTCCTGAAAAGGAGCTTGAAAAGGAAAATCCCGCTGATGAAGAAGCTGCAAAGTTTTCCTCAGAAGCATTCCCTGATCTTGAGCTGGCAGACAAAGACAACCGCACAAAAGACGAAAGCAAGAAGTACACTCTCATAGACGCTGCAAAGCTGCTGCTGTCAAATAAATACTACGTGCTGATCTGCGGTGTGTACATTCTTACTCAGCTGTTTTCTGCAACACTCAGTATGGGTATCTACTATATGACCTACATTCTCGGCGATGCAGATATGCTTGGCACATTCTCCCTTGCAATCAATGTTCCGATGATCTGCGGTCTGCTTATCACTCCTTTCCTTGTAAAGAAATGCAAGGGTATGTATAAGCTGAACCTCACAGGCTACTTGATCTCCACTATCGCAAGAGCGCTCGTAATGGTCGGCGGCTATATGCAGAATATTCCTATGATGCTGATCTTCACAGGTGTTGCGGCGATCGCAATGAGTCCTATGCAGGGCGACCTCAACGCACTTATTGCATCTTGCTCCGATTACACCTACCGCACAACAGGCAAGCGTATCGATGTAACAATGTATTCCTGCTCATCGCTCGGCGTAAAGATCGGCGGCGGTATCGGAACAGCATTGACAGGCTGGCTGCTTGCAGCAGGCGGATATGTTGCGAATGCTCCTGTTCAGCCTGAATCCTGCATCAATATGCTGAACTTTATGTATCTGTGGCTGCCTATGCTGCTTAACCTTGTGATAACTCTGCTGCTTTCAAGACTGAATGTCGAAAAGGCAAATGAGGACTGGGACAAGACACACGCTGTAACTACCGAGGAGGTATGATCTATGAATCCTACACTGAGCTGGCTTTCTGATCCTGAAATATTTGAAGTAAACCGTGAAAGAGCACATTCCGACCATAGCTATAAGACAAATGACGGCGATCTTCGCCAGAGCCTCAACGGTATATGGAAGTTCAATTACTGCGAGCATCCCGACGACAGACCTGCTGATTTTTACAAAGCAGAGTATGATGTAACAGCCTTTGATGAGATCAAAGTTCCCGGACACATTCAGTTACAGGGGTATGACAGACCGCAGTATGTAAATACACAGTATCCTTGGGAGGGACACGAAAAGCTCCTGCCTCCCCAGATACCGCAGAAGCGCAACCCTGTCGGAAGCTATGTGAGATTCTTTAATGTTGATGAGGCACTGCTTGGCAAGGAGACCTACATCAGCTTTCAGGGCGTGGAAACTGCGTTCTATGTGTGGCTCAACGGCGAATTTGTAGGCTACTCCGAGGACAGCTTCACTCCCTCCGAGTTCAACATTACCCCTTATCTCAAGGAAAAGGGCAACAAGCTCGCAGTCGAGGTTTACCGTTACAGCACAGCAAGCTGGCTTGAGGATCAGGATTTCTGGAGATTTTCAGGTAACTTCCGTGATGTGTATCTGTACGCAGTACCCGAAATCCACATCCGTGATATAAAGATCATCGCTGATTATGATTACGAAAACGGCAACGGAATCATCACGACAGAGCTTGATGTCACAGGCGACAGCGACTATTCGGTTAATATTACCCTTACAGATAAAAACGGCAGCAAGGTCTTCGAGAGCGATACAGCGGATGTTACTGCGTCTATCCCCGATATCCGGCCTTGGAGTGCTGAACAGCCCTACCTCTACACACTTACCGCTGAGATCGTTGCAGACGGCGAGATCATTGAAACAGCCGAAACAAAGGTAGGCTTCCGTACCTTTGAGATGAAGAACGGCATTATGTGCCTGAACGGAAAGCGCATCATTTTCAAGGGAATCAACCGCCACGAGTGGAACGCAGAGAGCGGCAGAGTTGTGACAGAGGAGGATATGCTGTGGGATATCCGCTTTATGAAGCGTAACAACATAAACGCTGTCCGCACTTGCCACTATCCGAACAACTCTCTTTGGTACAGACTTTGCGACGAGTACGGTATCTACCTTATCGACGAAACAAACCTCGAAAGCCACGGCACTTGGCAGAAGATGGGTGCTTGTGAGCCGTCTATAAATATCCCTGCTTCTCTTCCCGAGTGGAAAGAAGCCTGCCTCGACAGAGCAAGGTCGATGTACGAGCGTGACAAGAACCACGCAAGCGTGCTGATATGGAGCTGCGGAAACGAAAGCTACTGCGGCGATGACATCGCAGCAATGGCGGAATACTTCCACGAGGCAGACAGCACCAGACTTGTACACTACGAGGGAGTTGTGTGGAACAGAAAATACGACCACATCACCGATATGGAAAGCAGAATGTACGCAAAGCCTGCCGAGGTCGAGGAATATCTCAGACAGAACACAGGCAAGCCCTACATCAGCTGTGAATATATGCACGCAATGGGCAACTCCCTTGGCGGAATGAAGCTTTACACCGACCTTGAGGATAAGTACGAAGCATATCAGGGCGGCTTTATCTGGGACTACATAGACCAGTCGCTTTACAAGGACGGAGTGCTTGTTTACGGCGGCGATTTTGATGACAGACAGAGCGACTATGGCTTCTGCACCAACGGCATTGTGAACGCTGACAGAACG
>JAZSGG010000054.1:0-10116 GCA_045532595.1 Oscillospiraceae bacterium | reverse complement strand
GTCAGCGCATATACCTACAAGAAAAGCGGAAATTTAGACGTAAAGAACAGCCTGCCGCTGCTCGTGAGCGTGCTTGCCGTAACGATGGTCGGAAGCCTTGTGGCTAGCTTTCTGCCCGAGCAGACCATGGGCGGCACGATGCAGGTAGCACTTATAATCATCGGACTGCGCTTCCTGCTGAAGCCTGTGAACAAAACGAGGGAGCAGCTTGAAGAAGTCTCCCCGAAGAACAGAACGATAAAGGCGATCATCGGCGGCGTATTTGTCGGCTTTATCTGTGGCTTTGTGGGCGCAGGCGGCGGAATGATGCTGCTGCTCGTTCTTACCTCTTTCCTCGGTTATCCTATGCATCTTGCGGTCGGCACGAGCGTGTTTATCATGGCGTTTACGGCTCTGACGGGCGGCATCAGCCACTTTATGATCGGCGGAATGCCCGATATCCTCTGCCTTGTGCTGTGCGTTGTATTTACGCTGATCTGGGCAAGGATCGCCGCAAAGATCGCAAACAAAGCCGACGCAAAGACACTGAACCGTGTTGTGGGCATTGTGATGATAGCCACGAGTATCGTTATCCTGCTGGTGAATTATTTCTGATGCAGTTTATCAGACGCAATATGTTGAGCCGTATTCGTAAAACGAGTGCGGCTTTTGCTTTACGGTATTGAATTTTTGAGAAAGATGTGGTAAAATAAACTTACCGATAAATTAGAATTTTGCAGAGAGATTGAAAACGACGAAGAAATTGAATTTTAGTGGAGGATTATTATGGAAGAAAAAAATGATTCAATATGCATTAAATTAGCTGAAACTGATGAGGAGTTGTGCGGGAAGGGATATGTGCATTGTACTTCATGGCAAGAAGCTTATAGAGGTATTGTATGTGATAGATATCTTGATTCGATGACTGTAGAGGCTACAACAGCACGTGCGCGAAAGTTCCCGGAAAATACGCTTATAGCTAAGGATAAAGAGAAAGTGGTAGGATTTGCAGTATATGGTCCATCGAGAGATGAAGATTTAATGGATGCAGGAGAGGTCATAGCGATTTATGTCCTTTCAGAGTATTATGGCCATAAAATAGGATATAGATTGATGAATGAAGCATTTGCTAGGCTTGGGGAATATAATACTATATTTGTGTGGGTGATTGAAAAAAATGAGAGAGCGACCCGTTTTTATCACAAATATGGTTTTGAATTTGATGGATGTAAAAAGGAATGGAATCTTGGCACACCAGTTTCAATAGTTAGAATGATAAAGAAAAGATAGTAACTTTCAGCTTGACGGAGAGTCAAATTCCAATTTACCAAACACCATATATCAAGCCGCACCCGAAAACGAGTGCGGCTTTCCTTTATAGCTTCAGCAGAAATAAAGTCAGGCACACGGAAAATTCTGTGTGCCTGTTGTGATTTATTTACCTGCTCTGATGTTCTTGACAGTAGTTTTCTCAATGCTGAGATCCTCATACACTCTGATACCGCCGTTTCCGACAGGTGCCTGTGCAAGAAGTCCGACCTTTACGATACGGTCAACGGGGAGATGGAAATATCTCATCATGTAGAAATTCTCGCCGTCTGTGGAGTAGTGGAATGCGAAGTTGTTTCCTACTCTTGCGACCTGGAGCCATGCGGTGTTGCAGTCTAAGTTACAGCCGTTTGCGTCGTCCGAATCGCCCTTTGTCACTACGCTGACAGCGGCGTGAGTGCCGAAATCCGTCAGCTCAAAACAGCATTTCGCCCAGCAGGTGTTGTCCTTCATCACCATTACCGATGCGGAATCGTAGGTGTCCCTGAACTCGTGGGAGACCTTTACCTTAAGCACAAAATCTCCATCCACCTCGGTGTAGTAATACGGTGCGTTGCAGAGAGATTCGGGGAGTATACCCTCCTCGCATTCGTCAATGCTGCCGCAGAAAAAATCTGTCTGCGCAGGTGCTTTGATCTCGATTCTGCCGTCTGTTATCTTGATCTCGCTTTCGTTTAACCACTTGAATTCCATAATTATTACCTCCATGTTGGTATATATACTTGTATGTATTTTACCATCAAAAGAGCTTGTCTGCAAGGTGCAAAAGTGCCAGGATCAAGCACTATTTACCCAAAACCCGCTTGCGGCTCGGAGCATATCCGTAATGCGCACGAAATCTGCGGCTGAAGTAGTTCACGGAATTAAAGCCGCACTCGCTGCTTATCTCCTGCAAAGAAAGCGTAGTTTCGGTGAGAAGCCTGTGCGAGACCTGAAGCCTGTGCTGAATAAGAGCGTCAACAGGGGAGCAGCTCATATACGACCTGAAGCACCTGCCAGCCTCGCTTCGGCTTATATTCGCAGAAGCAGCGATATCCTCGAGAGTGACCGCCTCGGCGTAATGCTCATAGATATACGACAGCATCTTCTGTATACGGATGCCCGTTACAAGCTGCACCCGTGTGGTCTCCGACCTCGGCAGGGCATCGAAATTCTTGTATATCAGCTCAAATATCTCGCTCAGCTTTCGCTGAACTATCAGCTCATAGCACTCGCCCTGCTCACGGAACAGACGATATATCTCACTTATCAGCTCATTTGCGCTGTCGCCCTGTCTGAACAGGATATACGGCAGGGAATCGCAGGCGGAAACGGGGCTGACGTATTTTTTATAGATCGTGCTTGTTTCGGGGGCGATGATCGTGCCCGAAAACACGATGTTCGGCATCGGGTCAGGCTCGCCGTCCGAAAGCTGTCTGATGGAGTGCAGGATATTTCCGTTGACGAATATACTGTCGCCTGCGTGAAGCGTGATGTGCTCCTGTCCCACCTGAAAATCCAGAGTACCGCTTTGCGCCGTTGCTATCTCGAACTCGGGGTGCCAGTGCAGGGGACCCTCGTGATTCGGGAGCGTGGCAAGCTCATCGTGAAAATATGTGATGGGAAATACCGCAGTGTCGTGCGACATCTGCTCCCTCAGCTGATGATCGGTGTTTATAGTCATTATCTCACCCCTGTCGGTTTTTTATCAGTATAGCATATTTTGCTGTGGGTGGTCAAGGTGATCAGAGTGGAACGAGGTCGTTTGGGGCAGGAAGATATAAATGTCTTTATTCTGCGGTTTTTGATATTCACTTTATCACCTGTCAACCTCAGGTTGCGAAAAAACCGAAAATGTCAAGCGTATCGTGGTTGAATGACGGCTTATTCTGTGCTATAATTTTTTCGTAAGCTTACAGTATCTATTTGAAAGGATGATAAATATGAGCTTTGGAAAAAATCTTCAGCACTTACGCAGAATTAACCGTAATATGACGCAGGAGACCATCGCTGAAAGACTTGATGTATCACGTCAGACTGTGTCAAAGTGGGAGAACGACGAGTGTAAGCCCGAGATAGAAAAGGCGATAGAGCTGTGCAGTCTTTTTAACTGCTCTCTTGATAATCTTTTCAGAGATGATCTCGGCGCTTTTGATGAAGCGTACTCTAATCTGCGTGTGGAGACCGTGCCCTCGTTCCGCTATGTAGTATACACCGCCATAAGCACCAACCCCGAGGGTGACGCGCTTGACAGGATATATAAGATCGCAAAGGAGCATGGCGTTGATTCCCCTAAGGTCATCGGCTGGGATTTCCCGTACCTTTCTCAGGAGCAGATAAATGTGTATAATATGCACGGCTACACCGCCGCATGGGTACTGCCTGATGAGCTCGCCCCCGACGGTCTTGAGATCAAGGAGCAGAAAGCGCAGAAATATGCGGCTGTGCATATCGAAAGTCCGTTTGATAATCCGTTTGTGGTCATCCCGAACGGCTATAAGGCTATCGACGAGTATATGAAGATAAACGGCTTAAAGCACGTCTGGGAGGGCATTATACCTTGCTTTGAAACGGATGGAGAGAGTATGGATATCTATATTGCGTGCGAATAATAGTTTAAAGCGGTCAGGACAACCTGGCTGCTTTGACTTTGTGTCTTGATTTTTTGCGGGAATAGTGGTACGATATAGATAGTCATATTTAAGAACGCACTATATCTATAAACACCTGACACATCGAGGTAAAGAAAATGAGAGACTATCTGACAGGCTTTTTAAAGGAATTTGAATATTCCCCCGAGGATGCACGGCAGCTGCTTGAAGCGTATGACAGGATAACCGCTGACGATGCGGCAGGCAGGCTTCTGGTTGATGCTCTGGCGGCATACGAGGCGGATATCTCGACCGACTATCAGACCGAGATACTGGAGAGGGCAAGGCGCATATCCGAGCTTACGGGAGTGCATTGCTTCACCGCCGACCTGTTGGTGTTCATGTGCATGACAAGGCATCTGAGGACGGTCTATGCCGACAGGGGACTTGATATGCAGATATACAGGGACAGCGTTCTTGACCTTAAATGGAAGCTTGAGGAATGCAAGGCGGTCAAGGGCATCTGCGGCTCGTTCGTTGCGCCGTGGTTTTGCGGTTTTTTCGATCTGAGCAGGTTTGCCCTCGGAAGATTGCAGTTTGAGATCATCACCACATGGCAGGACTACGAAAAGAACGGCGTAAGGCTTCAAGCGGACAAGAGCAGGGTCATCAACGTCCACATACCGAGGACAGGTACTCCCCTAGACAAGGAGAGCTGCGACAAAGCTTATGCGCAGGCAAGGGAGTTTTTTAAGGAGCAGGTAGGGGAGAGCTGCCCGTTCGTCTGTTTTTCATGGCTGCTGTACCCCGAAAACAAGAGCATCCTGCCGCCGCACACCAATACATACCGTTTCATGTCCGAGTACGATATCATTGGCTGGGAGGATAACGATGGAGAGGATCTCTGGCGGCTGTTCGATACGGATGAAAAGGACCCCGACAAGCTACCTGTTGACACCTCCATGCGGCGGTGCTATGTTGAGCATCTCAAAAAGGGCGGCAAGGTCGGGAATGGCTTTGGGGTGAGGCTGTGAGCAGCTCAGTGGTCTTGATTTTTTGTGGGAATGGTGGTACAATATAGTAAAGCTACACAGAAAGGAGAATGACTATGCCTTATAGCATCAATGAGATAAAGGAACGGCTCGTGCCTGTGTTTAAGAGCCACAATGTCCGTAAGGTAGTGCTTTTCGGCTCGGCAAGCAGGGGAAATTCCTCCGCAGGCAGCGATCTTGATATCATGGTTGACAGCGGGCTGAAAGGTCTGTCGTTCTTCGGACTTCTGGAGGATGTCTGCAGCTCGGTGGACTGCCCTGTTGACCTTATCGACATTCAGGATATCGAGCCGGGCTCGGTGATAGAAAGTGAGATTCTGCGGACGGGGGTAACGATATATGAATCTGCATGACGAAAAAACTCTTATCGCTATAAATAAGCACATTCGCAGCATTATGGAATACTGCAAGGCTTGTGATGACCTTGACAGCTTTATTGCAAATTCAATGCTGGTGGAGGCGTGCGTATTCAATTTGATGCAGATAGGCGAGCTTGCCAAAAGTGAGCTTAGCGACGAATGCAAGGGTGAGATAAAGACTATCCCGTGGAATCAGCTTTACGGTATGAGAAACAGGATAGTTCACGGTTACAGCGGCGTAAAGCTGCGTATCGTATGGGATACGATAAAGGAAGATCTTCCTGCATTGCATAAGGAGATCTCAGGATATCTGAATATACAGGAGTGAGTAAAATGGCACAGATGACACCCGAGCGTGCTGTTGACAATGCGATAGCCTCCACGAAGATGGAGGGCTTTAAAATCTCAGACGAGCAGCGTTCGCTGATGCTGAAAGTAGTACGTGGCGAAATGACGCTTGATGAGGCATTGAAGATAATCAACAGTGATGAATAAGGTTCGGTAATATGGGATATAAACTAGGTACAATGCAGGAGGACTGCTATCCTGACACGAATGTTCTGATAAATAAACTGGGGATAACAGATGCGGAAGCTCTGGAAAAGAACGAGTCGATGATAACAGGTATAAAGGCGGCACAGCTTATTATGCAGCCGCTAAAATCCGATTTCAGCTTCGATGACTACAAGGCACTGCACAGCTATCTGTTTTCTGACCTGTACGAATGGGCAGGCACTGTCAGGAAGATAGATATGTCAAAGATGACTACACGCTTCACCGCCTGCGACAGGATCGAGGAACAGGGTCAGCGTATCTTCTCCCGTCTGCGTTCAATGGACTATTTCAGAGGTCTTGCCAGGGCGGAGCTTGTGGCGGAGGTAGCTGACCTTTATCATACGCTGAATCTTCTGCACCCATTCCGAGAGGGCAACGGACGAACGCAGCGTGTGTTTTTCACGCAGCTGATACGGGCGGCAGGCTATGATATAGACTATTCCGAGCTGAACTCCGAGCTGCTGATGATAGGCAGTATTCAGGCGGCGAGCGGCGTGATGGATAATCTTGTGGCGTTTTTTGATGAGAATATAAAGTAACATCGGCGGAGTGTATTCTCCGCCGTTTCCTGTTGCACAAACAATGCCGTCAGGCTTGATTTTTGGCTGCAATAATGGTACAATATGTCCATACCAGAAGTATAATTAACGGCAAGGAAGCGTTACAGATGGCACATAAAATAATAATATGCGGCGGCAACGGTGCAGGAAAAAGCACACTCGGAAAGGCACTGGCAGAAAAAACAGGCTGGGAGTTCAGAGATGTTGAGGACTACTATTTCCCGAAGACTGACCCTGATTATCTCTATGCAGTGCAGAGAACTCAGGAAGAGGTCGTAAGCCTTTTATATGATGACCTGAATAAGCATGACGACCTGATATTCGCATCGGTGCGAGGAAATTACAGCGAACAGACCGCAGCAATGTTCACCTGTGCAGTGTTCGTGAGCGTGCCAAAGGAAACAAGAATGAAGCGTGTGCGTCAGCGTGCTTATGATAAGTTCGGCAACAGAGTATGCGAGGGCGGCGACTTATACGAGAGAGAAAAAGCGTTCTATGAACTTATCGAAAAACGCACGGATAAGACCGTGACAGACTGGCTTGATACGATGGATATTCCTGTGATAAGGGTGGACGGTACTAAGCCGATAGAAGAAAACATCGAAGCTATCACTGATTGGCTTATGCAGACTGAGAAGATATAGGGGGCAAAATGAGACCTGTTTTGATCATTTATTTTTCAGGAGTTGGCAACACAAGGGCTGTTGCTGAATACATCAGAAGCATTACTGCGAAAATTCCGACAGAGATGTATTCAGTTGAAAGGCTCCCTGATAATTTTAATATCGACAGCTATTCGGCTGTTATAATGGGTACGCCTACATATCATTCCGAGCCTGCACAGCCGCTGATGAGATTTCTTAAAAAGATGGAATCAAGCAGAAATATACCTGCGTTTCTTTTTACTACCTGCGGCTTGTATTCGGAAAACTGTCTGCGTATTCTGGCAAAGGAGTGCATAAGACATAAGCTCATACCGCTGCATTGCGCAAGCTATCGCTGCTCCGCAACAGATGGAATGCTCCTCGTGCCGTTTATGGAATGCTGGTTTAAGAATGAAAAGGATATACAATCGAAGATCAGAAAGGATATTGGCATATTTATAAGCAGGCTGAAGTCCCGTTCAAAGCCTGATATTCCAGCCTCTAAGTGGTATGCACCGCTGAATTATCCCAACAAGATACTGGGCAGGAATTCAACTTTCCCGATATATCTCCATGAAGAAAGATGTATAAAATGCGGCAAGTGTCAGAGGGATTGCCCGATGGGAGCGATCTCTTTGAAAGATGGCTATCCTGTGATAAGCAAGGCGGATTGTATGAACTGCTACCGCTGTATTCACCACTGTCCCTCGCTGGCGCTATCTTTGTTTAAAAACAAGCCTGTGGAAAGAGTGTGGACAGATCAGCTGTAATGGATAAGTTCAGTGAATAACAAAATAGCTCCCGAAACGCTCGGGAGCTTTGCTGCTTATTGTGCGGATCACAAGTGGATTTTCTGTTGCATAAGCAAGAAAAATATGGTACAATAATTCTGTAAATACTATTTCAAGGAGATGGGCACTATGTGGAAAAGTGTATATATCAGCGGTGATACCGGCAGCGAGAACGGGATAATACTTGCAGATGAGGAATACAAGGGTTCGTGCAGAGTAACTCTGGAGAAGTGCCCGAAATATTACGCTATAACCTGTGGCGTGTATGGAGCTATGGTACATACCGTTTTCTGCGGTGAAGCGGATTACTCGGATAAGTATACAGCAATAAAGAAAGAACTGCAGGAGTTCATAGATAAGGATACTACCGAACAGGAAGAGCTTGAATTCTATGATAGATTTACTTCAGAATATTTCTGAATGAGTACACCAGAAAGGACACCCCCATGAAAATAACCCCCGAAATGATACGTCCCGAGCTTCGGCTTATGGGCGGCGTGATACGCAAGGTAATGCCAGTGTTCGATGAGAAAGGTCTGCGTTCCATGAACAGGATGTACCGCTTTTTCGGCGAGGGCAGGAGCTTCTCCCTCAAGGTGAACTGCGAGCAGGTGTGGCTCGACCGACCTGACGGCAGCAAGCTGCGTGTCTGCGTTTATACGGGCAGGAAAAAGACCTCCTCCTGCGTTGGTCTGTTGTGGATGCACGGCGGCGGCTACGGACTTGGTCTGCCCGAGCAGGACATCCGCTTTATCGAGAATTTCATTGCCGCCGCAGACTGCGTGGTGGTGGCTCCCGATTACAGAAAGTCCGTTGACGCAACCTATCCTGCGGCACTGGAGGACTGCTATCAGGCGCTGCTGTGGATGCGTGATAACTGCGGCAGATACAACATCCGCCCGAATCAGCTTTTTGTGGGCGGCGACAGCGCAGGCGGCGGACTTTCGGCGGCGGTCAGCCTTTACGCAAGGGACAGGGGCGAGGTGTCCATCGCATTCCAGATGCCGCTGTACCCGATGATAGACGACCGCATGATGACCGAGTCCTCGCAGGACAACGACGCTCCTGTGTGGAACAGTAAGTCGAACGAGCTTAGCTGGAGGCTGTATCTGGGCGAGCTTTACGGCAGCGACAGCGTTCCGATTTATGCCGCTCCCGCAAGGGCAGAGGACCTCTCCGACCTGCCGCCCACGCTCACATTCGTTGGCGGAATAGAGCCGTTCCGTGACGAAACGATAGAGTTCGTGAGAAAGCTCAAAGCAAGCGGCGTGAGGGTTGCGTTCAGGCTGTACAGGGGCTGCTATCATGCGTTTGACATCATGCGCCCGAACTCAAAGGTAGGCAAGGCGGCGACGGGATTTCTGCTGAAAGGCTTCCGCTATGCGGTGAGGAATTTTACTAAGGAGCAGCCGAGGAATATCACAAAGGAGATGGAGAAATGAGTTTTTTGGATAGGTTGTTTTCAAAGCCTAAGGCAACTCCTGCAGAATGCTTTACCTGGGTCGAAAATGACAGTGGCGGCGTAACGATCACAGGTTTCCATGGCAATGATACCAGTATCATTGTTCCGTCTGTGATAAACGGAAAGGAAGTAACTGCGATTGGTGATTATGGTCTTGGATATTATGGGGCAATCGGAAAAGGCAGCAGAGAATGTATGGATTTAACTGAGATAATCCTGCCCAAAAGTCTCAGAAAGCTTGGCGAAGGAGCTTTTCATTGTTGTAGTAAGCTGTGTAGCATCGTTATTCCTGAGGGAATTACAGAAATACCGGGAATGACTTTTCATGCTTGTTTTGAGCTTGAAAGCATATCACTGCCGCAGAGCTTGAAAGATATAGAACGATGTGCGTTTATGAGCTGCTACAAGCTGGATAATGTTGTTATTCCTGAGAATGTGCGTTCGATAGGATATCGTTCTTTTGTAGCGTGCAGAAATCTTCATAATATTACGATCTCAGATAATATATTCAGGCAGATCGACAAGGATGGATTTTTTAAAGGAATAACGCCCCATGCATTTGAGGGATGTCCGTGCGAAAGCGAGATAGACAAACGTATCCCCACAATGCCTGTCTGGACTTATGAGGCGGTAGGAGATGGCACAATTGAAATAACAGGCTATAATGGTAATGAGCAGAATGTCATCGTTCCTGAAACAATTGATGGTGCAAGAGTTATAGGTATCGGCAGGTATGCTTTTTCACCTAACAAACAGGGGCGTCAGCTTAACCGTGACGGGCGTGAGAAGCTCACAGGCGTCGTTATCGCCGATAG
>JAZSGG010000136.1:0-16232 GCA_045532595.1 Oscillospiraceae bacterium | reverse complement strand
TTTATCTGGGACTACATAGACCAGTCACTTTACAAGGACGGAGTGCTTGTTTACGGCGGTGATTTTGACGACAGGGCAAGCGATTACGGCTTCTGCACAAATGGTATCGTCTACGCTGACCGCACATATTCTCCCAAGGTTAGCGAAGCAAAGCAGCTTTATTCCAACATCAGAATGAGCGTAGAAAACGGCGTGCTGACCGTAGAGAACAGAAATCTTTTCGCTGATACAAGCGGATATATCTTCAAGGTAACTCTTGAAAAGGAGGGCGACATTCTCGGCACAGAGGAGCACCGCCTGAACATCTCAGCAGGGGAAGCAGGCAGCGTGAAGCTTGGTCTGGATATTCCCGAAAACGGCGGCGAATATGTTCTGACAGCCTACGCAGTTCTTGCAGAGGACACGATCTGGGCAGAAAAGGGATACGAGATATCCTTTGCACAGGAGATCGTGAAAACTCCAGAGATCGCAGCTCCGATGACTGCTCATAAGGCTGAGATAGTGTACGGCGATTTCTGTATCGGAGTAAACGGCGAGGGCTTCTCAATGCAGTTCGATAAGCGTGAGGGCGGCGTAAGCTCGATGGTCTACAACGGAGTTGAGTGCATCACAAGAGCACCTAAGGTAAGCTTTTTCAGAGCGCACACCGATAACGATACAGGTGCAGGCTACCCCTGCGAGAATGCGCAGTGGCAGATCGCAGGAAAATGTGCAAAGCTCCTTGGCTATGACACAAAGGAAAGCTCCGACAGCCTTGATGTAACATTCAGATTCCTTGCACCTACTGTTCCGTCCTTTGAATACAAGGTCACATACACCGCATATTTTGACGGCAGACTCGGTGTTAAGGCTGAATATCCAGGTGTAAAGGGACTTGCCGATATGCCTGTATTCGCAATAGACTTCAAGCTGAAGAAGCAGTATGATAAGTTCACATTCTACGGAATGGGACCCGATGAAAACTACATCGACAGAGCGAATGGTGCAAGACTCGGCGTTTATACATCCACCGCACAGGAAAACTTCACAAAGTATCTGAATCCGCAGGAGTGCGGCAACAGAACAGGCGTGAGATATGTTAATGTCTACGAAGAAAACGGTGCAGGGCTTGGCTTTACTGCAAATGAAAACCCCTTTGAGATGAGCGTTCTTCCCTACAACGCATACGAGCTTGATAACGCAAGCCACCGTGAGGAATTACCCGAGCCGTCCTACACCTGGGTACGCATTGCGGCAAAGCAGATGGGCGTCGGCGGTGATGACAGCTGGGGCGCACCCGTGCATCAGGAATTTAAGATATCCGCTGAGGAAGCGATCACACTTGAATTTACAATAAACTCTCTTTGATCATGAAAGGAGCAAACGCTATGAACATTCAGGAATTATTAAACGCTATCGAAAATGATGAGTATCTCAATATATTTATGAATATCTACGGAAACAGCGCAGCTGAGCTTGATTATCAGAAGCAGCGTTATATAAAGGCTGTTGAGCAGTTCGCAGCTCTGTATCCCGAAAGAGAGGATGTCCGCATCTTCTCCGCACCCGGCAGAACAGAGATCGGCGGAAATCACACAGACCATCAGTGCGGCTGCGTCCTTGCTGCGGCTGTGAACCTTGATGTTATCGCAGTAGCTGCTTTCCATCAGGACGGCGTTATCCGTGTAAATTCTGAGGGCTACAAGCCTTTTGAGGTGTCGCTTAACGATGTGTCTGCCGATGGCAAGAAAGGCACAGCGGCAATCGTAAGCGGTATTGCGGCAAGGTTTATGGATAATGGCGCAGAGATCGGCGGATTTGATCTGTACTGCACATCCGATGTGCTGTGTGGAAGCGGAATTTCTTCTTCTGCCGCATTTGAAACGCTTATAGGCACTATAATTGATACCTGCTATAACGACGGCAAGGCAGGTGCGGTTGAGATCGCAAAGATCGGACAGTATGCCGAGAATGTTTACTTCGGCAAGAACAGCGGTCTGATGGATCAGATGGTATCCTCTGTTGGCGGACTGGTGTTCATCGACTTCTATGATACAGAAAATCCCGATATCGACAGCTTCACCTTCGATTTTGAGAAATACGGCTATTGCCTGTGCATTACGGACACCAGAAGCAGCCACGCAGACCTCACAGAGGACTACGCCGCTATCCGCAGGGAGATGGAGAGCGTTGCGGTGCATTTTGGCAAGCCTTGCTTAAGACAGGTGAGCGAGGTGGCATTCTTCGACGCAGTTCCGAAGCTCCGTGAGACCTGCTCCGACAGAGCGATAATCCGTGCGGCACATTTCTTTGAGGAGAACAACCGTGCAAAGGATGAGGCGGATGCATTAAAGCACAACGATATCGAGTACTTCTTAAAGCTTGTAAGAAAGTCAGGACACTCCTCCGCTACATTGCTGCAGAATCAGTTCTCTTGTTCTGACGAAACAAAGCAGGCTATTCCGCTTGCGATTATGATGAGCAGAAAGTTCCTTTTTGACAAGGGTGCGGTGAGAGTTCATGGCGGCGGCTTTGCGGGAACTATTCAGGCATTCGTTCCTGTTGAGCTTGCAGACCGCTACATTGCCGAAATGAATATAGTATTCGGAGAGGACGCTTGCAGAAAGCTCAGGATTCGTCCTGTCGGCGGCATTGAGATAACAAAGGAGAATTGATATGAGCATTCTTGTTTTAGGCGGTGCGGGCTATATCGGCTCGCACACCGCACTGGAGCTTGTAAAGGCAGGTAATGATGTTGTTATCGCTGACAGCCTTGTTACGGGATACAGAAGTGCCGTTCCCGAAAAGGCAAGATTTTATCAGGGCGACCTCCGTGATTTCGATTTTCTCGACAAGCTCTTTCAGCAGGAAAAGATAGACGCTGTGATTCACTTTGCGGCTTATTCACTTGTTGGTGAGAGCGTAACAGATCCGCTGAAATATTACGATAATAACCTTTACGGAACAAAGGTGCTGCTTGAGGCAATGGTGAAGAATAAGGTGGATAAGATAGTCTTTTCATCGACTGCTGCTACATACGGCGAGCCTGAGAACATTCCTATCCTCGAAAGCGACCGCACCTGTCCCACAAATCCCTACGGCGAAACAAAGCTTGCTATGGAGAAGATGTTCAAGTGGACGGCCGAGGCTCACGGTCTGCGTTATGTTTCTCTGCGCTACTTCAATGCCTGCGGTGCGGATGAAAGCGGTAATATCGGTGAAGCTCACAATCCCGAAAGCCACCTTATTCCGCTTATACTGCAAGTCCCGAACGGTAAGCGTGAAACGATCTCCATTTATGGAACGGATTACGACACTCCCGACGGCACCTGTATCCGTGACTATATCCACGTTACAGACCTTGCGCAGGCTCATATTCTTGCTGTGCAGTACCTTAACAATGGCGGCAAGAGCGATATTTTCAATCTCGGCAACGGTGTGGGATACTCCGTCCGTGAGGTGATCGAGACAGCCAGAAAGGTCACAGGTCATCCTATCCCTGCGACCGAAACTCCGAGGAGAGCAGGCGATCCTGCAAGGCTTGTTGCGTCCAGCGAAAAGGCAAAGAAAATCCTCGGCTGGAAACCTGTTCACGACAGCCTTGATGAGATCATCGCAAGCGCGTGGAACTGGCACAAGAGCCATCCGAATGGATATAACGAAAGGTAAGAGGGGAAATCTATGATATACAGTGCAGTGCAAAGGCTCATTGACTATGCTTTGAAGAATGAGTTGATAACAAGCGACGATGTATATGTCGTCCGTAATCAGCTTATGGAAGCTCTGGAGCTTTCCGACTGGGAGGAAACAACAGCGGAGTATGTTGGTGAAGAAATAGATGAACTGCTCGCTCCGCTGATTGAGTACGCCTGCACAAACGGGATAATCAGCGACACTGCAAATTCCCGTGATCTGTTCGATACAAAGCTTATGGGCGTTCTTACACCTATGCCCAGAGAGGTTATTGCTGAATTTGATAAGTGCTACAAGACGAATCCCGAAGAGGCAACGAACTGGTATTTCGATTTCAGTAAGAAACTGAATTATGTCCGTGCAGGAAGAATTGCAAAGGATTTGAAATGGACATACGAATGCGAGTACGGCACGCTTGATATTACCATAAACTGCTCAAAGCCCGAAAAAGATCCTCGTGATATTGCTGCGGCAAAAACGCAGAAAGCAACTGCCTATCCCAAGTGCCAGCTTTGCCCCGAGAATGCAGGCTTCGCAGGGCACGCAACGCATCCCGCAAGACAGAATCTTCGCCCTGTACCTATTACAGTAAACAGTGAAAGATGGCAGCTGCAATATTCGCCCTATGGCTACTACAATGAGCATTGCATCGTGTTCAATGAAAAGCATATCCCGATGAAGATCGACGATGCGGTGTTTGATAAGCTGTTTGATATCGTGGATTATCTGCCTCATTATTTTGTAGGCTCGAATGCAGACCTGCCGATAGTCGGCGGCTCGATTTTAAGTCACGAGCATTTTCAGGGCGGCAACTACGGCTTTGCTATGGCAAAAGCTCCTGTTGAAACCGAGTTCAGGATTGAAAAATATCCTGCTGTGAAAGCGGGTATCGTAAAATGGCCGATGTCTGTTATCCGAGTTGCATCGGAGGACAGAAAGCAGTTGTCCAAATGCGGTGCCGATATACTGGTAAAGTGGCGAGGCTACTCAGATGAAAGCGTGTTTATCTTTGCCGAAACAGACGGTGTACCACATAATACGATCACTCCAATTGCAAGGAAAAACGGTAATGTCTATGAATGCGACCTTGTGCTGAGAAATAACATTACAACAGACGATCGACCTCTCGGAGTATTCCATCCGAATCCATCACTTCATCATATCAAGAAAGAGAATATAGGTCTGATTGAAGTTATGGGACTTGCGGTACTCCCTGCAAGGCTTGCAAAGGAGATAGATATGCTTGAAAGAGCGATGTTAAGCAGAGAGATACTGTGGTCGATTCCCGAGCTATCGCAGCACAGTGTATGGGCAATAGATATCCTCTACAGATATCCCGACCTCAATAAAGATAATGTAAGGCCTATTCTGGAACAGGAGATAGGAAAAGTGTTCCTTGAGGTGCTTGAGGACGCAGGTGTGTTTAAGAGGAATAAAGAGGGAATGGATGCGTTTTTGAGGTTTGTTCATAGTGTGTAGGATAAAAGTGAAATATATAATGTCTATTTCTTTAATATAAGTATACAAAGGCGTTCGCCCATAACGAATAACCGTTCTTTTGGTATATTAGGTGGGGAGCCATTCAAGCCTCGTCTTTTGACGGGGCTTTTTGTTTGTGCTTTTGTTCTCCTCATATAAAAAGCGGTATCTCGTAATAAGATACCGCTTGATGTTTATTAGATGTCGCAATTTTCCAGTAAGGTCTTAATCTCACAGTAGGAGAGTTTGGTGAATTCGTTTTCTATTGTACCCAGCACTACCGCTACATGATATGCTTCTGAGTGATCGGTACATTTCCGTACAGCAACGATACACCTTCCGGAAACGCTGTTACCGCCTTCCTTCAACACGGTTATTTCGGGCGAATACAGCACATGCTCGTCATTTTCGTGAGGTGTATTCAGTTTTGTGTGATGTTCGATCACCTTTTCACTTTGGGTTGAAAGATCCATCACCGAGATACTTTTTCGGCTTATGATGTGGCGGAAATCAGTGTTGTTCATTGCATGTGCCGCTATCAGTGCCATATCATACGCAGTGGAGTAGTAGTTGTCGTATATCTTGCCGTAGGGTCCGACACAGTTGGTGTTGGCAGCGCCTATATGTCTGAGTGTTTTATTGACTAGCTGCATGAAGCGCTTTGGGTTTTCGCTATAATGCAGGGCAATAGCATAAACAGCGTCGGCGGCATTTTTATTAAGAGCTATCCATATAAGATCGCTGAGTACATATTGTTCGCCTACTTTCAAGCCGTATTTTCTGCAGCCTTTAGAAAGAGAATGAACTTTTTCGGTTATGATGACTATCTCACTGCTGTCCATGTTTTCAAGAGCCGTGATTGCAGTTAAAAGACTGAACAGGTTTGCCACATTGCGTCGTTCGTGCATATTCTTGCCTGAGAGAAGCTCCCTGCTTTCGCTGTTCATAACTGCCATAGCAGGAGATGCAACATGTAATTCAGGCGTGTCACAATGGCTGCCGTAGTATGTGGCGAGAACTGGAGTAAAGTTTTCGTCAAATATCTGCTCTACATACTTGTAAAATGCATAGGATTTTTGTCCGCCTTTGCAAAGCACAATGTCATTCGGGCGCAGGTTGCGTTTGACAAAATCCACAAACTCAGCATCATCATAGAAATGGTGAGCTACTCCGCCCGCCGCCTTTACTTCATCTGTAAAGAGAGAGGATTTTCCGCCATAGGTCACTATCATATCAAAATTGTATTCAGCAAGTTTTTTGCCCAACTCACGATGAAGCTGCTCTGAAAGCCTGCCCATTCTTATGATATGTCCGAGCAGTGCAATCTTGCGCTGTCCTTTGAACTCAGTTTTCATATTGGCAAGCATATTGAAAGCAACTGTGTTAGCTTCAGGTGAGGAGCCGCTGCAATCGTTGATGACGGTGATATTGTCATGTACTGTGTACACGTTCTGGCGTATACCGTAAGTCGTGAAATCGGCAAGCCCGCTTATGATATTCTCGTCGCTTATGCCAAGCTTTTCACCTGCAGCTATCGCTGCCAGTGCGCCGTAGATGTTATGCTCACCGGGAACGTTCAGGTGTATCTCCAGTTTCCTGTCGGGACATACCGCAGTGAAATCTACTGTGCTGTTGCTGAGTCTTACATTTTCGCAGTGGTAATCCGCATCAGTGTTTTTCAGGGCGAAGGTCTTTACTTTATGCTCATACTTGTGAGCCATCAGCAGCTCATCGTCTGCATTGATAAGCAGCAGACCTGTTTCCTTTGACAGATGATCGGCGCATCTAAGCTTGCATTCAAGTATATGCTCCTTATCACGGAAGTTCTCGATGTGGCAGTGACCGATATTGGTGATAACGCATATTTCAGGCTGCAAGGCCTCAGAGATGACAGGGAAATGATTCTGCGGATGATTGAGTCCCATCTCGCAGCTGAAGTAGTCTATCTTTTTCTCTGCGGAGGTTACGGCAAGGCAGAGTCCACGGGCGCCGTTTACGGAGTTGTGGCAGCGGATGGCATTGCCGCCTTTGTTAAGGACATGATAGATTATATCCTTTACGGTGGTCTTTCCGACAGAACCGGTGATGGCGACCGATCTTGACTTGTCCTTGCGAAGGATATGAGCGCTGGTGTTTACCCATGCGAGCTTAGGATTGCCGACTATCAGGGTAGGCACACCGTTGATCTCAACATCAGACACTGCCAGTAACGGCTTTGTGCGGAATTTATCGGGGATATCTCGGAATCTGAAAAAAACACCGTTTCCGCAGTTTGTTCCTCTGTCAGAGATGCGGGGGATTATGGTATCAAGTATATCGTTGAATCGGGTATACGCAGCTTTGCAGGAGTTTTCGTCGTTTGCATATACAGCGCCGATAAGCTCCCGAACAGTTATCTTGTTCATGACCTGCCTCCGTCTGAAATGTTATTTGCATTGCTTAATTATTATATCACCGCACGATGTATATTGTCAAGAAAACGGAGAGACAAATCGGAATTTGACGCGCGAAGCTCGTCAAATTCAGTGAGGAGTGAGGAGTTAGGAGTGAGGAATTATTGTGTTCGCTCCGCTCACGGATTTAAAAACGGCTACGCCGTAACGTTGCTCTAAACCGCTGTCTGAACGCACTTTACAATCGATCAGCACATTGAAATCACCGGCGAAGCCGCACATACACTCCTAACTCCTCACTCCTAACTGAATTTGAAACGCTCCGCGTTTCAAATTCCGATTTTGTCGGTAACATTTCGGTTACAAATCATTACAGTTTGGTTAAGAGTGTTTACAGTTTTGTAATAAATATTGCAGGGCGGTTTCTTTGCGTGTATAATTTAAATATGATACTATGATTATTGTGGGGTGAGCATGCATGAAAAGGGCTGCTGCGGTATTTCTTGCAGTTGTAATGATGATAAGCAGCGCAGGCTGCAATGAGATAGAGGGAAAGCCATCGTTTGTGCCGAGTGCTGAGCAGACTTCCGAGAGCATAGAGCCTCCCGCTGCCGAAACCGAGAGCGCCGATATTTCCTTGGAAATATCAACAATGGAAAGCAGCGAGGATATCCCTATAACTGTAGAGACCACCGAGCCTGCGGAGACTCTCGAAACCATCGAAACAGCTGAGACGACCGAGACCGCAGAGGTCGCACCGCCTGCGCAGCAGGAGTATCCAAAGCCTGTTACCTATTCCGCTCCCGAAGATGGTCATGTGTTCATAGATTTCCGATATAAGGGTCATGTGCAGGGAGTTCACAGCAGCAGGCTGCATCCCTATGTCTACGAGAATGCCGCAAGAACGCTGAGCGAGCAGGAGCAGTATATCAAGGAGTGCGAGAATGTGCTGGCGCTGGAAGGCATTGACCTCGGGGATTATCTCGCAGAGGACGGCAGCATAGTCCCGAAGCTGTATCAGGCGGTGTTCGGGGACTTTGACGGAAGCGGCGGCGATGATTATTTCGTGCTCCTCACATCTCCCTGTGAAAGCAGCTTTACGGACAAAGTATCCGAGCTTTACTGGCTGCTGTGGGTGAGCGACAACGGAAGTGCGCAGTATGTGGATGTGTTCCGTGATTCGGTGACAGAGGTGTCGGTGCTTGACTACGGCATCTGTCAGCAGCTTATCGTGTGCAACAATGGTACTATAGGCGCAGGCTGTTCATCGGGAATTTACGGCATCAGGGACGGAGATGCGGTGTGCCATTACAGCTTCAGGGGCAATTTCACAAAGGTGGATTGCTTCATCAATGCCTCGGGCTGGCAGGGCAGCGGAGATTTCATGTACTATGATACCGTGGCGGAGGAATATCGCTGCATCCTTCCCGATAAGGTGATCCCCTTTGCAGAGCTGCTGAAGATGGACAAAACAGGCAGCCTTGCCGATTATAAGGAAGACTGGGACGGCGCATCGGTTTACCCTGTCGGTCAGCTTATGTGCGGAAAGTTCTGGTGCATTTCGTTTGGCCCCATGCATCATGGCGGAGAGCCGTATCTCTATGAAAACGGCGGCTTTGTGTATTGCTATGAGCAGTATCCCGTGCGTGCATCGGAAGAAGGCTTCTATAATTGCGTAAGCGGCGGCATAGATTACGACGAAGTAGTGGCAAATATGCTCACACCCGAGGCTGCGGAAAAGCGCCGTATTGAGATGAACACCCCCGCCCTTTCCGAGGGTCAGGTGTTCGTGGATTTTGATTACATCAGGGATATCAAGGGTACGGCGGATGTATCGGAGTATTCTCACTGGCTGGATAAGGCAGTAGAAACGCTCAGAAATCATGAGGATTACCTCGCCTTCAACGAAATGCTGAAAGCGGAGGATATGTCTGAGTTCAAATTCCGCTACGGTGATATGGATATAGCAGACTATCTTGATGAAAACGGCGATATAAAGCCGATGTTCAACACTGCTTACATAGACGACTATGACAACGACGGCAGGGACGAGGGCTTTTTCCTGCTGGATATCCCGTACAACACCGAATACAGCACGAATCAGTGGATAATTCGCAGCTATCTTGTCTATGCAAGCGGCTGGGAAAGAAGCGCAGAGGTGCTGACGGATTATGCATACGGCACGATATACGAGACCTCCATGCTGGATTACGGTCTGTGTAAGCAGCTTATCTTCTGCTCCTCAGGCACGATGGGAGCGGACTCCCATTCCGAGCTGTTCGGCGTTGTTGAGGGCAAGCCTGTGCAGCTTTACGGACTGCGAGGCGGCTTCTGCAAGGTGGATTGCTTCCTTGCTGCGAACGGCTGGCAGGGCATGGGTGATTTCATGTACTACGACACGGTGGAGCATATCTACAAGCCCGTGCCGTCAAGCAAGCTCTCCGCAAGGGAAGTCCTCGCCATGGACAGCACAGGAGTTTTCACCGATGTGTATCAGCGCAGCGCACCGCTGCCCTGGTTCATGCTGGTGGGAAACAAGTATTACTGCCTGTGGTGGGGCAGCTATGCGGATAAGGCGTATCTCTACGAGAACGGCGCTTTTGTTCAGTGTAATGACAGCCAGTACATCCGATATTCCTCGCTGCTTATTTATGGCGGAAATGCGTTCAGTGCGGATACGGCGATTGCTTCGATGATAGAACCCGAAAAGGCTGCTGAGAGCCGTGAGACATGGCACGTTGATGCTTTTCTGGAGGAGCTGACAGAGGTCTCTCCCGATAATGTGTTCATAGACTACGACTACATAAACGAATACGAGGGCATCACTGACGCTTCGATGCTCGGTGATAAGGAACAGACCGCCCGTGCGGCATTGCTTCAGCATGAGGACTATGAGGAGATATCCTCCCTGCTTACTCCCGATAAGGCAGAGCAGCTCAGCATACATGAGGGAGACCCTGCGGCAAAGGAATTCTTCGATGAAAACGGCAAGGTACAGCCGCTGTTTTACAGAGCGTACAGCGAGGACTTTGACGGCGACGGAAAAACGGAAGTGTTCGTTGTATACCGTATGCCTGTCAAAAGCGGCGGCGGATTCCATCTGCGTTATTATCTCATACTTGTGAACAGCGATGGCAAGGCTGAGGTGGTGAATAATTACTATACGTTCGATCCCGCCTTGCTGGATTACGGTGCTTTCAGGCATCTTATTGTTATTGGTTACGGTATATGCGGAGCGGATTCTCAATCCAGCGTTTACGGAGTTACTGACGGCAGGGCAAGGCTTTTGTGCGAGCTGCGTGGCGATTACAGCAAATGGAAGTGCTTTTTAGTGGCGGACGGCTGGCAGGCGTGCGGCGGCTTTATGTACTATGACACAGTGGCAGGAGAGTACCGCCATGTGGTGGGCGATCTTATCCCTGTTAACGACATAATTGCCATGGATAAAACGGGCGTTCTGGCAGAATACACAAAGGCAGAGTACACGGTCTTTCCGCCCGAGGTATCGCTGATAGGCGGAAAATACTACGTTGCATGGTCAGGCTTCATGGACGGCGGCAGGGTGTTCACCTATGAAAACGGCGAGTTCGTTTCCGCAGGAAGCGATTGTCGTATAAGACTCCCGGGCGGCGTCGTGGAGGTTGACAAGGGTGTGAAGATAAAGGACATCGACGCTGTGATAGCTTCGATGATCTCCCCGAAAGAGGCATTTCTTGCCGCAAATCCCGTTCCCGAGAGCCTTTACGCCGAAACCCGCATATCCGAAGCGGACAAAGAGCTGCTTGTGGAGATATCCGCAGACAATGCTTTCGTGGACTATGCTCTCGTTGAGGACTACAAGGGCGTCATCGACCCCGCAAAATGCGGTAAGGCGCTGGACGCTGCGATAGCACTGCTGAAGCAGCAGGATTTCTACACTAGGACGGTCTCTGCGGTCACTCCCGAAAAGGAAGTGGAGCAGTATTACGACGAAAAGCCAGATGTTTCGATATACTTCGATGAGAACGGCGTGCTGACACCGAGACTTCAAGAGGCTTTCATAGACGATTTTGACGGCGATGGCAGAACGGAGCAGTTCATCATACTGGGTCTGCCTGCGTACTATTACGAGAACGACAGCTATCGCCTGCGCTACAATCCCGTTTTCGTGGATTCCTACGGCAATGCGCAGCTCATCAGCTACGGACATACGGGATACACCGCAGCGCTGCTTGATTTCGGCGCATTCAGGCAGCTGCTGATAAAGGGATTCGGAATGTTCGGTGCGGAGAGCCATTCCACGCTGCTCGGCGTTGTGAAAGGCAAGCTGAAGATACATATTGATGCAAGGCTGAATTTCAAGAAGTGGGAGTGCTTCCTCTCCACCTACGGAATGTTTGCGACAGGCTGCACGATGTACTATGATACCTCTGCGCAGGAGTGGCGGAAGATCATAGGCGAGCATCTCGATCCTGCTAAGGTCTTTTATCTCGACAGTGAGAACGTACTTCCCCGAGGAATGCAGACGTCAGTGACGCTGATGGGCGGTAAGTATTACGTTGTCTGCGAGGGCGCTATGGACGAGGGAACGGTGTACACGCTGGAGAACGGCGTTTTCGTGCCTGTAAGCGAGTACTGCGGCATACGCTCGGACAGGAACGTTTACATTTACGGATTTTCCGCAGTTCTGATAGAGGATATTGACGAGGTGCTGAAAACTATGCTCACCCCTGAGCAGGCGGCTGTACAGCTGAAATATCATCCGATACCCTCCGAGGGTCACATCTTTGTGGATTATACCATGGAGGATTACGAGGGATGCACAGACCCCTCCGTCTGCGGAAGATGGCTCAGTGGAGCGATCGCAGCGGTAAAAGCATCGGATATCTACAAGGAGAAGAACGAGGAATTAAAGGCGGCTGACCTTTCCGCACTGAAATTCAGGTATACCGAGATGGATATACATGAATATATCAACGAAAACGGCGATATCCTGCCTGTTTTTTCCGAGGCGTATATCGAGGACTTCGACGGCGACGGCAGGGAAGAATGCTTCATGAAGATAAACATCCCCCAGCTTGTTCCGATGACGGATGAATGGCTGTTCTATGCTGTTTTTGTGTTCTGCGGAGAAGAATACACCATCATGGAGGAGCCGAGCGGCTATTCTCTCGGCAGTGCCGTGGCGATACTGGATTACGGAATCTGCAAGCAGCTTGTGGTGGAGATCGGCGATATGCCCGGCTTTCCCTCGTACAGGCTGAGAATATACGGCGTTAAGGACGGCAGGGCAGAGACTCTGTTCGGAGTTTACAGGGGAGAGCTGATAAAGCAGGATTGCTTCCTTGCGTACAGAGGCTATCAGGGCGTTGAAGGTTTTCTCTATTATGATACGGTGAGAGGAGGATATCTCCCCGTACCCGGCAGAGAGATATCCACAGAGACCGCAAAAGTCATGGACAGCACTGGTGTTCTTTCGCAAGACCATGACCGCATTATCCTTGTGGCGGAGAAATACTATTTCTGCATGAGCGGCGATGTGGTAAACGGAATATACACCTATGAAAACGGCGTGTTCGTACCCTGTGCCGATATGGAGGTGTTCCCGTCCGAGGGCGAGGGATATCTCGTATATGACGAGGCGGTGGCTTTGATGCTCACACCCGAACAGGCGAAACAGTGAATAGTGAATAGAAAATGTGCGCCTGCGGCGCTGATCTCAACGAGATCACGTTTTTATTCACTATTCTTTTTTATCCGTCGGTGCAAGCCGACACCATAATTATTCATTATTCATTATTCAATCTTCGCTATTCACTTTTTCCTTGTTGTACATAATACACTATATTTTTTTCGACTAAGGTCGTTAAACGGTAAATCCTACAAAATTGAAAAATGCTATTGACAAAACTTTAACAATGGTGTAAAATATGCTCATGGGGCAGATAATAGGCTCCGTATATAAATAAGGCATCAAGTGCAGGGCACTGCACGGGTATATATTTTAAGGAGAAGAACAACTATGAAGAACTACGAGATCGTTGACAGCGTGGAGAAGCTGGAAGCCGCTTTCGCAAGAGTGAGAAAGGCGCAGAAGATCTTTGCAGAGTACACTCAGGAGCAGGTAGATAAGATATTCCTTGCTGCTGCGTCCGCTGCAAACAAGCAGCGCATCCCCCTCGCAAAGATGGCTGTTGAGGAAACAGGCATGGGCGTTGTTGAGGACAAGGTCATCAAGAACAACTATGCGGCAGAGCACATCTACAATGCTTACAGGGACACAAAGACCTGCGGCATCATCGAGCGTGACGAAGCGTTCGGCGTATGCAAGGTGGCAGAGCCTATCGGCGTTGTAGCTGCAGTTATCCCCACCACAAACCCCACATCCACAGCAATCTTCAAGACCCTGATATCCCTCAAGACCAGAAACGGTATCATCATCAGCCCTCATCCCAGAGCAAAGAAGTCCACTATTGAGGCGGCTAAGATCGTTCTGGAGGCTGCAGTGGCTGCAGGCGCTCCCGAGGGCATCATTGCATGGATAGACATCCCCTCCCTGGAGCTTACAAACACCGTTATGAAGGAGGCTGACATCATCCTCGCAACAGGCGGTCCCGGCATGGTAAAGGCTGCTTATTCCAGCGGCAAGCCTGCTCTCGGCGTTGGTGCAGGTAACACTCCTGCCATCATCGACGATTCCGCCGACGTGCTGAAGGCAGTAAGCTCCATCATCCACTCCAAGACCTTTGATAACGGTATGATCTGCGCATCCGAGCAGAGCGGTATCGCTGTGGGCAAGATCTACGACAAGGTGAAGAAGGAGTTCGAGCTGCGTGGCTGCTACTTCCTGAAGGATGACGAGATAGATAAGGTACGCAAGACCATCATCATCAACGGCGCACTGAATGCCAAGATCGTTGGTCAGTCCGCACACAGAATTGCAGAGCTTTCGGGCGTGCAGGTTCCCGAGTCCACCAAGATCCTCATCGGCGAGGTGGAGAGCGTGGATATCTCCGAGGAGTTTGCACACGAGAAGCTTTCTCCCGTTCTCGCTATGTACAAGGCGAAGAACTTTGCAGATGCGCTTGACAAGGCTGACCGCCTCATTCAGGACGGCGGCTTCGGTCACACCGCATCCCTCTATATCAACGAGATCACCGAGCGTGAGAAGATCGAGCAGTACGCTGAGCGCATGAAGGCATGCCGCATGCTCGTGAACACACCCTCCTCCCACGGCGGCATCGGAGATCTGTATAACTTCAAGCTTGCTCCCTCCCTGACACTCGGCTGCGGCAGCTGGGGCGGCAACTCCGTTTCCGATAACGTTGGCGTAAAGCACCTGCTGAATATCAAGACACTGGCTGAGAGGAGAGAGAATATGCTGTGGTTCCGTGCGCCTGAGAAGGTTTATATCAAGAAGGGCTGTCTGCCCGTGGCTCTTGCAGAGCTGAAGCAGGTTATGGGCAAGAAGCGTGTATTCATCGTTACAGACTCCTTCCTCTTCAAGAATGGCTATACAAAGTGCGTAAGCGACAGACTGGATGAGATGGGCATCACCCACACCACATTTGCTGATGTTGAGCCTGATCCCACACTGGCATCCGCTAAGGCAGGCGCTGCTGCCATGAGAAGCTTCGAGCCTGACTGCATCATCGCTATCGGCGGCGGCTCCGCAATGGGCGCAGCTAAGGTCATGTGGGGGGTGTATGAGCCTCCCGAGGCCGACTTCATGGATATGGCAATGCGCTTTATTGATATCCGCAAGAGAGTTTATACATTCCCGAAGATGGGAGAGAAGGCTTACTTCATCGCTGTTCCCACCTCCGCAGGTACAGGCTCCGAGGTTACTCCCTTTGCAGTTATCACCGACGAGCAGACAGGCACAAAGTATCCTCTTGCAGACTACGAGCTGCTGCCCAACATGGCTATCGTTGACTGCGACCTGATGATGAGCGGCCCCAGAGGTCTGACCTCTGCTTCGGGTATCGACGCTGTTACACATGACCTGGAGGCTCTTGTTTCCGTAATGGCAACAGATTACACTGACGGCCTTGCAAAGCAGTCCCTGAAGATGATCTTCGATTACCTGCCCAGAGCATACGAGAGCGCTGCTCCCGATGCTCCCAACGATGTTGAGGCTCGTGAGAAGATGGCTAATGCCGCTACAATGGCCGGTATGGCTTTCGCAAACGCATTCCTCGGCGTATGCCACTCCATGGCGCACAAGCTGGGTGCTTTCCACCACCTGCCCCATGGCGTTGCAAACGCACTGCTGATAAATGAAGTTATCCGTTTCAACTCCGCTGAGGCTCCCACAAAGATGGGTACATTCTCCCAGTACGATCACCCCAAGACCCTTGCAAAGTATGCAGAGGTCGCTGAGTATCTCGGCGTAAAGGGCAAGACCGACGCTGACAAGGTTGAGGGTCTTATCGCTAAGATCGACGACCTGAAGGAGAAGATCGGCATCAAGGCTACTATCAAGGATTACGGCATCGACGAGCAGGACTTCCTCGACAGACTGGATGACATGGTGGAGCAGGCGTTTGATGACCAGTGCACAGGCGCTAACCCCAGATATCCTCTGATGAGAGAGATCAAGCAGATGTACCTCAACGCCTACTACGGCAAGACAACAAAGCTTAACTGATAAGGAGGAGAAACAATGTCTGATAACATCATCGCAGTAAGAAACGAAGTCGGAGGCCA
>JAZSGG010000002.1:0-2641 GCA_045532595.1 Oscillospiraceae bacterium | reverse complement strand
ACACCTGGTCTCGATTACTGCGTGGAGGATACTTCTGATATCACGCTGGCGGCGGAGCTTCCGCAGCTTGTGCAGGAGATAACGGGCTACGGCATGAACACCGTTCTCATCAACACCGATTACGAGGACGAATGCTTCTATGATCTGGAGCTGAACTCAGGCACCTGTGTTCTCAGCAGCACGATGGAGGCTTTCCGTGCTGCGGGGCTTTCGGTGTTCGTGGTGCTGGATGTGAACAGGCTGCTGCAGCGCCTTTCCGAGCAGGGAATAGGCATCAAGAGCGGCTTCTCCGCAGCGGTGCATAAATTTGCGATGAAGTACGCCTGCGACGGCATCATCCTCACGAATTATTACATGAGCGACGATACCGCCGCCTTTGCGCAGTACATGGAGAGCGGCTCGGGCATCGGCTATGAGAACTGGCTGTACGAGACCAATGAATACATAGTCCGCAGCATATCCGAGATAATCCGCAGAACGAACAACAGCGTTGCGGTTGGTCTGATGATAAACGATATGTGGGCGAACGACAGCGTGAACGCCGAAGGCTCACCCACGCAGGATACAGTTCAGGCGCTGTACGACGGCTTTTCCGATACGAAGAAGTATGTGGAGAAGCGCTATGTGGATATGGTGATGGTGAAGGCATACGGCTCCACCAGCGACTGGGCGCTTAATTTCGACAGCGTCGTGAAGTGGTGGTATGACCTCGCAGAGGAAAACGGCATCAAGACCTATGTCATGCACCTGAATGAGAAGATCGGCAACTATAACGGCTGGTATGAGGATCAGCTGCTGCGCCAGATGACGGTGCTGGAGGATTACGAGAGCATCGGCGGCAGCGCATTCCACTCCCTCGGCGGCCTCAGAGACAACCGCCTCGGCACCACCGATACGCTGCTTAAATACTTTGCGGAGCAGATAAATACAGATACTATCTTTGAAGATCTCGAAATGATATCCCCCACGGAGCTCAGCTTCGTTACTTACGATTCCAATGTGAAGTTCATGGGTACGTTCGATGAGAACTTCGATGTCTACTTCGACGGCGAGAAGATAAAGCTGAACGAGGCAGGCAACTTCTACTTCAACGAGCCGCTTTCCGTAGGCTGGAACAGCTTCACCATCGAGCATAAGGGCAAGCAGTACCGCTACGATATCGAGCGCAGGATAGACGTTATGACCTCCATCGAGGGCAAGGACAACGTCACTGTCGAGGGCGGCGCACAGATATCCCTTGTGGCGGTGGCATACAGCGGCGCTAAGGTGTCTGCGACCATCGGCGGTCAGACGATAACGCTGAAGGAGAAGGAGGGCAGCTCAGAGGAGCTGGACGCAAACTCCTCCTATGCGCAGTTCGTGGGATATTACACCACGCCCGACGGCATCATCGGTCAGGAGCAGTATCTGGGCGAGATCGTCTACTACGCATCCTACAGCGGCTATGACGAGAGCATGGTGGGCGGCAGCGTTACCATCGAGGCAAAGCCCGAGCCGCCTAAGAACATCGTTGCTGAGATACTGAAGGATCAGAGCGCCGCAGGCACAGGCGAGGTAGTCGGCACCATGCCGCCTATCGTGTCCGACAGTGAATATATCCAGTATTTAAGGGTACTCAGCAATTACACCACCGTCTACGATGCAATGACCACAGGTAACATCGCATCCCCTGCGTTCTCACAGCTTCCTGCGGGAACTATTGATTATATCAAGAGCGAGTCGGGCGGTTATTTCACCACCACCTCGGGCAAGCGTTTTGCCGCAGAGGATGTCACCACCTTCTATGACACGGGTCTCGGCGAGAACGCCCTGCTTGTAAAGGAGATAGGCAACGTCAGCGGCAAGAGCTACATAAAGATAAAGCTCGATTATAAATCTTCCTATAACGTGACCACGAACGTCGCTTATCACGACCAGCCCGACGGCCCGTACGGAGTAACGAAGTTCAATGCGGACAAGGTGTACATCACCTTTGACAACATCACAAGCGTAACAAAGCTCCCCGATTTCTCAGCCTGCTCGCTGTTCAGCGGCGGCGTATGGGAGACCGTTGAGGAGAACGGCGTGCCTAAGTTCCGCATGGCGCTCACGCTGACTCAGGCAGGAATCTACGGCGGCTGCGGCGCATATTATGACGAAAACGGCGATCTCATGCTGACCTTCACCGTGCCGACTGCCTCGCTTGCAGGTCAGGTGATAGTCATCGACCCAGGCCACGGCTATTCAAAGACCCCCGAAAAGCTCGACCCGGGCGCTATCGGAAATGTAACGGAGCAGTCCGTGAACCTCGCCGTTTCTAAGAAGCTTGAAGCGAAGCTCACCGCCCTCGGTGCGACAGTTGTCCGCCTTAAAACAGAGAGCGAGTTCATCTTCCGTGACGACCGCCCGAACGTTGCAAGGCAGTACGGTGCGGATATGTTCATCTCCCTGCACTGCAATTCCGCAACGAACGAGAACGCAAAGGGCGTTGAGGTGTACTACTTCACGCCGTATTCACAGCCGCTTGCCGGTGCGATAAACAACGAGCTTGCGGCGTTCTACAAGAATCAGATCTACGGCACGGACTATTCCCGTGGCGACAAGTACAGCTATTACTGGGTAACACTTCAGCAGGATTTCCCCTCAGTGCTTGTGGAGATGG
>JAZSGG010000080.1:0-12770 GCA_045532595.1 Oscillospiraceae bacterium | reverse complement strand
TATTGTTCAATATTTACATAATGAAAGGAAATAACAACCATGAGCAAACTTAACAAGAAGCATGTAGCTGACCTTGCTGTAAAGGGCAAGAAGGTTCTCGTAAGAGTTGACTTCAACGTTCCTATGAAGGATGGCAAGATCACCAACGACAACAGAATCGTTGCAGCACTCCCCACAATCAACAAGCTGGTAGAGAACGGCGCTAAGATCGTACTCTGCTCTCACCTCGGCAAGCCCAAGAATGGCCCTGAGGACAAGTTCTCCCTGAAGGCTGCTGCTGACAGACTCGCTGAGCTGGTTAGCACAAAGGTTACTTTCGCTAAGGACGATACAGTAGTAGGCGACAACGCTAAGGCAGCTGTTGCAGCTATGAACGACGGCGAGATCGTTGTTCTGGAGAACACACGTTTCCGTGGCGCTGAAGAGACAAAGAACGGTGAGGAGTTCGCTAAGGAGCTGGGCGCTCTGGTTGATGGCGAGTTCTTCGTAATGGACGCTTTCGGTTCCGCTCACAGAGCTCACGCTTCCACAGCAGGCGTTACAAAGTTCGTTAAGGAGACCGCTGTTGGTTACCTGATGAACAAGGAGATCGACTTCCTCGGCAACGCAGTTGAGGATCCCGTTCGTCCCTTCGTTGCAATCCTCGGCGGTGCTAAGGTTGCTGACAAGCTGAACGTTATCTCCAACCTGCTCGACAAGTGCGATACACTTATCATCGGCGGTGGTATGGCTTACACCTTCCTGAAGGCTAAGGGCTTTGAGGTTGGTACTTCTCTCGTAGACGATGAGAAGATCGACTACTGCAAGGAGATGATCGCTAAGGCTGAGAAGAACGGCAAGAAGCTGCTCCTCCCCATCGATACAACTATAACAAAGAGCTTCCCTGATCCTATCGACGCTGAGGTTGAGGTTACTGTTGTTGATTCCGACAAGATCCCCGCAGATATGATGGGTCTCGATATCGGTACAAAGACAATGGAGCTGTTCGCTAATGAGGCTAAGGCAGCTAAGACTGTTGTTTGGAACGGTCCTATGGGCGTATTTGAGAACCCCATCCTTGCTAAGGGTACAATCGCAGTAGCTAAGGGTCTTGCTGAGGCTGACGCTACAACAATCATCGGCGGCGGCGACTCCGCAGCAGCTGTTGTACAGCTCGGCTACGCTGACAAGATGAGCCACATCTCCACAGGTGGCGGCGCTTCTCTCGAGTACCTCGAGGGTAAGGTTCTTCCCGGTATCGACGTAATCCAGGATAAGTAATTTCTAAACCTAAAAAACAGATAGGGCAGAGAAATCTGCCCTATTCTTTGAGGTAGACCATGAACATTATCAACGAAAAAATATCGCTCATAAGCGAGTGCGACTGCACGGATCTCCGCATAGAGCGCAGCAGACTATGCTGCGATGTCGAGGAGTGTGTGCTGGCAGGCTCTGCGTTTGTAAGAACGCAGCTGAGCGGTGCAGGATTCGTCGAAAACGACATGTGCGGCGCAGGTTTCCTGCAGTGCAACCTAAGCGGCGCAGGTCTGGAAAAATGCGACCTGACAGGCGCTGCAATAGAATGCTGCAAGCTTGACGGAATGACGATAAACGGCATAGATGTTCAGGAAATGATAGAATTCTACAAAAATAATTATAAGGAGAATACAACAATGAATAAGGCAACAAGAAAAGCAATAATCGCAGGCAACTGGAAGATGAACAAGACACGTCCCGAGGCTAAGGCTCTGCTGGACGAGCTGAAGGGCATGGTAGCTGACATCAAGACAGTTGAGATCGTAGCTTGCGTTCCTTTCACAAACCTCGAGACAGCTCTGGCTGCTACTGAGGGTACAAACATCAAGATCGGCGCTGAGAACTGCCACTTCGAGAAGAGCGGCGCTTTCACAGGCGAGATCTCCGCTGATATGCTGGCTGAGATGGGCGTTGAGTACGTAGTTCTCGGTCACTCCGAGCGTCGTCAGTACTTCGCTGAGACAGACGAGACCGTAAACAAGAGAACAAAGGCTGCTCTGGCTGCAGGACTGAAGCCCATCGTTTGCGTTGGCGAGCTGCTCTGGGAGCGTGAGTGCAACATCACTGAGGAAGTAATCGCTCGTCAGATCAAGCTGGACTTCTTCGGCATCGAGGCTGAGGATCTCAAGAAGTGCGTAATCGCTTACGAGCCTGTTTGGGCTATCGGCACAGGCAAGACAGCTACCTCTGATCAGGCTGAGGAGGTTTGCGCATTCATTCGTGCTACACTCGCTAAGCTGTACGGCGCTGACGTTGCTGAGGCAATCACAATCCAGTACGGTGGCTCCATGAACGCTGCTAACGCTGCTGAGCTGGTTTCCAAGAAGAACGTTGACGGCGGTCTCATCGGCGGCGCTTCCCTGAAGGCTGCAGACTTCACAACCATCATCAAGGCAGCTGAGGTAGGCTAAGCCTACTCCGTTAGGAGTGAGGAGTTAGGAGTTAGGAGTTGATGTATCCGACTACGTCGGATGTATTAAAATGCGGCTTCGCCGTGACCTCACTTTAATTTCTCACTTATTTGCAAATTTAAGTATATTACGGGATTTAGGGCAGGAACTGATAAGTTATAATAATTTAAATTCGTTGGCGTAAGCCGACACCATAACTCCTCACTCCTCACTCCTAACTCCTAACTTACGAAAGGAATATTTATAATGGCTAAACCCGTATTATTAGTAGTAATGGACGGTATCGGCTTTTCCAAGACAGGTCTTGGCGACGCTGTTACCGAGGCTTATACTCCCACACTTGACTGGATGCTGGAGAACTGCCCCACAACACGTCTGAAGGCTCACGGCGGTGCAGTTGGTCTGCCCTCCGATGACGACATGGGCAACTCCGAGGTAGGTCACAACGCACTCGGCTGCGGTCAGATCTATTCTCAGGGCGCAAAGCTCGTAAATGAGAGCATCGAGAGCGGTAAGATGTACGATTCCTCCGCATGGCAGGAGCTTGCAAAGAACGCTAAGGACAAGAACTCCACAATGCACTTCATCGGTCTGCTTTCCGATGGTAACGTTCACTCCAACATCAGCCACCTCATCAGCATGGTTAAGCGTGCAAAGGCTGACGGCGTTTCTAAGGTAAGAGTTCACGCTCTGCTGGACGGACGTGACGTTCCCCCTCTGACAGGCGGCGAGTTCATCAAGCAGCTTGAAGCTGTTTTCGCTGAGCTGAACGATGCTTCCTTCGACGCTCGCATCGCTTCCGGCGGCGGACGTATGAAGATCACAATGGACAGATATCAGGCTGACTGGCCCATGGTTGAGCGTGGCTGGGCTACTCACGTTAAGGGTGAGGGCAGACAGTTCGCTTCCGCTACCGAGGCTTTCGATACACTCGTAGCTGAGACAGGCGTAGCATCCGATCAGGATCTGCCCGCTTTCGTTATCGCAGAGAACGGCGAGCCTGTAGGCAAGATCGTTGACGGCGATTCCGTTATCCTGTTCAACTTCCGTGGCGACCGTGCCATTGAGATGTCCATGGCATTCGATATGGATGAGTTCAACTACTTCGACAGAGGCGCTAAGCCCGACGTATGCTACGCAGGTATGCTGCAGTACGACGGCGACCTGAAGCTCCCTGCAAGATATCTTGTAAATCCCCCCGAGATCACAAATACTCTCTCTGAGGTATTCGTAAACGCAGGTCTCAAGCAGTACGCTATCTCCGAGACTCAGAAGTACGGTCACGTAACATACTTCTGGAACGGTAACAAGAGCGGTAAGTTCAGCGAGGAGCTGGAAGAGTACGTGGAGATCCCCTCCGATAACGTAAGCTTCGATCAGCGCCCCTGGATGAAGTCCGCAGAGATCGTTGACGCTCTGATCGAGGCTATCAAGTCCAAGAAGTACGATTTCCTGCGCTGCAACTTCCCCAACGGCGACATGGTAGGTCATACAGGCTCCATGCAGGCAACAATGATCGGCGTTGAGTCCGTTGATATCGGTCTTGCACGTCTGAAGGAAGTTTGCGACGAGTACGGCGTGACCATGCTGGTAACAGCTGACCACGGCAACGCTGATGAGATGCTCGAGAAGAACAAGAAGGGCGAAGTGAACGTAAGAACAGCTCACTCCCTGAACCCTGTTCCCTTCATCATCTACGACAAGGACGTTAAGTACACCATCAAGGATGGCGCTTACGGTCTTGCAAACGTTGCTCCCACAGTTGTGAAGATGTTTGGTCTTGAAGCTCCCGCTTGCTGGGAAGACTCCATGATCTGATGATGGCTTCATTATTATAATAAGCTGCTGCGCCGCTCCGTTTGGAGCGGCGTTTTGGCGTAAAAATGTTGCACAAAATTTTGGATGGATTTGAAAAATTGCCCCGAAAACCCTTGACATTATATATATATATATATAATGAGGGTATAGCTTTGATTTGGAGGTATATTTATGAAAGCAACACTAAAAAAACTAGGCTCTGTTTTTATGGCGTTGGTATTATTATTCACTTATATCGACGCTACAAATCTGTCAGCTTTTGCACATGATGATTCCGAAATAGAAAACGTGGAAATTATTGAAGCAGATGATACTGCATCGCTTCAGTATTCCTCCTCAGAAATTGAGACGGTAATTGCAAAAGCACGTGATTTACAAGCTGGCGCAAACGCTGCTTGGTCTCCTGGCAATTGGCACTATGATACTTATTGCGGCTACTGTACCAGATTTGTTGTGGATTCATTCTACTATTCCATCGGCAAAGGTATGTCCTCTGCCATTGGTGATGCATCGCAAATGGCAGACAGAATGATCACAAGCACAAATCTGAAAGAAACTCCTCCCAGAGGCGCAGCTGTATTTTTTGACTATTATGGAAAGTATGGCTATAATGTAGGTCATGTGGGAATAAGTCTTGGTGACGGAACATATATCAGTGCAGTTTCAAGTGGTATTAAAGTTTTTGATTTAAGTTCTTACTTCGGCTCAAATTATATAAGCGATTGCACATATATAGGTTGGGGTCCTTGGTGTTCAGATTTAGGTTATACGTTGCCTTCGCCTAAAACCACAACTTCGTACACTCAACAGGATATTGTTGATGCATTTTTAGCACAAGTTGGCACTTCCGGCTACACAGAAGGCGGAGTAAGTTATTGCTTGTGGTTCGTTGCTAAAATTTTCAATACCCATCCTAAATTGGGTATTGACATTTCAACTGCTAGTAACGCACAAATATATGCAGATCAATACCTTGTTTCAACCAGTACAGATATACCGTTAGGTGCCGATGTATTCTTTTATTATAAAGGGTCATCCTATGGTCACATAGGAGTTTATGTCGGCAATGGCTACATGGTTGATTGTAATTCTTCCGGTGTTATCGTAAAACGACCTATTACCGGATTCACCGATCTCACTTATCGTGGTTGGGGATGGCACGGCGGATATGTACCTAAAGGCTATTCTTCAAGCGGAACAGAAACACCTAAATATGCCGCTTACGATAAACAGCTTTCTTCGTCTGATCCTCAGGTCACTACTGCTCTTAATCTGATAATGAATCAGAACAACAACAGCGTTCGTGCAGGCAAAACAAAGAAAGATATGATTTCGTATCTTTTGTATGATTCTCAGTATGCAGTATTCGGCGGACAGGATTGGCCTGTTTCCATGAACGGAGATTCTGCAGGAAGTATTACTGATAAAAACCTGAGCGCTATCGACGGAACTACCACAATTGCTCTTGATACATATTCGTGGGGTTCTATGTCATTTTGTTGGTTTGCATCAAGCGTAGTATATACAGAGAAGATATCGCTTGCTAGTACTCGTAAGTATTTTGATGGCAAAGCAGGAGAATATAATAAGGATACTATAAGATCGAATATACTTACTAATCTTCAGGCAGGAGAACATTTAAGAATTAGTGATATATGTTCGCTTTGTTACATTTCTGGCGATAATACAGGTTTCTATTTTATGCAATACGGATCAGATGACGATTCGGACAAGCATATCAGAATGAGATATGCCACATATGATACCTTTACCACTTGGCTTAACTCAACAGGCAAGGACTTTTGGTATTATACGGTAGACAACGATGTAAACGGCACAAAATCCGTAAGCAATCTTACAATAGCATCCATCGGTAACCAAACCTACACAGGCTCTGCTATTAAACCTAATGTAACAGTTAAGGATGGCTCTACCGCCCTCACAAAGGATATGCACTACACTGTATCCTACTCCAACAACACAAATGTGGGAACAGCAACTGTAACTATCACTGGCAAGGGCAACTATACCGGCACTAAGACCGCTACTTTCAAAATCGTTGCTAAGTCCATCAGTGGTGCAACAGTTTCCACTGTTATAAATCAGACCTACACTGGCTCGGCGCAAAAACCAGCAGTAACTGTAAAGGACGGCTCTAAAACCCTTACAAACGGCACCGATTATACCGTATCCTACTCCAACAACACAAATGTAGGTACTGCTACTGTAACCATCACAGGTAAGGGCAACTACACTGGCACAAGAACTACTACTTTCAAGATCGTGGCAAAGTCCATCAGCGGTACAACAATATCTGATATCGCAGATCAGACCTACACAGGCTCTGCAATTACTCCCGCAGTGACCGTCAAGGATGGCACTAAGACACTCGTAAACGGCACAGATTATACCGTTGCATATTCCAACAATACAAATGTAGGCGCCGCAACCGTTACCATCACAGGTAAGGGCAACTACACTGGCACTAACACAGCAACCTTCAATATCGTTGCTGCTGTTGTACCTCCTGCCAGCGTCAAGGCTACCGCAGGTGAAGGCAAGATCACACTCACCTGGGATGCAGTTACAGGCGCTACTAAGTACAGAGTACGCAGAAACGACGGCACAGGCTGGGTGAACTACAAGGATCTCACTTCCACTTCCTTTACCGATACCGCTGTGACAAACGGCACTAAGTATTCTTATGCTGTTTATGCTTATGTCGGCAATGCATGGAGCGGCGCTTCGGCTATCGTCAGCGCTACTCCCGTTGGCTCTGTTATCGCGCAGAACGTCAAGGCTACCGCAGGAACGGGCAAGGTTACTCTTACATGGTCTGCTGTAAGCGGTGCTACTAAGTACAGAGTGCGCAGAAACGACGGCAGCGGCTGGGTCAACTACAAGGAACTCACTTCTACTTCCTTTACTGATACCGCTGTAACAAACGGCACTAAGTATTCTTATGCTGTTTATGCTTATGTCGGCAATGCATGGGGCGGTGCTTCGGCTATCGTCAGCGCAACACCTACAGGCTCTGTTATCGCTCAGAACGTCAAGGCTACCGCAGGAACGGGCAAGGTGACTCTCACTTGGTCTGCTGTAAGCGGTGCTACTAAGTACAGAGTGCGCAGAAACGACGGCAGCGGCTGGGTCAACTACAAGGATCTCACTTCTACTTCCTTTACTGATACCGCTGTAACAAACGGCACTAAGTATTCTTACGCAATCTACTCCTATGTCGGCAATGCATGGGGCGGCGCTTCGGCTATCGTCAGCGCAACTCCAACAGGTGGTGCTACTATTGCTCAGAATGTCAAAGCCACCGCAAGCGATGGCATGGTAACACTCACCTGGAACGAAGTTAATGGTGCTACCAAATACAGAGTCCGCAGAAACGACGGAACAGGCTGGGCAAACTATAAGGATGTTAAAGCCACTGCACTTACCGACAATAACGTAAACATCGGCACAACTTATGTGTACGCTGTATATGCTTATGTAAACGGCGCCTGGGGTGAGGCTTCTGCAATTGTTAGTGCTACTCTCACAAGTTCTACTACCGTAATAGCACAGAATGTAAAAGCAACAGCAGGTGATAGCGAGATCACTCTCACTTGGAACGCCGTTGACGGCGCCACCAAGTACCGCATCCGCCGCAATGACGGCACAGGCTGGGTGAACTATAAGGATCTCACTGAAAATGCGTATGCCGACACTGCTGTAACTTCAGGAAAAGCTTATTCCTACGCAATATACACCTATGTAAACGGTGCATGGAGCGACGCTTCTACTATAGTAAGCGCAACCGCATAAGAATGAGATAGATTCATCACAGTATGCGATCAGCAAAGCATTATAAATTAAAACGAAACAAAAAGAAGGAAAACAAACTTACAAAAGCATATAAAGATCCCCGATATTTCTATCGGGGATTTTTTTATTCAAAGCTGATGTTTATCATAGTTACTAGTTCAGCCTTCTTATCAATCCATATCTCTATCTCCGCACCATTCTTTCCTGCGATATGATACAGGTAGAAAGCATTCGTTTCGGAATGGTCGTATGTAACACCCTCCAGCTTCTCACGAAGAACTGCAGCAGGTGTTCCGATGCCGACGTCTGCCAGAGTCGCCACATAGCCAAGGCCATCTGCGATGGCAAAGAAGGGCATTTCACAACGTGTGTAACGAGCCGAAGAACCGGTGTTGTTTTCAATCGCCCGTACATACTCTTTACCGTTATAGCAGAAGGTGATATACTTTGTTGCGCCCGCAGGAACCGCCATGTCCCTTTTGACATCGGCTACCCAACCTATGTCCTCTGCATCATCAACTGAAAGCGGGAGTTCATAGAAGGCTCCATTGATGCGGACGACAGGCAAGGTGATATCGCTGTAATTCTCCTGCACCTTTTCTTCGAAAGGGTTGATATCCATCACAATAAACAGCACCAGGAATGCAATTGCCGCTATGGCAGCAAGTATTCCCATCATAAGCATCGTCTGCTGGAATACATTCATTGACGCCAATCCACGCTTTGAACGCTTTGACTTGCCTCTTTTTTTCTTAACAGAAGCATCGCCCTTTACTATGCCTGTATGCTGGGTATACTGAGTATGTTGAGTGTGCAGCGTGTGCTGTGTGTGCTGTGTTGTATAATGTTGCGACTGCTGTGTAAAATGTTGAGATTGCCCATCACGCTGATGCGTATATCCATCTATTAACCGGTTTCCATGCCCGGTAGTATTTATATTTAGGCTTTGGCCTGTACGGGGATCATAAAACCTGCTATTTGTATTATAGCCTATAACATCCTGAACATTTGCACCGATGCTTGTAAGCACCGCACCATCCTCCTGCGAGGCTGTGGCAGAGGGATTAACAAATACCCTGATAAGCTCAGACATATTCTGATATCTGTCTTCATGATGAACAGCCATGCCTTTAAGAATGGTATTCTCCAATAACGGTGAGATACTTACCCCCAACTGCGAGGGTCTCTTGAGACAATCGACCTTTCCTACTCTGTCAGTGGCAATATCAGGCAGGACTCCGGTAATACATTTATACATCGTTGCACACAATGCATAGATATCCGTATACGGACCCTGTTCGATCTTGTTACCGTACTGTTCAATAGGGGCATAGCCCGGCTTCACAATTATGGAAGAGCTGCCATTGCCTGTAGCATACTCACGGGCAGCGCCAAAGTCTATCAGCTTAGCCTTACCGTTGACGATCATTATATTATCGGGGCTTATATCTCTGTGGAGCAGCTTTGCCTGATGAATGACCTGTAACGATTCCATAACAGGCAGCATAAGATCAACGATCTCTTTCGGCGAAAAACGCTTTCCACGATCCAGCAGCTGCTTCAATGTCTTACCATCGAGATACTCCATTACGATGTAGACTGTGTTATTCTCCTGGAAGAAGTCACGGACGATGACGATTCCCTGTTCTCCTGAAAACTGCGCCAGCGCTCTGGCTTCGGCCAGAAAACGATCTCTGCCTTTGGTGAAGATAGCCTGTGCATCAGTCGATGTGGCAGAGGTATTCACCACACTACTTACCGTGTTGGTGCGGTTGACATATCCATTGGGATAGAACTCCTTTATTGCCACACGAACATCAAGATTTCTGTCACGACCTATATATGTAATGCCAAATCCACCCTGACCGAGAGCGGTACCCACAAGATACCTTTCTCTGCACAGCAAAGTACCAGGACGCAGATGATGCGGTGGCACCTTGATATTGAGATCCATGGGCTTTGTGCAACGCACGCATCGCCCATCTGCAGAAATATCCTGCCTTTTCATACAATAGGGACAATATGCCATTTATCGGACGTCCCCCTTTCTTAATACTACTGCGGAATTATTATCCTTATCGCCATTCACTGCCGCATTCCGCTGCACGGCGATCATCTTAACTAACCAGTCTCCTGCCGACTCTGTGGTACTCAATGCAAAAAGCATGTCATCCTCAGTAACACATTCCCAGAAACCATCCGTGCAAAGCAACACGGCATCGATATCTGCTGCCGGAATACTGTCTATATCCGCTTTAACGCTTTCGGCAGCGCCGAGGGCCTTTGTAAGTATGTTCCTGTCTGAATGTCCTCTGATCTGATCAGGAGTAATCTCTCCCAGAGTCACCGCAAGCTGTGACGCAGAATGATCCTGACTCTGATATACTATCTGCCCGTCAGCGAACGCATATATTCTGCTATCCCCCACATGAGCAGCAATCAGCTCATCATCCTTAATATACACTGCCGCAATAGTGGACTTGCATTTCTTCATTGCTTCCTTCTGAAATACAAGAATGTCTGCATTAGCTGTATCTATTGCCTCTTTTATATCAAATCCGCCATTGCGAAAGCGCTTTGCCAATGTTTTTACCACAATGTCAGAAGCAATATCTCCTCCGCCATGTCCACCCAAACCATCAGCTACTATGAACAAACGCTCTCCTGTGCCGTTTTCGCCTAAATACACACTATCCTCGTTACATTCACGATCACCCAGATTAGTGTAACTGTCAACGTCAAAAAGCATACCCACCAGACCTGTCCTTGCTCCCGCTTATGCAGGGTTATCCAATATAAACCATACTGATAATAGTTTAACACATAATGCTATTTATTTCAAGTACATATCCGACAATTACATCCAGTTCATTTTGGCACAATTACCAATTATAAATGGGTACAGGAACTGAAAACCGTTCCACGAGCCGACTAAATGGCTAGGGAGCGGTCTGTTTTTTATTTGGTTTCTGTCTTTGTCTTCGATGAACTTTGAACTAAACAATTCATGCAGGCGGCACATCTAAGAAGATTTTTCTCACGTACACTTCCTACCACAGATATATAATTATACATATTATATCGTCAGCATATCCTTTTTCTTTAACTGTGGATCTGAGCAGGATATTTTATAAAGCCTGTCATATTTGTCCCGAATCTTGAATATACTCATACAAAAAAATAGGACCTGTACGGAGGGATTAATATGCAGATGGTAACATTCACAAAGAAAAAAGTAAAACGAGCCGTCATTCTGGCTTCGATGGTCACTGCTGCGATTGCAGTAGGTGCTGTTGCCGTATTCACATCGGTAGGCACTCAGGCGCAGGAGCGAAAACTGCCGATATACAATGTCGAACGTGGCGACAACAAGATCGCACTGACATTCGATGTGGCGTGGGAGAACTCCAACACCTCCGAGCTTATCAGAATACTGGATGAATTTGATGCACAGGCAACCTTTTTTGTTACAGGTGACTGGTGCGACCGCTATCCCGAGGATGTGATGATGTTCTACGAAGCAGGACACGAGATACAGAACCACTCGGATCAGCATCCACACGTTGAAGGCATCAATGTAAACGAGCTTATCAGCGATACAAAAGCCTGCTCACAGAAGATCAGGATGATAACAGGCGAACAACCGACCCTGTATCGTGCGCCATACGGAGAATATGACGACAACCTGATAACCACCATCGAGGGCATGGGTCTGAAGCCAATCCAGTGGGATGTGGAACCACTTGATACAGATGGAAGACCGCTCCACGAGCCGACCGCTGCAGATCATGCAGCGGCCTTTATTATTTTATATTGCTTCTGATGTAATCAATAACAGCCTCCTTGGGGATCATCCGGAGCCTCCCATCAGGCAAGCCTTTCACCTTGCCGCTGCAAAGCAGGTCATAGGCTTTGTTTCTGCCTATTCGCAGCATTTCACAAAGCTCATCCACTGTTACCATATCACTGTATTTGTTGAACATGATCGTTCTCGCCTTTTGGGAATTCATTTACATTTATGTTCGATCTATTAGTATTTACTGAAGGATGATTATGTGTAGTGCCGCTGTATTTTTACAGCGGCACGCAAAATAGTTATCAAACAGCATCTCATTTGCAACGAATATACTTTTGCTGCGAATGAAGTTATCCTTTTTCATTGTCTCTCCATAAGATATGGGGTTTTAGGAAATGGTGCTGTTTACGATCGGAGAAGCTGCACCCCATGCGCCGTTTACATAGGCGTATACGGCGTAGTAGTATGTACCGCTGCTGAGATCGGCGTCGGTGAATGTTGCGGATGTGAGATCTCTGTAATTTTCCCAGCCGCTTCCGTTATTGCGACGGATGCGATACTTAGTTGCGCCGCTGAGTGCCGTCCATGTGAGGGTTATGTCGTTGCCGCTCTTTTCTATGTTCACGGCGGCAACTCTGGTCTGGCAGGGCGTAGCACTGACTATCGCAGAAGCCTTGCCCCATGCGCCGTCAATGCAGGCGTATACGGCGTAGGAGTACTTCGTTCCGTTTGTGACACTTGTGTCAGTAAAGCTGTTTGTGGCAATGTCCTTATAGTTTACCCAGCCTGTGCCGTCATTGCGGCGGATGCGGTACTTAGTTGCACCTGTTACTGCATCCCATGTGAGTGTAACCTTTGCGTCGCCTGCGACTGCCTTGACATTCTGCGCAATTGCAGAGCCTGTCGGAGTCGCATTA
>JAZSGG010000066.1:0-18690 GCA_045532595.1 Oscillospiraceae bacterium | reverse complement strand
GAAGCGGATCTCCGCCGCCTGCTTCGACAGACCGCACAGCCGTGCCGTCTCTGCCGCCGAAGATACTCCGCAGAAATGCAGCACCGTGAGCGGTGCGAGAAGCTCCGCCGCAAAGCTGTCCGCAGAGCGCTCGCAGCGCTCCTCCATGCGCTTTATATCCATGCCGATGTGTCCGAGAAATATATGCGCCAGCTCATGTGCCATCGTCCAGCGGCGCCGCAGACCTCCGCAGGCATTGTGATTTATCGCCGCAATATGGCGCTCCCCCTCACGGAAGCTGAACCCCAGCGGACTTATCTCCTCATACAGCTGCTGCACGCTCATACCGAGATAATCCGCACAGCTCTCATAGCTGACCACCTTGATATCATGTGCCGCCGCAACCGCACTCAGGTCAACAGGCAGAGCCGCAGCCCCTGCCTGCATCAGCACCTCCGCCGCTGTCATCTTCTGCCTCCGTCATAATCAGGCTTGTCCAGGATGCTTACACCCTTTCGCTTCTTCACCTTTATCGCTCTCGGCTCGCCGCCGTTTCTTGCCGCTATCATTATAGTATCCATGCCGCTTTCCTCTGTGCAGCGGCGGTATTCGATATCCGTACAGGCGTCCACAAGCTCCCTGCCGTAGCTGTCCAGCGCACGGTATTTCTCTAAATGCTCGCTCTCGCCCGAGGTGTTCTCGTAGCAGTCTGCAAAAAGCTCGTTAGGCTCGCACTTCAGTGCGTCGAACATGCGATACAGCGCCTCCTCCCTCGGATGGCTGACCTCCCGCTCGTAATTTCCCACCGAGGACGGCGTTACGCCTATCATATCGGCAAGCTCCTCCTGTGTGAGACACGCCCGCTCCCTCAGGATGCGTATCCTTCTTCCAATGCCCATAATTACCTCCTCATCCTCTCTGCTGCTCTCTTATCCGCAGCGGATCGCACCTTCTCGGCACGCCGCCGAAATGCTCCCTCAGTTTCTTCAGCGCACTGCTCCTCAGCAGGAAAACACGCCTGTCGCTCATGTACATCTTGTCCGCTATCTCACGCCAAGACATCGCAAGGATGTAATAACGCTCGATCACGCTGCGCTCCTCGCCTTCAAGAATGCTTATATAATCGTAAGCCTCCAGCTTTGCATCCACTGTTCTGTCCACCTGAGCATTAAGCTCACGCTCCAGCGAATCAAGCTTTTCTGCGATCTGCAGCGCACGCTCCGGATTTGATGAGCCTCTTTTAGCGATCCTGTGCAGGCGCTCGATATGCTCGAGACTCACCAGAACTTCCTGCTCAAAGCACCTTGCTCTTTCAAGCACCGCCATTATATCAGCCACTGTTTCCGCCTCCTTTTTGTTCATACACATTTCACTGTATGAACAGTATACCACAAGAAACTTGTGGTTGTCAAGTATTTTTTGATACATTTTTGTGATTTTTTGAATTTTACAAAAAAAATCGAAAAAACCCTTGACAAAGTATATCAAAGGTGATATATTGTATATATCGGATATACACATTAGCAACATTTCAATGAAATGGGGAAACAGATGAATATTATTATTACAAACAGTGCAGGCGTACCGATCTATGAACAGATCTCAGATCAGATCAAGGCCATGATAATGAACGGCACGCTGAAGGAGGGCGACGCACTCCCCTCCATGCGAAACCTCGCACAGGATCTCCGTGTGAGCGTAATCACCACAAAGCGTGCGTACGAGATACTGGAAGCCGAGGGCATGATAGAATCCTTCACGGGCAGAGGCAGCTTCGTTGCGGCGCAGGATCCCCAGCTTCTCAGAGAGCAGAACCTGCGTGAGATCGAAAAGCACCTCTCCGCCGCCGTGGATATCGCACGAAAGAGCGGCATAAGCACCGATGAAGTGCAGGAGCTGCTGAACATCCTGCTGGAGGAATAAGCAGTCTGTCCCTCGGGACACTGCACGCAGAAAAAGGAATATTTTGTAATATTTTGTATATTATGGAGGAATAATCATGGAAAACAGTATTGAGATCAAGGGCCTTTGCAAGAAATATCACCAGTTTCAGCTGAAGGATATCGACCTGTGCGTTCCCTGCGGCACCGTAATGGGCTTTATCGGCGAGAACGGCGCAGGCAAAAGCACCACCATCCGTGCGATACTGGGTCTGATGAAGCCCACCGCAGGCTCCGTCACCGTACTCGGCGAGAACTCCGCATCCCTCTCGGATGAAACAAAATCGAAGATCGGCGTGGTGTTTGACGGACTGGTGTTCCCCGATCAGCTCAACGCAATGCAGCTTGATAAGGTGATGTCCCACGTTTATAGAAACTGGAGCAGCGAGACCTTCTTCGGCTACATGAAGCGCTTCGAGCTGCCGCTGAAGAAGAAGTTCAAGACCTTCTCCCGTGGCATGGAGATGCGCCTTTCAATTGCCGCTGCACTCTCCCACGATCCGCAGCTGCTGGTGCTTGACGAGCCTACAAGCGGTCTTGATCCCGTGATGCGCAGCGAGATACTGGATATCTTCCTCGAATTCATGCAGGACGAATCCCACTCCATACTGCTCTCCACCCACATCACAAGCGACCTCGAGCATATCGCAGACTACATAACCTTCATCCACAAGGGCGAGCTTATCTTCACCGAGGAGCGCAACGAGATGCACGAGAAATACCGCATCCTGAAATGCACCGAGGAGCAGCTCTCCCTCATCGACCCCGAGGACATCATCGGCAAGCGCAAGACACGCTTCACCTGCGAGGTGCTGACCACTGCCGCCGAAAAGTACCCCGATATCGTGGCGGATATCCCCACCATCGACGAGATAATGGTGTACTATGTAAAGGAGGCGTAAGCGATGAAGGGTCTCTACCAAACCTTTTTCCTGCTGAGGAAGAATTACTTCATCTTCCCTGCCATTGCTGCATTCATTATCATGATAACAGGCTGCCTTCTGCTGATCTTCGCCGAGAGCGAGGATGCACAGGGCATCACTGCGATGCTCATACTGCTTGCGCCGATGATATGCGCTATGCTCCCGGGTGAGGCTATCTGCCTTGACTTCGACCGCAGCATCAAAACACGCTATGCAAACTACCTGCTCTCGGGAATGTCCTATACACGCTTCTGCAATATCGAGCTCATCAAGAATCTGATGGTAGCAGCGTTCTCCCTTGCGATAGTGTGCGTGTGCGATCTCGCTTTCTGGCTGGCAAACCACACCGTACCCGTTGATATGTTCATGCTGCATATCATATCGATACTTATTGTGAATGCGGGAAACTGGCTGCTGATGCCTGTAGTCGTGAAGTTCAGGAGCGCAGACAAGGCGGGTCTCATCATAGGTCTGGCTGTGGGAATAATTGGTACGCCTTTAATATTCCTCGCCTTTAATGATGAAGCGACGCTTTCAAAGCTCATCAGCGCACTGGAAAGCCCTCTGTCGGCGCTTATGGCTCTCGGAGTTGCACTGGCGATGTACGCCATTGGCTATCCCCTGTTCCTCAGAACCGTAAAGAGAGGTGATATCTGTTGAGAGGACTTATCTTAAAGGACATCTACTGCGTGCGCCTTATCGTGATACTGTCGCTCCTGCTGGCGCTGCTGCCGAATCTCATGTTCCTGTTCATGGGCGGCGGAATGACGGTGGAATACCTCGGCACACCCAATGAGATCTTCGCATATCTCCCCATCGGTCTGATAAATTTCATCACCATCGGCTGCTTCGGCACGATATCGCTGAACACCATAAAATACGACGACGAAACAGGCTGGAACAAATATCAGCTCACCATGCCCGTAAGCGCTGACCGCATCATACTCAGCAAGCAGATAAGCTGTGTGGCGGTGGTGCTGATGCTGATGCTGTGCAGCTATGTACCGAACGTGTTTTCGATGGTCATCTTCGGCGCTGACGCCGAGATAATGCTCGCAATGCCGCTCATCTTCGGCATGCTGGAGATGATATGCGTGCTTGCAGCGCTCCCCATATCCCTGCGCTACGGCACAAAAACAGCGGATATGATAGTTATCGTGTATATCCTGCTGATGGCTGCGATACTCATCCTCGGCATGGGCGCTGCGATATCCGCAGGCGTAAGCGGCGTGATAATAAGACTGGTACTTTATATCGGTCTGCCGCTGCTCACCGCTGCGGCGGGATATTTCTCCAACCGCTCAGCACGAAAGCTGCTGGTAAGTGTGCTTGAAAACGAAAACGCATAAAAACAGACCTCTCATGTCAGCCATGAGAGGTCTTAATATTAATGTGATTTACTGCGGCTCGCCCTCGATGATATAGCACTCGTAGGTCTCGTTGTAGATATAATGCGTCATATCATACACCTTTTCCTCAACGCCGTAGCGGCTCATGCTGCCGTCCTTCAGGCTGAGAGAGGGACACCACTGCACCGTAGCGCCGTTGCTGTCCACGACATTCACCACCACATTCGGCATGATATCGCTGACATTGCACCTGATAAGCACAGGCGCACCCGCTTCGCTGCGATAATATACCTCTCCTGCTTCGCCCGCAAAGTCGTTCTCCTCGCTGAGTACCCACTCGCACACAGCAAGGCTTGCATTCTCATCCGTCGGGAACACGAAATAAAGCTCATAGCCGCCGCAATCGTCAATGCAGTTCTCCGCAGGTATCTCGGTTATAGCAAGCTCATCTGCGTATCTGCTGTTCAGGAACACCTCGGCGCACTCCTCGCCTGACATCTCGGGATTAACAAAGCCGATGTAAGCCGCCGCACAGAGATAGCCCTCCTGCTTCATCTCCTCACGCTGAGGGATATCGGGCGACCATGCCTCCACGGGAGCCTCCGCAGTTTCTGCTTCTTCCGCTGTCGCCTGCACCGTTTCTGTCGCCTGTACAGTTTCCGCAGGCGCCTGAACCGTTTCGGTCTGAGCCGCATCAGCACTTTCAGCGGCTTCGGCGGTAGCCTGTGTTACCGAGCTGTGCTGTGTTTCATCAGCGTCAGACACGGTCTCATTCGAAGAACAAGCCGCAGACATCAGCACTGCCATGCACATAATCAATGTTAAATACTTTCTTTTCATATTGACCTCCCTGATTTATTCCTTGCTCTTTCCGAACACCCAGTCACGCTGGATACGGAAGCTTATAAAGAACAGCACCACATCCACCACTATCTTTATCAGCGACTGCAGCAGACGCAGCTCCTTTGCGATCAGCGTGGACAGCAGGAATACTATTCCGTACGAACACAAAGTCTGCACTGCACAGAGGATGTAATATCTCAGCATAGTTCTGCCGAGATGCTCGCTGCTTCTGAACACCCTTGTGCGGTTTGTGAAGAAATTGAACAGCGATGACACGACTCTCGCAATAAAGGTCGCCGCAAACACACGCAGACCTTCGCCGACGCTATCGGGCATCAGCATATTGATGAGCGTGAACACCGCAATATCTATCAGCGAGCTAAGCCCCGATGACAGCATGAACTTCAGAATCACTGCGTATATCTTCACGGAATCCCTGAAGGGGTGGAAATGTGTTTCGTTGTTATTGTCTATGTAGACGGTAATTATCCTCTGTTCGGTGAAGCCCACACCGCTTCGGTGCATCTCCAGCAGCACGTTGGTCTCATACTCGAACCGCTCGCCGTCTGTTTCCAGCAGGAGCTTCATCTGCTCCCTCGGAAAGGCACGCAGGCCTGTCTGGGTATCGGTTATCTTTATGCCGCAGAATGCCCTGAACACGAACGAGGTCATCCTGTTGCCGAAGCGGCTCTTCGGCGGCACATCGGGAAGCGAAAAGTCCCTTGCACCGAACACTGCGCTGCCCTGCTGCTCCATAAGCCTTGTACATGCCATAACATCCTCAGGGGTATGCTGACCGTCGTCGTCCGTGGTCACTGCGCCGCAGCTTTCGGGACGGTTATCGAGAAAATACCTGAAGCCCGTCTTGAGCGCCCTTCCCTTTCCTCGGTTGACATCATGGTGAAGCACCGTGCATTCGGGCAGCTGCTCCACCTCGTCAAAATATTTCCGGCGCTCGGCACGGCTGCCGTCATCCACCAGAATGATATCATCAAAGCCCGCCGCTATCAGACCTTTCACAGTGCTTATCAGCCGCTCGGACGGGTTATATGACGGAAGTATGACCGAAGTCCTTACCCTGACTGCGGTTTCCATTGTTATTCCCCCTTATTCAACAACAAAAGCAAACGGGAGCTTCCAGGATGACTGGCTGTAATAGAAGGTCACGCTGTTCTGAAGATACTCGCCGTTATAGTACATGCAAGTGGAGCTGCCTCCGTCAAGGTTTGCGGCATTCACTGCGCCATAGCGTGACATTATCTCGATGAGGTCTGCTGCGGAGGCGCCTGCGTGTCCGTTGGAGCCTCTGCCGTCCGTTACGAGCAGCAGCAGAGCGCCGTCGGCACGCTGACCTATCGCCGTGCGGGGATTGAGTCCGCTGCCTGAGCCTGTTATCTCACGCTCCACACCGTTCAGTATCAGATGCACGAAATGGTTGTTATCGACGCTGGCGGCCTCCTGAAAGCACACTGCGTCACGGATCTGCTTTTCCTTTATCATAGCCTCGCAGGACTCCGCCGTCATGCCGTCAAGGTCGATTATCTGGAGGATGTTGCTCTCGGTAAGACCCACCAGCACAAGGCCCGGGAATTCTGTGGGGCGGTTGCGCTGTATCTCGCCACGGGAAACTGTCACACCATAAGGCTTGCCGCCCGTGTTGTTGGTGGAATCATACAGACCGCCGTTTATCGCAGCTATCGCTCCGTCACGGGTCGCCATCTGCTCCAGTGTGACGCCCTCCTCAGGCCACTGATCGTTGCCCTTATAAATGGTGGAAAGACTTACACGGGAAGGGTCATGCACTATCATCATCGTCGCCTTGTAGGTAAGTCCCGGGATGGTGATTATCTCGATCTCATCGGATACGGCAGGCGCATCTGCGGCGATCTCTCCCTGCGGCAGCTGAGGTATAGTTATCATGCCCTCGTTTATTGCAGTTTCCTCAAAGCTCTTCATGGAGTTGGAGCTTACCACCTCCGCGATCTCCTCCTCGGAAAGGCAGAGGGAAGCAAGGAATTTCATCTGTCCCGTTTCCAGGACAGTTGTGATGAATGTGTTTCTTGAAGCGGTGGAGCTGTTGCAGAATATCTTCATCATCAGAAACAGCGTCACCACAAGTATCACAACAAATGTCAGCAGATACGCAAACATCATGCCGACAGCCGTCAGCACGGGCGACACACCGCTCTTTTTATACTTTTTCTCGCTCATGTCAGCCCTCCTCATATCACGTCATGCATAACTGCAATTGCCCAGTGTGGATCATCCACACCGTTATCAGGCGTATCATCGGTGTACAGGAAATACATCTTGCTGTGGAAAACATCCGTGCGGAAGCCTGCAAATCTGTCCTCAAACAGCAGCGACATATTCTTTTCGAAATAGACCTCGCAAGAGAAGCAGCTCTCGCTATACTGAACGAAATTGGACACACGCTCGCCTGTGAAGCTGTCCAGTGTATGGGGACTGGTGAATTTGATATCGGGTCCGAGCGCCCACTCCGCAGCATAACGGTAGTAATCGGAATCCTTTATGAAATACTGACGCATCTCCTCAAGTCCATGAGATTCTCCCTCAAGGTCGTCCGTCATGAATCTGCTCCACATCTTTGCTATCTCCAGCACATCCAGCTGCGCAGAGATATCCTCAGGGATCTCATCAACGCCCTTTTCAGCATCTATGATGAGGGTCGGCTCGGTCATCTCATAGGTGGTCTGCACGCCGCTGTCATCTGTCACGCAGACCGTCAGGTCATCACTGAGCAGAGATATGGTATAAGACTTAGTGTCCTTCAGCCTGATTCCTGCCTTTTCGTAAAGTATCGCAGCGTCATCATGTGTGATATGCTCAACGATACAGATATCATCAGCGTTACGACCGTTCATGGTAACGGTATATTCCTCAGGAACGCTGACGGCATAGGTGTGAATATCCGCCTCGAACTCGCCGAGATAGCTGTATTTCAGACCCATTTTATCAGAGAGCGATACTATGGGTTCATTCATGCTGCGTATATCGTAGCTTACGATCCCTTCCCTCAGGATGCCTTCAACAGGCTTGCCGTTCACCTCAACGGAAATCCCCGGCGGAAAAGTCATGCTCGTATCAAACAGCACGGGCATTACAGTGTTATCCTCAACCGTGTACATAAGGCTCTCGCCGTCCATATCACGGTATTCGATAGTCGGCTCATGCAGCAGACCCTGCACATCATATACAGGGGTGTCGGAGGAGCTGTCCAGTTCATCAACGGAAGGCTGCGTGCCGTTTATGTAGACATCAGTGCCGACAGGACAATACACCCTGAGATCGTACACAGTATCTGCGATCAGCGGCACATACTCCGTAACGCTCCAATCCGCCATGCTGAAAAAGAACAGACTGGTGCGGCTGTTCTCGCCGATGATAGTCAGCGTGCCGACGGCTTCATCCTGCGAGCGGATGGAATAGGTCTTTGAAAGCTCACTGCTTTTTGATGCTATGTATTCATAGGAAAGACCGCTGCGCACCTTTTCGGAATAATCCTGCGCATAAGCAGCGGCGTCGTTATTTTCATAGCGGCTGCCGCACAGCTCCTCGAAATGCAGCTCGTTCATAAGCGTTCCGTCCTCAGCAATATCAGAAAGGTATCCGATGTACTGCTGCACGACACGCTCAGGCTGAGCACGATCGTACTCCATAATAACACTATGCACATATATCAGAAACGCAGCAGCAAGGATGATACACACCGCCACGAAAATCAGATACGCCTTCAGAGTTCCCCTGATTTTTTTCATATTTATCTCCTCTGTCCGCCAACGCACAAAGCGGGACTAATTATTTGTTGCTATAACCATCGTTTATTATAGCACTAACCCATGCGTTTTTCAATACATATTTGACAAAATCTGATAATTTTTATCACTAAACATCATCCGCTATAAATATAACACGATTTCGGGCTAAAAGGTTGCATAACAACACAAAAACGGTACCGTCCGAAAGCAGTACCGCAGGAATATTATAGCATTGGCATCGTTAATCGGATCTCTCGAATACAGGAGAGAGAGAAATAAAAAAGCTCATCCAAAGAAAGGGCGAATGTACTCGCCCCTTCCCTGCAATTAAAGATAATGACAACCTTGTCATCGTAAAGATATCATTCCTTTACCAATAATCTATCAACTTTTTATCTTAATAACATACAAGTATGCTTTCTCCATATGCTGCGGTTTTATATCAGCTAAGTTCAGAAATCCAAAGCTGCGGTTTATCCTCGGTAGCTTCTCCTTGTGTGAAATAATTGTTGTTGCTTTTGCGCCTGCACGCTCTTTCTGCATTACAACATAATTTGCATAATCCTGAAACTTCTGCTTACTGCTGCATACATTACCACTTTTGCAGCGTTCTTCAAATAATGCCGCTTGCTTTTCAAGCTCCTTTGCAATCCACTTATCACTTTTATCTTTAGGTGGTTTCCATGACATGATATATGGATTTAGCTGTTTTCCGTTTGTATCCCTACCCCTATAAACACGAATTTGGTATGAAATGATCTCTCCGTCTTTATTAGTTTTAGGTCTGATATTTGCCATTATACTATCCCTTTCATTCAATAATGTTATAATTCAGAAAAAAATTATTGTGCATTAGCACCAAAGTTTATTTCGGGAAACGCAAAAAATTCAGACGATTTCTACAATTTTCATCACCCGATTTCCAATTTTTGCGATTTTAAAAAATGCGTTTTTTAAATAATTTTTTATGAATTTTAAAAATTTTTTTAAATTTAAATAAAAAACCAACGAAAAACATGTATGTCCATTTCTCCTAATTTTCCATTTGACAGTTCGCAATTTTTGGGTGTATAATCCAAATAGATCAAACACGAAGGGAGTGATGATAAACATGATTGAACCTAAACACGATTGAAACTACAAACTTTAGAATCGAGGTGATTACAAATCGTAACTGACAAAACTGTACTGACAATACCAGAAGCTAGTAAAACTTTTGGATTGTCGAAGCACACCCTGAGAAACTTATGTATTCAAGGAGAAATCAAATACTTTAAAAGTGGTAGACGATTTTATATCATTACATCGTCACTAATCACTTTACTAAACATTAAGGAGAATATATAATATGAATTTAAACAATATTCCATTAGCTGCTATCATAGCAGGCAACCCCATCTACTTAACATCTTTAGATGAAAAGTATGTCTACAAGGATAATGTTAAAACCGAACAGACATACTTTAAGGCTCGGGTCATTAATCCATCAAACAGATACGAATCATTTGATGTTTCCATCGAAACATTACAAGGTTTTCCGTATCAGGATAACGAGTACATCGGTCAACGATGTGCCGATCAGAATCCGATTCAGGTAGAATTTATTAATGCGCTATGCACATTCTACACTGACTTTCGCACCAAAGAGACAAAAATGTCTGTAAAGGCGAAAGGCATAAAGGCTATTGAGCCAAAATAATCAAGGAGGCATAATATGAAAAATATTATCAGTGAGATAATCAGCAGAGTCAAAGCATTTTGCAAGACCTACTCTAAACATATTATCACTGTTCTCGCCATTATGGCAGCATTAATAATTCTACTGAGTTTCAAAGAATTATTAATAATCTTCATCATTCTGGGGGTACTTGCTTACTATTTGATGTCAAAATACATGGAAGTACTAAATGCCAACAAACAGAAGGAGGATGCTCACTCTCTTAATACCAGCAAGAAAATTCAGATAGTAATTTACAACTGGCTGAAAGAGTATGCAAGTATCTATAAACTACATAATTATCGTTCATCTGAATTGATAAAATGCACTTGTGAAATATCTAATGGTATGTTTGAATACAAGTATGTCATTATGAAATCTACCCTATCCTCGGACAGTAATACCGATGAAATGCAGATACTTAAACTATCCTTGCAAGATCATCTTAACAGATGGGCAGACAGTAATAATATTCAGCCCATTGACGAAAACACACGCAGACATAATGTACTAAAAGTCGATGACTGTGGTGCTAGTATCTGTGTTACGATCATTGAACCCTTAGCAGGTTTTGATTATCTCGTAAAACCTACAAAAACAGATACAGTGTTTTCAAATACCGTACTGTCAAAAACCACAATAACACCTGAGTCTGATAATATTACAGATTTATTTCTGAAAAAGACTATGTTAGACCTAGGCGTAAAAAGTGCTATTCCATGGTATTACACCAAAAATCCGCATATGCTGATCTTCGGTTCACCTGGTAGGGGCAAAACTTATCTCGTTAAAAAGATCATTGCGGAAGTGGAGTGCAGCACATCTGAACCATCGGTTACAGTGTGCGATTTCAAAGCTGATGATTTCGATTATTTAGAGGGCTGCAAAAACTATTACAGCTACGATAACTGTTTTAACGGTCTTAAAAACTTCTACGCAGCGTTTAAGGAACGCCAAACCCATACAGACAATACCAGAACATTTAAGCTACTGATATTTGACGAGTGGGCTTCATTCCTGAATACTCTTGATAAAAAAGCTGCTGACGAAGCTAAGAGCATTTTATCTACTCTCTTAATGCTTGGTAGATCATTCAATGTTCATGTGATAATATCCCAGCAACGAGCAGATGCAGAATACTTTTCAAAGGCAAGGGATAATTTCAGCATGATTGTTGCTATGGGTAACATCAGCAAGGAGAGTGTTCAGATGTTCTTTAATGATTTCGCTGATATGATCTCTAAGACAGATACCATCGGTCAAGGGCATTTACTGATAAATGGTTCAGACTATCATGAAATAATTGTCCCTGAAATCGAGGACTATGATAATATGATCAATCTATCCAGAAGCTGTGTAGACAGTTAAAACGTTCTGAAACCCAGCCCCCATCAGACCCAGCACAGTGGCATCAAGCCAGACTGTGCTGGGCATCAGAGGGGCTGGGGATATATTGACTTGATTAATTGAATACATCAGCGGAAAGGTGAGATGATATGCCAATATCCCTGAAGCAACAGGAACAATTATTGCCCATGCCTAAAGATAATATTTCAGTTTTAGAAGCTAGAGACCATACGGATATCTCATATTCTTTATTTAAATCATCATGTAATATCCGTAAAGTAGACCAGACACACTATGTTATCATACCATCATATGTTCACAATCTATCAAAGGGTGAAAAAGAAATTGAAATCTGTAAGATAGTATCAGACATGAATAACTGGAAAGAGTTTTCCAATCAACTAGCAAACAGGAGTAATAATATTAATGCGGTTAGATACACAATGAAGAATCTGAGAAATATTATTAATGAAAATGTTACACACCCTGAAAACTGTTTGTTCCTTACTCTGACTTATGCTGAAAATATGACAGATTCTAATAGGCTTTATAAAGATATAAAGAACTTCATGGCAAGGTTCAGATATTATCTTAATAAAAATAATCATCCTAGCTTTGAATATATAAATACCATTGAGCCACAAGGTCGAGGTGCATTTCATGCTCATTGCATTTTGATTTTTCCTGAACAAGCACCTTTTATTCCAGCAAGTGAAATTGAAAGGATATGGCGAAATGGATTTATAAAAATACAATCAGTTTCGGATTCAGTTGATAATATCGGGGCTTACCTTACAGCCTATTTAACAGACCTTAACATAAATGATGTATCTTTAACCGATCTGAAAAAAGTATCCACATCAGACATAAAAGAAATCAGTAATGGCGGTGAAAGAAAGGCTTATGTAAAAGGTCAAAGACTTGCTTTATATCCAAAGGGGATTAATATATACAGATGTTCCAAAGGTATCAAAATACCACAAGTACAAAAATGCGATATCGACAGAATAGCACAACTTATAAGAGGACGAAAGTTAACATACAAGTATGCTTTCTCCATTCATGATACGACAACCGCCACAAAAAACATTAATGTCATCAACAAACTGCATTATGTGAAACATAAGACCGCTCCTGAGATCTCGACTACCGAAGAAATTATTACCCCAATTTTCACTAGACCTATTTCCTTAGAGATATACATACAATTAAAAATATGTGTTGCAGTCAATGACTATCAGGGTATGTCGCCAGAGCTTGTACATGAATACATAGCTGAATTTGAAATCGAAAATCCCGATCTGAGTATGACAGACAAAGAGATACAAGCTATCATTAATGATTGATTTCTATTTTCAACAGTATATCATAATACAACACAAAATGCAAGTTATTTTTGGGACACTTTATAATAACAGCAGAATCAACAAGACCCGTAACATAATGTTACGGGTTAGTTATATTTCTTGAAGTTTTGATAAAATGTCAGACAATAGTGGTAATAATGCTTCTAACTTTTCGCGTTCATTCTTATTCATGATGACACCTCCTATGTTGTTATGGAGAGTATAACATGAAATAAATGATTTGTCAAGACGCGATTTTATTTTTGTTCTAGATATCTTACTTACAGTACTGTTAATCAGAGTGTCACTTGTTATTACCAATCAAACTTATCTGACTAGTTATATTCGCTAAATAGGTCTTCTATTACTGAGTCTGGAGTATGTCCGCCGATGGAGGCTTCTCCGTTCACAATTTCCTGACGTCCGGCTTCTACTTCAGCGCCGAAGGCTTCGGATTCAGCAGCTAGACGTTCCTGCTCTACTAAATATGCATCATATTCGGCCTGACTCTTGAAGTTGTGATACTGCCAGAGGTCTGATCCTTTACCGTACTTGGTAGATTCACTACCTATCATATTCTGATAAACTTTATTCTTAATTGTGGCTATGTCGTCTGTGGGAAGAATCTCAATATAGTTAGGATACTTGCCGGTATAACCAAGGAATGGGAAGGCTTCCGCTGCGTTCTCGAGTGTGATCTCGGAGTATGGAATCTTAGAAGGGTTGGAGGTATACTTCTCTGACATTCGTGACCAATCTTTATTAGGATTAGTTGCAGACCATGTTGGGATGTTCTCAGGTTCGAAGTCTACCTGAGTATAAGTTCCATCTGTATTGATAAGATCAGTGTCTGCTAAAGTGTACTTACCATCCGGGGTTTTCTGTGACTCTTCTGGCTGCTTAGCATCTTCGATTGCTGGAATGGTTTCTGCAGGCTCTACAATGACATCCTCTGCGGTTGTGGTTGTGGCTTCAGTGACGGTGGTCTCTGCGGTGGTTGCAGTTGTTGTGGTTGCTGCGGTGGTAGTCTGTATCGTGGTTTCTGCTGTTGTCGTTGTCTGTGCGGTGGTCTGTGTTGTTGCGGAAGATACCGCTTCATCAGCACAGCCTGTCAGCAGCGCAGCAGTGGCTATGGCGCATATAATCTTTATGTGTTTCATATAAATCACCTCATTGGTTATCATTTTAGCATACTTGTAGCCCCATGTCAAGGTACAAGAATTTCTAAAAGTTGGACTATTGTTGGACTAAAACCTAAATATAAGTAAAAAGCCATCTGCAAGAAACCCTGCAAATGGCTTTGTTATGCTGGCTCCCCACCTGACAGACAAAAAGAACAATTATTCGTGCTGGGCGAGAGGTTGTGTTTTGTCACTCCAAAGGAGAAGAAATAATATTCCTTTTTCATAATTCGTGTTGACTTTGTATTAAAATCGTGATACAATATAATCATAGAATTGATGAAAGGAATGGTGACGAATATGGCTAAAACAGAAACTCTCCACATCCGTGTAAATGAAAATGTAAAAGCAAACGCCGAAGAAACTCTCGGCATGCTCGGAATATCCATATCCGAGGCAGTTAATATGTTCCTTTGTCAGGTAAATCTTACAGGTGGTCTGCCTTTTGAGGTAAAACTCCCTGCTCCGGAGCGAGTTATCGTCCGCAACAGAGCAGATCTTGAAAGAAAGCTTGACGAAGCCGAGGAAGATATCCGTGCAGGAAGAACAACGACAGCGGATGATATGTTCAGCAGATTAGGTGAAAGATATGGCTTATAAGCTCATAATTACCCAAAGCTTTGAGGACGACCTTGACGAGGTTCTTTACTACATCTCACGAAAGCTTTATAATCCAAGTGCCGCTAAACGGCTGCTTACCAAAACAAAGGAAGTCATTTCGCATATTGAAGATAATCCTCTACTATACCCTCTGTATCACGATGAGTCACTAGCCAAAAGAGGGTATCGTTATGCGGTAGTCGCAAATTATCTGCTGTTCTACTATATTGATGAAGCAACGCAGACAGTGAATGTGGCTCGTTTTCTGTATGGCGAACAGAATGTTGTCAATATAATTTAGTGACTGTATTATATGTAAATCAGCGGTATCTCTCTTGTGAGGGATACCGCTGTTTTCTATATAAAATGTCCAATCCGTTGTATTTTTTAGGGATGAATAATTACAATAATCAATAGACATATTTATTAAACAAATCCATCGTAACTTTGTACCTATCAGCATCTGTGGAGCAACCTGTTACAACTGATATGTATGTTTTGTCATTACTGCGAAAAGCTGCAACGAGGCAGCTTCCTGCCTTTGTAGTCGTTCCTGTTTTGACACCGATAGTATCAGCACAATAATATTCACTTTCACTATTAAGCAGCTTATTGGAATTAGTCCAAGTTATATTCTCACCAGACTCAAATACCACATATTTCTGCTCTATACATACTATCTCTCTTATCTCCTTAACTGTCAGAGCATATTCAGCAAGTTTTAGCAGATCTCTTGTTGTGGTATATTGACCTAAATCATCGGAGCCATCGGGCGTTGTAAAATTACTATTAGTCATTCCGATTTCAACGGCAAAGCTGTTCATTAATTCACAAAAATAATCTACTGCCTCATTATCTGTCATAAAAGAATCATCAGATACTATTCGTGCGGTAGAAACAGCAACTGTGTAAGCTGCATCGTTTCCTGAAACCAATAACATTCCTGTTATAAGGTCATAGAGCTTAAGACAATGCCCTTCCTGTATAAATGAAACGCTTGATCCATTGGGAACCAGTTGCTGCTCTGTCCCAACAGTAAACACTGTGTCAGGAGTTATATATTTCAATGCAACCGCAGCGGTCAGAAGCTTTGTGAGACTAGCTGGAGCAACAGGCTCGTCGATATTATATTCATATAATATTTCAGCATCATCAACGCTATAAAAAACAGCTGTTTGCGAACCGCTTGTAGAAGCCCTGAATATAATTAAGCATAATACTAATATAGCTAAAATCGCAATTATGGCTTTTGGATATTTTGTTTTTGAGGAGCTATGCCTAGGCAACTGTTTTTGAACATTTTGAGCATGAGCATTTCTCTGTGTAGTATTCATATTTTCCCCTTCTATCTAGCAAGGAAAACGCCTCGCTTTGTAGTACTATATAATAGTACCACAATGCGAGGCAATGTTTATTGAAACAAACACAAGATTATCTTATTATTTTCTCACGAAAACCTTACAAATATATTACAACGGAAGAGTAACTGTAAAACGCACTATTTCATTTTCACTGAATGCCGTAATTTCCCCTCCGTGAAGCTCTACAATTTGTTTGGCAATAGCAAGTCCAAGTCCTGCACCGCCGTTAGCAGAGCTTCTGGATGTATCAAGTCGATAGAATTGTGTGAAAATACGCTCAAGTTTTTCAGTTGTAATTGTATTTCCACGATTAGTAAAATCTATATTAATCTTTTCGTCTGATACCATACATATAATATCTATAGTACTGCTTTGAAAGCTGTAATTTACAGCATTTCTCAACAGATTATCAAACACTCGTTGTAACTTATTGACATCACATTTTAGCATTATATCTGGAGTAGCATTCAGACATATTTTCAAGTTTTTTTCTTCCAGCATAGGCTTAAATTCATACGTCAGTTGTTCAAGCATTCTGGTAAGATTGATTGTGCTATATTCAAGAGTGATATCGCTGAGATTAAATCGAGTGATCTCAAAAAACTCATTTATCAAATCCTCCAATCTTTCAGCCTTTTCAAGAGATATTGACAGATATTTTTCTCGCAGTTCATCAGAAATTTTGTTTTCATCACGAAGCAATGTAAGATATCCAATGACGGAGGTCAGCGGAGTTTTGAGGTCATGCGCCAAATACATAACAAGATCATTTTTACGGTTCTCTGCCGACTCGGCAGCAAGTTTACGGTATACAAGTGTATGCTTAATGGAATTGATCTTCTCTTCGGTAGCGGAAAGCTCTTTGGATAAAATAACATCTTCTGTATCATCATCAATTAGTGAGTCAATAGCGTTATTGATTTCATTGAAATACTTTGTAAACCCCCTAACAGAGATAACTAATGATATAAGACCAAACAATGCGATTGCTATAAGAATAAATATAGGTAAATTGTTTCTGAAATAGTACTCATATATACTTAACGCTTCATAGTAATCGTGATAGATGAAATAGTCAAGGGCGTTTACAATTTTATCAGCGAAACGGCCACGCAGAAACAATACATAGATAAGAAAAGCACCAGCAGTGAATCCAAGTGTCCAAAGTGCTGCTTTAATATATATCATTCTGATGAGTAATCTATAATCTCCGTTGCGGTTCTTTTTTTGGTGTTTATTCAATAGTATACCCCACTCCCCATACTGTTTTTATAAATTTAGGTTTTCTTGTAGGCTCATTCAGCTTTTCACGCAGCCGAGCAATATGCGCCATCACAGTATTGTTATTATCAAGATATTTCTCCCCCCAAACGCTTTCAAAAAGCTGTTCGGAAGAAATTACTTTACCTTTATTATCACACAGATACCACAAAATTGAAAACTCTATAGGGGTAAGTGCAATCTCTTTTCCATATAATGTACATTTGTGGTTAGCCTTGTTGATAACAAGACCTCTTATATCATATTCACACACAGCTTTCGACTCATCAACAACATTGTATCGCATATAGCGACGAAGCTGCGTTTTTATCCTTGCAACAACTTCAAGCGGATTGAACGGCTTTGTAATGTAGTCGTCCGCACCAATAGTAAGTCCTTTTATCTTATCGCTGTCATCGATTCTGGCAGTAAGCATTATTATAGGAAAGAAATGTTCTTCCCGAATCTTTCTGCAAAGTGTAAATCCATCTATGTCTGGTAGCATTATATCTAATACAGCCAAATCAATTTGCTCTGTTTGAATGCAAGATAACGCTTCCAAACCATTATAAAACTTTCGAACCGTAAAACCATCATTTTGGAGATATAGCTCAATAAGATCTACGATTTCTGATTCGTCATCAACTAAAAGGATTGTTTCGCTCATAGTAGAACTCCTTGATTATGAAGTAAAAACATTACATAATTTATTATATCACTTAATATGAACAATTTCAATAGAATGAGTCCCAATTAGAAATTGTAAAACCGCCCACATATAGAGTATTTAGTGTGACTATAATATCAAAAAATCAATGCGAATACCTTGCAGTTAGCAAAAGTGTTCGCATTCTTTTAATCTAGGCTGAGTGATATGTGTTTTTATAACATCATACTCAATATCCCCAGTTCATACCCCACAACGCCTTTGGCGGTGCGGTATCAGGTAGTGTTGTTCACAACACTATTCCTGCCTGCCTGTTCATAATAAACAGCAAATGCCTCATATAGATGACAGCACATATCATCTAATGCGGCATTCTATATACTATTTACTAATTATCG
>JAZSGG010000036.1:0-4266 GCA_045532595.1 Oscillospiraceae bacterium | reverse complement strand
ATGCTTGCAATGAGCGGCGGAGTTGACAGCTCCGCTGCCCTTGTGTTGCTCAAAGATGAATATGAGGTAATCGGCGGCACCATGAGCCTTTTCAGTGCAGACGAGCCTTGCGGTAAATGCTCCGCTAAGGATGTGGAGGACGCCAAAAGAGTCGCAGAGAGGTTCGGCATCCCCCATCATGTTATCGAACTGAAAGAGCAGTTCAGAAAGCATGTTACGGATGATTTTGTGCAGACATATCTTGACGGCGGTACGCCAAATCCCTGCGTTCAGTGCAACAGATATATAAAGTTCGGGGCGCTGCTGGATGAGGCTGTAAAGCTAGGGTGCGAATACTTCGCTACAGGTCACTATGCACGTGTGGAATACGACGAAAACAGAGGAAGATATCTGCTGAAAAAAGCGCTCGTCAACGGCGGAATAAGTCCCAAAGATCAGAGCTATGTGCTGTATTCCCTTACACAGGAGCAGCTGAAGCATGTTGTTTTCCCTCTCGGCAGGATGGACAAGGAGCAGGTGCGGAGCATCGCTCTTGAACAGGGTCTTGTCAATGCGGACAAGCCTGACAGTCAGGATATCTGCTTTGTACCCGACGGCGACTATGCGGCATTCATCGACAGATACGGCGCTTCATACGAAAAGGGCGATTTCATTGATGCTGACGGCAATGTACTGGGTCAGCACAAGGGCATTATCCACTACACGATAGGTCAGCGCAAGGGTCTGGGGCTTTCGTTCGGAAAGCCGATGTTCGTGGTGGCAAAGAATGCCGAGAATAACACCGTAACTCTCGGTGAGCAGGAGCTGCTTTTCACGACCGAGCTTACCGCAAGGGATGTGAACTTCATTGCGATCGAGTCGCTCACATCTCCCCTGCAATGCACCGCAAAGACACGCTACACAGGCGCAGAGATCCCCTGTGAGATCACGCCCATCGGCAATGGCAGAGTGCTTGTGGTGTTCTCTCAGCCGCAGAGAGCCGCAGCCGCAGGTCAGTCAGTGGTGTTCTATGACGGGGATATCGTCGTGGGCGGTGGCATTATCGAGTAAATCACGGACGTGTGTCCGAAAAATACAGAACAAAGAAAAGACAACGGAGGTACACTATGTTCAACATAGCAGTAGCACAATCTGGCGGTCCCACAGCCGCAATCAACGCATCACTTACAGGCGTTTTCAACGGCGCAGAGATGTGTCCCGACATTGATGAGATCTACGGTGCGGAGAACGGTATCGAGGGCATCCTGAACGATCGCCTGCTCAACCTGAGAAACATCCTCATGGATGAGCATGACAAGGAGCTTCTTATGAAGACTCCCTCCACGATTCTCGGCTCCTGCCGCTTCAAGCTGAAGGATTTCGAGCAGGACGAGGAAAGCTATCTGAAGATCCTGGACACCTTCAACAAGCACAACATCAAGGCGTTTTTCTATATCGGCGGCAACGACTCCATGGACACCGTAATGAAGCTTGACCGCTATTTCACCGCTCAGGGTATCGACATAAAGGTAGTGGGCGTTCCAAAAACCATCGACAACGATGTTACAGAAACAGACCACACTCCGGGCTTCGGCTCTGCGGCAAAGTATGTTGCCACTTCCATGCAGGAGATCATCCGTGACTGCCGTGTTTACTCCATCCCCTCCGTCACCATCGTTGAGATAATGGGCCGTGACGCAGGCTGGCTGGCGGCGTCCTCCTGTGTGCTTCGTGCAAACGGCGAGCCTGCGCCCCACATGATCTATCTGCCTGAGAGCGACTTCTCCCCTGAGAAGTTCTTAGCCGACGTAAAGCAGGCGCAGCTGAGATACAAGGCTGTTATCGTTGCAGTTTCCGAGGGTGTAAGATGCGATATCGCTGTGGATGATGACGCAGCCGTTGACGCTTTCGGTCACACGATGCTGGGCGGCATCGGCAAGAAGCTGGAGAAGTTCGTTGCGGCAAACATGGGCTGCAAGGTGCGCTCCATCGAGCTTAACGTTATGCAGCGCTGCAGCTCCCACATCGCATCCCTCACAGATATCACCGAGGCCGAGCGCATCGGCAGAGAGGCTGTTGCGGCTGCCATCGAGCGTGGCGAGAGCGGCGTGATGATGTGCTTCAAGCGTATCAGCAACAATCCCTACCGCTGCGAGGTGGTCTCCGCTGAAATTGCAAAGATCGCAAACCAGGAAAAGAAGTTCCCTAAGGAATGGATAAACCTTGAGGGCAACAATGTTACCATCGACGCACTCAACTACTTCCTCCCCCTCATTCAGGGCGAGCCTGTTATTGAGTACAGGAATGGTATCCCCGTACACTTCAGATTGAACCAGTAACATTTAAATTATAGCGTTCATTTCGGTTTTCGTAAGAAAATCGCAGTCGCTCCGACTGCGAAGAAATGATCGCAGCGTGACCGCTTGCGGTCATGCGTGCATTTTAGACTTAACCAGTAAAATATATCCCCTCTCGGCTGAGAGGGGATATTTTTTATGCAAGGGGATATTCGGTGCCGTTTATGGAGAGTGCTGTTACTGCGGAAAGATCAACTGCGTGTTCTGTCGCCTCGCTCATGAGCCTGTATTCAAGCGACATCGTGAATGTTACATAATTATCCTCACAATGCATATTATAGCCGCCGAGGAAAACGGGGATCTCTGTACCATCGGATTTCACAAGCTTAACATCGTTACTGCACATAAATGTGTTGATGATGTACTCTTCCCATGAATATTCACCGAGATCAAAGCCGCCGCTGAGCACGCCCTCTGTGGGACGGATATCAATGTCTGTGATGTCAGTTACGAGCGGAATATCCCTGCCTGTCAGCAGAAGATCTTCTCCGTCTGCGACAGGATTTATGTTGTACAGAATATCACACTGAGCAGACACATCAATCGCCGCAAGCTGTTCAAGCGACTTTTCGGACGGAACATAGGTGAACTCTATCTGAATATCAAATCCATCACTGTCAGGTGTAAAACCGTAATCATCAAGCAGCATACTGATACGCTTGCCTGTCAAGCCATCATCAGAAACAAAATCATCCCTCTGCATACCGATATCAAAGGTGTAAAGTACAGAACCGTTGTCTTTGATTTCGCCCTTATAGCCCAGAGACAGATGTTTTGCATCTGCTTCGCCGTTGTCATAGGAAAGCTTCACATCACGAAAATCGGGCATACTGATATCATGCGAGCGGGCAAGCTCCATCATGGAGCCGCCGTCCTTGCGTGACACTTCAACACTTGCCAGGATGCTGTTTGCATTACCCGTAACTCCGTTCAGCACAACATTGTAATTATTATCCGAGCAGGTTATCACCACATCATGCGCATCGCCGATAAGCTCATAGCCGAGCTGCTCGCTTTCTGCCACTATCTTATTGCCGAACAAGGTGTCAAAATCCAGCAGACCTGTCACAGCCGCTGCGGTAACTCCGCAGGCAAGCACCGCAGCCGCCGCACAGGCAATTACTATCGGCTTTTTAATGCTGATCTTTTTTGTTTCGTTATTCATATTTTCCGCCTTTCTGAGCGCCGCTTCCAGCAGCTCCTTATCGCTCATGGAGGAGGATATCTTATCAAATAATCTGTTATATTCTCTTCTCAAAACAAGTCCTCCTTTGAGAGCATTTTCCTCAGCTGCGCTCTGGCACGGGTGAGCTTAGTTCTTACGGCGGCGGGGGTGGTGTTTCTCAGCTGCGCTATCTCCTTTACGCTGTAGCGCTCGTAATAGAAAAGATACACGATGATGCCGTGATCTGTTTTAAGCTTCTTTACACTGTCAAGAAGCACCTGTTCCCTGCTGCTTTCAAACGGGATATCCTCGGTAAGCTCCGCACGATGCCTGCGCCAGCCTGATCTCAGCAGATCCTTTGCAAGATTTATCGTCACACGGATGAGCCACGCCTTGACGTTTTCGTCCTGCGGGAAGGTCTGTTCGGAGATGAAAAGCCGCATGAACGCATCCTGAGTGATATCATCCGAATCCTCACGATTCTTTACGATACTGTATGCAAGCCTGAACACCGTACCTCGGTACAGCTTTATGTATCGTTCAAGATTTTCTTCTGTCATGCGGTCATCTCCTTTGTTCTCAAAAGCGCTTTCATTTATAAGACGAGGCAAAAACGGAAAATGTTTCACAGTGCTTTGTTTTTTTTTGATGGCTCAATGCTATCAAAAAATAATGGGGGAAAACTCTTGTTTTCCCCCCAACCCCCTTTGCGCCCTGCACCCATTTGCGGCGCACACCGCCCCGTCGCCGGGGTTTTGCCCCGAC
>JAZSGG010000086.1:0-46971 GCA_045532595.1 Oscillospiraceae bacterium | reverse complement strand
GTGTTCTTACGCTCAGGCTCAGGCTCTGGAGTATTCTTACGCTCAGGCTCGGGCTGGGGAGTGTTCTTACGCTCAGGCTCAGGTTCTGGAGTGTTCTTGCGCTCTGGCTCAGGCTCTGGAGTGTTCTTGCGCTCTGGCTCGGGCTCTGGAGTATTCTTGCGCTCAGGCTCGGGCTCTGGAGTATTCTTGCGCTCAGGCTCGGGCTGAGGAGTATTCTTGCGCTCAGGCTCGGGCTGAGGAGTATTCTTGCGCTCAGGCTCGGGCTGGGGAGTGTTCTTACGCTCAGGCTCAGGCTCTGGAGTGTTCTTGCGCTCTGGCTCGTATTTGAACATCTGAGGAGTGTCGTTTTTCTGGTAGATCGTCTGCGGTGTCTGATTCCATTTGAAATTCAGATTCGGAGCATACGGATGTGGGTATATGATCTGAGGAATAAGTATCAGAGGCGCATACATCAGAGGCGCATACATCTGAGGCGCATACATCTGAGGCGCATACATCTGAGGCGCATACATCTGAGGCGCATACATCTGGGGCGCATACATCTGAGGCGCATACATCTGAGGCATATACATCTGCTGATACATCATTTGCGGAGTATAAGTCTGATAATACATAGCCTGCTGGGCATATGCTTGCTGCATTGCTCTTTCGGCAGAAGGAGCAATATAGCGATTATTGTTCAGAATATTTATGGAATAGTCTCTCCCCGCAGCTGTATTACGCTGCTGATATATTCTGTTTGTCTGTGCATATTCTGCCAGCTTAGCTTCATAGGCGGCTCTTTCATCACTGAAGGCACCGAATGCCGTGTTGAGAGCCTGCTTCCACCACGACAGCGCCGGCGGTGTGCTTCTTCTGATGCTTTCAAGCTTTTTACTGATGCGATGAGTATAATCAGGAACGATCTGCGCTTTGTGCTCGGGATCGATAAATGTGATATTCCGCCCTCTGGCATTGGCGTTATCCCACATTTTGACTGCTATATCAGCAGCTGCGGCACGCATGTTATTCTTATCCAACTGCTGACCGTTGAATGTATATGGCTTGCCGTCTATGCGGATACAGTCTGCCATTCTCTGGATTTGTTCGAGAGTGAGTCTGTTTATATCGGTGGGCATATTCTGAATGCCCATGGCTTTGAAAAGAGGTTCGTTTACCAACAGGCAGTTATTGACATAATCTGTGCTTGCTGTTCTGTTGGAGATGTGCCCTTCCATCTGATCCAGCCAAGAGGCTGCCGCCCTTGCGGCGGCAGTCGTTTCGTTGATCACTACGTTCATTTTCGGCATATTCTGAACTCCTTGACCGTTATTGCTTATGTGTTTGGGTGTAACGGTGTTCTGTCACGATCAGTCTGCTACACTATCGACGCCTTGTATGAGTGAGATCTGCGCCGAGCTGTTGATTCCTTCCTCGTCGGAAAGAGCTTTGAAGTCCATCGGTGAAGCGTCATTTCTTGCATTGTATCGGTGTGTTACAGGTCTCTGAGATTCATTTTTCTGCGTATCTTGTTTTCCGCCGCAGTTTTCATGATCTCATCGGATGCCGCTACCTGATTTCTGCCGTTTTCCTTTGCCTGATAGAGATGTTCATCGGCCTTTTTCAAGGCTGTAGCTTCAAAATGATCCATGATATTGCTGTTATTAAGCATTTCGGGTGAATCTGCTGTGACCTGAGCAACACCCATGCTGGCTGTTACCTTAACAGTCTTTCCGCCACCGATATCACAGGGGGTGTTTTCGATGGTGCTCCGAAGCTTTTCTGCAAGCTCAAACGCATCTGCGCCGCAGTTGTTTGTGATGACGACCATCTCCTCGCCGCCCCAGCGGAATACGCCGTCGGCTTCTGAGGTATTGGCTCTGAGCGTATCTGCAATGCAGCGAAGCACCTTGTCGCCTGCATCGTGACCATAGGTATCGTTGAACACCTTGAATTTGTCTATATCAAGCATGATCACAGATATGGGCTCACCTTTTTTCAAAGACGGAAGCACGCTTCCCTTGAGATGATCCAGTGCACCCTGTCGGTTGTGCAGGTGAGTAAGCTTGTCAGTGACAGCTGCCTGCTTCAGCGCCTTGTTTTCGAGTCCGAGACGGAACGCCGAGCCGATCTTGCCTTTTCTGAGATTGAACTTCTCTACATCCTCAAGAGAAAATTCATCGGGCTTGTTCTTTGCCACCACAACTCCGATGACCTCCTGATTTTTAGCCTCTATCGGTATTACGGCAACATTGTTTATGCTTTCGTGAGCCTTGTTGTCGCCGATGCTCTCGCCTGCATAGTTGTTGTCGATGAATATTTCGCTGCTGTTGAGCGCCTGTGAAAGCGGTGTGCTTTCGTCTATGCTGGTATATACTCTGTCGCCCTCGTCGCCGACGGTGAACAGCATATCCTCCAGATTATCATAGCTGTATACATCGCAGCTTTCCACCTCCATGTCGTTTTTGCCAAGCTCCGACATGATGCCAAGAGTTTCTTCAATGGATCTTGCACTGTAGATCTGATTGAAGTGCATTGTGAACATCTCCTGCTTTTCAATCACGTTCTCCAGCTCCTTTGTGGTGTCGCTGACCTTCTGCTCCAGCATGGAGATCTTTTCAAGCAGCTGAGCTATAAGCTGGCTGTTGGATTCGATCTGTTCGTATACCTGCTGAATGTTATCCTTTTTATCCATTATCATTCTCCTGTTCCGTTAAAATGTCGGTGTGGTCAGATGGTGTGCTCTGCTTCTGCCTGAGGCGTGTTTTCACGGGAGATCGGCGTATTGATGCGCTGTGCCTGATTGCCCTGAAGCTCGTTGAAGCTTGCCTGCTCTCTTGTTACTGAGGTGCTGTGTTCCGCCGAGGGCGCTGCCTGCCTTATGTATGCCGCCTTGTCCTCCGGGGTGTCGTTATGCATCTCTCCCTTGCCTATGCTTGCGAGTCGCTCTTCTTTGGATTTTTCGCCCGTGATGAAGCTGAAGAGTCTGCTGAAGAATTTCTTTAAGCTGAACGGCTCCTTGATATCAGTCTTGACCTTTATCTGCTCGGGAGCGGTAAGCTCGTTTTTGAATGCATCGAATCTTCTTACCTCGACCGAGTGATCTCCGTCCAGAATTGCGCCAAGCGCACAGCATTTTGCCTGTTCCTCGAAGCTTTTTGAGGGATCGTACAGCGGCGAAGTCCTGATGTATTCGGTGAGAGGCTTTCCGTCTATGCTGACAAAATGCATGGGGCTGACGCCTCTTTCTTTCATTTTGTTGATATCTGCATTGGAATACATGGTGATAAACATATCATCAAATACATTATCGGCCCACTGCTTGTATTCAGGCTTTTTAAGCTGATCGTTGTAATTCAGCAGATCGAGGTCTATGCCCAGAAGCTCCGGCATGATATTGAGCGAAGCCGATATTCTGCTGTCGTTGCTGAAGGCAGATGATCCTTCAATGATCGGCTGAATAGCCTGCTGCATTTCCGAGCCATATCTGCCCCATGTGATCTGATCCTTCGGCAGAGCGTCATAGGCTGCTCGTGCAGGCTCGCTCATAAGCCTTTGCATTCCACGTTCATTTACGTTATTTGCATAGCTGCCTGCATAATAGGTATATCCGAGCATCGTCGGATCGTCATTTTCGTGAAGCTTGAATTGCTCGCATAGACGCTCTCTGTCGTCAGCTGTTGCGAGAGGCGCTTCGGAATAGATCGCAGCCTTCAAGAATGTGTAGTAGCCCGGATAGCTGGGGGCGTAATATCCTTCTGTAGGGTCGATCAGGTTTTCGGGGAGAGCTTCGGGACTGAATTCGTATTCGCCCTTCAGCTGCTCTGTCATTACATATCCGAAACGGCTCATGAAATCATTAAAATCCTGCTGTATGGTATCTCTGTCCAATGCAGCTCCGACTAATCCGCTGTTGTTTCTGATCTCGTTCCAAGAGGACATTATGCGGATATAATCCGCAACGGCAGGACGGTTTGTGTTGAGTGCATACTGCTGTGCCAGCATTATAAATTCTTGCTTTGTTTTAACAGATCTCATATTAAGTACTCCTTATTATTTCAGCGTTGTCTGAAAAGCTTTAAAATTTATACACCTCAAAACGATAAATGTAACATTAATAAAATATAAATAATGCCTTGTAATGCTTCGTTCGACGGATATTAAGGCGATGTGTCTGTTGCGATTTGTAAATGCTTATGTGTAAATTAACGAAATCGACATTTAGAATTTCACATAATTATAAAAAATCTTTCATTTTATTGACAAATTGGCGGATTGATGCTATAATATTCCCATAAAGAATCAGTGGTTTCCGAGCATATTTCTTACTGAATCTGTCGGTCTCACACCGGTTATGATATAAAGCAATGCTGTTTTTGCAATGCACAAATATATATATATATATAATCATGCGGATTGTATATATTATATATCATATATTTCAGCGTTTTGCAAAGGCAGCTTTTTTATTTTGCAGCGGCAATAGGGAGTGTAAGCTACATAATGAATATAATCAAAAATGTGCAGGATGGAGTCCTCAATGTTGCAATTGAGGGCAGACTTGATACAAATACAGCCAGAGAGCTTGACGAGGCGCTTGCGGAGGAAACAGCAGTGCATGACAATATCGTTCTTGATTTTGCAAAGCTTCAGTATGTGTCCTCGGCCGGGTTGAGAGTGCTTCTCAAAACGCAGAAGCAGATGAAGGGAAAGGCCTTCAGCCTGACAAATGTAAGTCAGAGTATTATGGAGGTATTTGAGATAACAGGCTTTGTTGATTTTCTGAACATCACTTGATATAAGATCACTGACAGAAGGGTTTGTGAAATATGCAGGGATTTCAAGCTAAGATAGCGGAGGCTTTTGATTACGGCGGCTATGAACAGCTCCCGAAGCTGATGCGCTTTATTGAAAACTTCAATGAGCTTGTTGCTCGGAAGGGAAAGGCGGCATCCAATCGGGAAAAGACATCGTTTTCCGAAATAGCGGGAAGTGATGGTGTTTCGCTGCGTGAGCATGAACGCTCCGCACCGAAGGCGCAAAAAAGCAGAGAAAACGGCGGTAATCATCGAAAATGATACTTACAGCCGAAGAACTGTACAAGGAATACTACAAAAAGGTTTATAATTATGTATATTCCAGACTTCGCAATCATGAAGAGGCGGAGGATGTTTCCTCTGATATCTTTCTGAAAATCATCGAAAAGCTTGATACCTTTGATCCCGAAAAGGCTTCATATTCCACATGGATATATGCGATAACCCGAAATCGAGTGATAAATCATTACAGGAGCTTCCGCCAGACGGAGGATATAGACGATATCATAATGGCAGACGCTTCGGAATCTCCTCTGGATGCGGCTATCCTGAAAATGCGTGCGGAAATACTTGCGGACGGGCTTGAACAGCTTGCAGAAAGAAACCGCAATATCCTCATTGCCAGATATTATTATTATCACAGCTTCCGTGAAATAGGTGAAATACTTGATATCACAGAGGCTAATGCCAGAGTTGCTCACGGCAGAGCTTTGAAAACTCTCAGGGAGCTTATCGGAGACAGGCTCTGACGAGCAGCGGCAAAATCATGTTACATATACGCCGTTCAGGTGTATAAATATACAAATAACCGCTTCGGCGGAAAAAAGGAGAAATCTATATGTATAATCTTATGTTAATGGCAACAGCAGCACCGAATTTCAGTACTGTTACGGATCCTATCATTGATCTTATCAATGCCCTGGTTGGCCCTGCAATTGCGATCGTCGGAGCTCTCGGCGCTATCTTCGTTATCATTCTCGGCGTTAAGTTTGCAAAGGCTGAGGAGCCTCAGGACAGAGAAAAGGCAAAGAGTTCTCTGAAGAATGCCATCATTGGCTTTGTACTTATCTTCGTGCTTCTTGTTGCACTGAAGGCAGTTATTCCTATAATGCAGCAGTGGATCAATGACGAAGGCGGATACAGTGTAACGGTAAATGAGACGCCCGGTGCGGGTTCCAGCTCAAGTACATGATCTGAACGAATCAAAAACTGATTATTAATTCCTTTTTATCTCTGTTTGCAGCAATCGGGCGTGTGTTGCCTGACAGAGCTGCAGGCAGAGATAATTTATTTTCGGTGCGGGTAAGGAGCATATATGTCAAGCAAGAAAAAGCACAAAAGGTCTGTTCCCGAAGCGACTCCGTCTGAGGAGATCGCAGCTGAGGAGAGCGTTCACCACGAAGAGACCCTGGAGGAGGCTTACGCTGAAAAGGAGGCGCTTCGGGATCAGAATCGTATAAAGATACAGCGGCTGAAGGCGGTATTGGGAGCATTGGGCTTGTTCTTTGGCTATTTCTTTTTTCCTCAGCTGTTTTATCTGATGTTTTCGCCGTTTGCGATCGAGGAGATATCTGCGGTACGCATTCTGGCAACAACCATCGGATCGTTTGTGTATTTTTTCTTCCTGTTGAGATATTATCTGAAGCGCTGTAAAAAAACAGGTGAGACTATTTCCGAGATCCTGAGCTTTCATCCACGGCACCTTTCGCTGAAGCCGTTGCTTTTGTGTATGCTCATGGGCGTTTGCCTTAATCTTTCTTTCAGCGCACTATTGGCGCTGCTTCCCATTCCCGAGGCGGCGCTGAATGCATACGCTGCGGACGCCGATGCGCTTATCGGCACAGGAGATCCGACCCTTAGCTATATTTATGTGTCGATCATCGCACCTCTGTGCGAGGAGCTGATATTCAGAGGCTTTATTTATTACCGAATGACTACGGGCTTTTCGGCAAGAGTGTCTGCGATAGTTGCCACACTGGCCTTTGCGCTGCCGCATATCAATTTCATATGGGTGATAATTGCGGCACTGAACGGTCTGCTGTTCACAGCTGTGAGAGTCCGCTATGACAATCTCAGCTACTCCATTATATTACATATTTTTTATAATATCGTTTCAATCCCTATGATGTGTCTTATGGGAACTGAGATATATACCATACTTTTTGACAACGTTATCGTTGAGCTGATTTATCTGTTCCTCGGCGGAGCAGTGTCCTATTTCTGCTTCAGAAAGCTTATGGAGAAGCCTGAAGAAGCGGAAGAGATCAAATATGAGATCTATTCAGATAACAAGACCTGATATGAGAGGTGTAAGTGAATGAAAAAGAAGATATCTCTGATCGTGATACTGGCATTTTTAGTGGTGCTTTTTGCCTATATTCTAGGAGTTGTGTTCACCAATACAAATCCTGCGATCGAAGCCGGGAGCATTGCGGTACTGCTTGATCCTAAGGTGCTGCTTGCTCCTATAAATTACTTATATGGACTTATCGCACTGGTTCTTGTTATATTGATGTATATGATATTCCGACCCGATTCCTTTGCCAGACTGAAAAAAGGCTTCGGCAGCAGCAAAAAGGGTAATGTCGTGGGGGATTCTCCGCTGGAGAATTCACGCTTTATGACTGATAAGGAGAGAGATTTCAATTTCGCTCCGCATGAGTTTTCAAAGCTCGGAGAATCCAAGAAGGACGGTATCCCTGTAAGAGCAGTGTTGGACAAGAAGGGCAGACTGAATATAAATCTGGCTTCTCCGATGCACGGACTGATCATCGGTGCTACAGGCTCAGGTAAGACTACCACATTCATCAATCCTATGATACAGATACTTGCCAAATCGGATGCAGGCTCGTCGATGATCGTTACAGACCCTAAGGGCGAGCTTTTCCAGATGCACAGCAAGTTCCTGCAGGAGCGTGGCTATAAGGTAATGGTGCTTGACCTGCGTGATCCGTATTCGTCCTTCAGATGGAATCCTCTGAGCGATATATATGATCGTTATCAGCTGTTTGTAAACACCGGCAATGAGATATATAAGCGCAGCGACAGCGCCAAGGCTTCGGGTCTTGAGCTTGTGAACAAGCCTGAGGAATACGGCGAAACATGGTTTGAATATGAAGGCAAGGCGTATGCAGTACGCAAGGAGCTTATTAACGTCATAAAGCTGCAGCGTCAGAAGATATTCGATGAAGTGTATGAGGATCTGAACGACCTTGTCAGTGTTATCTGCCCTATTGAGAGCGAGGACGATCCCGTATGGGAGAAGGGTGCTCGTTCCGTGATCATGGCAACAATAATCGCTATGCTGGAGGACAGCGAGGATGAGCGTCTCGGCATGACGAAGGAAAAGTTCAATTTCTTTAATGTAAACAAGGCTATTGGTAATTCCGACAACAACTTTGAGCCGCTGAAGAACTACTTCTACGGCAGAAATGTGCTTTCCAGAGCTGTTACGCTCAGTAAGCAGGTTTTGTCCGCTGCGGAAAATACCCTTGCTAGCTATATGTCGATAGCATTCGATAAACTCTCTATGTTCAACGATGAGGGTATCTGCTCACTCACCAGTGCAACCGACATCGACCCTGTTATCTTCGCAGATGAGAAAACAGCGCTGTTTCTGAAGATCCCCGATGAAAAGGATACACGACACACTCTGGCGGCTGCGTTTATTCTTTGTATTTATAAAGCGCTTATCAAGAAGGCATCCACCCGTGAGGATCTTTCGCTGCCCAGAAATGTATACTTCATTTTGGATGAGTTCGGTAATATGCCGAAGATCGACAAGTTTGATAAGATGATCACTGTAGGCCGAAGCAGAAAGATTTGGTTCAACATGGTCGTTCAGTCTTATGCACAGCTTGATAACGTTTATGGCAAGACTGTCGGAGATATCGTAAAGTCCAACTGTGGTCTTAAGATGTTTATCGGCTCGAACGATATCGATACCTGTAAGGAGTTCTCTGAGCTGTGCGGTAACTGCACCGTTACCACTACCAGCATCTCCCGTTCTCTCGGAAGCAAGGAGGGAGAGGCAAACTACAGCTCACAGATACAGACAAGGCCTCTTATATATCCGTCTGATCTGCAGAAGATCAATAATAAGACCGATACAGGTAATGCAATTATCGTAACCTTCGGTAATTACCCACTTAAGACTAAATTTACACCCAGCTACAGATGCGATCTGTATAAGATGGGTACTATGGATCTTACTGAGGCGAGAAGCAATGCGTTTTTTGCGGACGAGGTCTATTATGACCTTGTGGCAAGAAATAATATCGTTTTGCCCGCTGCTGAAGCCACGATCTAATAAAAATGTACTGAAAGGAAACGGAAATATGCTGAACAAAGCCCTTGATCTTGCATTATCTATAATAGTGGCAGGCGTGCTTTCCGTGTCGGCTGCAGCTGCCGCTTCGCTAGAATATATCCATTCCGCATTGGAAGAGACATATGTCAGTGAGTTCAGCTTGTATGAGCAGATACTCAATAACCAGATAGTGTTTTACACCAGTGTTTCAAACGGTGCGGTGCTGACGGGCTCCGTTGTGGTTGAGCTTCCTGCAAATCTTGAAGCTACGCTGGAAAAAGACGGTGTTGAGTGTGAGTTTACAAACAAGATGCCTATATCAGGCGTCGGATCATATTCCCTGACAGTTATTGCAAATGGCTCTGAAATGCTCGGCGGTAATGCGAATGAGCGCTATTACGGCTTATTCCGCTTTAGGATCATGGAAGATACATATCTGAGTGCGGATGAATGGGAAGAGATCCCCGAGGTTTCGGTAGCTGCTCCTACCGAAACGACCGATGTGCAGAATGTGTCCGGCTCCTCAGCTGTCGGAACTACCACGACCGATACATCTGAAGCACCTGTGCAGACTGCTCAGAATACCACAGCTGCCACGACCGGCAGTACAGTGCAGCCTTCACCGGCAACTCCTACAGAAAAGCCCGTAGCTCCGCAGGGAGATCCGGCACAGATCAAAGCGGTAGGCGAAGCGGAGAGCATAAGGCTTGTGACCAGAGCAGGTACTCAGATATATACGAATGTTCCCAAAAATGCATCAACAAGCGGTGCGGTACATTTTACATTTACATCTGATGTGGAATATGAATTATATTTCAACGGTGTTCTGAAGAGCTATTCCTCTGATGAAGCGCTTACTGAGCCGGGTGAATACCGTCTGCTTATCTGTGATAGCAGCAGCGGGATCCCTGCACAGTTTGATTTCAAAATAATCGGAAGCTATGTGCGTGGTGTTACAGCATTTGAAGTTCCGAGCGGCTGTGTCATTAATAGCGCGACATTCGATGATTATGCTATAAGAAGCAATGGAGCATCCGTTGATCTTGGACTTGAAGGAACATATTCGATCAATATAAGCTATGGTGAATACAATTACACTGAGATAATTACGCTGGATAATACACCGCCTCAGTTTACGCTCAATGGAGTGGCATATAACGCCGATTCTTATGCGTCTGACGGTACGCTTCTTCCACCCGGCGGAGTTGCGAAGGGCGGTCCCGTAAGACTGGTCTATATATCAGATGATATTGCGAATTATCAGGTATATCTTGAAGGCGCTCCTATTTCGTCCAATGGTGTTATGACGGAATACGGAAGCTATGTAATAAGGGTATATGATCATGCAGGAAATTATTCCGATCAGACCTTTGAGCTTGTTTATGTGATGGATGGTATGGCTATTCTGGCTATTGCGGTTTTGGCAGCCCTGATAATTGCAGCTGTCGTATTCATTATTGTCAGCAGGAAAAGACTTATCATTCGGTGATATTATTATCGATTTTAGCAGATGGGAGATGAGCTTCTATGATGCCGTTGTTTCTGGCGGATAGTGGAATCGTAAGCTTTTTTAAAAGCGTTTTTAATTTGCTTACTTTACCTATAAAATGGCTTACCAAGATCCTGATGTATCCACTTATCGCGCTCATCAACACGACATACGGAAATCTTTGTGCAGGTCTGTTAAACTTGTTGCTGCGTATTGTGGACTTTTTTGAGAAGATCTTCAGTATTTTTGCGGGAATCGATACAGTGACATACTACGAAAATGGTGCGAAGGTAGGCAGCAAGGTTTATTTGCTGGATATATTCTTTACGGCAGATCAGGTAAGCAAAGCAGTCGCAACACTGACTCTGGTAGGTGTGATACTGTGTTTTGTGTTTACGATATATTCAGTAGTGAAATCAATAGGATCCTCCATACTTGATAACAAGAGACCTGTCGGTCACGTTCTGACTCAGGCATTAAAGGCTTCCGTGTGCTTCCTTATCGTGCCTGTTATGTGTTATGTGGGATTGCAGCTTACATCTGCTGTTGCAACATCGATCAATAATGCAATATGTGTTTCCATGGGTACCAATCAGACAGTACCTATGTCAACTGTATTATTCCTTTCGGGAACAGATTCGGGTTATAATTCTAATGTAAGCACGTTGCATTACAATGATGCCGAGCGAAAGTATGATCTGGGAACATGGGATGATGATGGCATTTCAAAGAATGTGATCAATGAAGAGTCACTGGGATTTACGACCTCGGGCACAGGTGATCCTTTTGCTGAAGTTGGTACTGGCCACTTTTTGAGCGGCATTGCAGGTATGGTCAAGGAAAAGCCGTATAATTATCTTGTTGTTTATGTGGAGATATTGTTTGTTATTATCATAATGATGTGTGCGGTGGTGCTCTTTATACGGCGAATGATCGAATTGCTGCTGCTTTATGTTGTCTCGCCGCTGTACGTTTCAACGATACCTCTGGATGACGGGGCTACCTTCAAAAGATGGGTGCAGACGTTTATCGGCAAGCTGGTTTCGGGCTTCGGAGTCATTTTTTCAATGAAGATCGTTACTATGATGATCCCTGTTGTTTTAAGCGGTAATTTCCATTTTTCGGCGAACTCTGCAACTGATAATATTCTAAAAACAGTATTTGCAATCGGAAGCATATATGCTGCATATAAATCTCAGCATACGATCGTTCAGATAATCAATCCTGAAGCAGCTTCTGCGGCACAGGAATCCACAGGTGCGCTGATCCTTGCTGCAAAAGAGACAGCTTCTTTGGTTGCAGCTGCTGCCAGCGGAGGTACTACAAAGGCGGCGCAAACTGCTGCAAAGGCTAGCTCTGTTGCGGGGGATATGCTCAACTTTTTGTGATGTTCGGTGTATAAAATATCCTTTTGTAATGTTATGCTGACCGAAAATTGATGATTTGCTATATCGGCAAGGAGGTGTTTATCGTATGCCGATCCTGTTTCTGGGCTTTTTTGATACGGTGTTCCAATGGGTGTATGATAAGATCCTGGCTCCTATCAAGAATTTTATCGCAGACATTTTTGATACGATTGTAAACTATGTGCTGAAGCCTATTTTGAAGCCTATATTTGATGCGTTATGGGATTATATCTTTTCGTATGTTGCTGATTTCATTTTCGCACAGGTATATGCACAGTATGTGAGACTGTTGGATATTGTAAATGCACTACAGGGTGCGTTTGATGTTCTGATCGGTGTTGAGGATATAACATATTCAACGACTGTTGGCACGCAAACGATCGAGCATAAGGAGACTCTGCTGAATTATGTCGTTTTCAGTGATGGAGTCAGCGGTGCTATCACATATATAACTTTAGGTGCGATCGCACTGACGTTTGTTTTTGCAGTGTATTCAGTGATCAGATCAGTGCTGGATTTCGATTTTGAGAACAAGCGTCCCATCGGAAAGATCCTTGGTACGATGCTCAAGACAATGATCGCCTTTGCTATAGTTCCGCTTATCGTATGGGCAGGAATAAACCTTTCTTCAGTGTTGTTGAGGACCACAGTAGCAGCTCTGGGTGATGACGGTTCTGCATCTATTGCGGATAACATATTGCTTGTATCCTCGTTGGATGCGGGTATAAAAGTTGATAATGTCAAACCGACTTACAAACCCGGATCAGACGATGCATGGAGCAAGATGCTCAGTGGTGAATATTCATATTATACATTTGGAGTAAAAATACACGTTTCGGAGATCGATTATGTGGTGGGCTTCTCTTCGTGTGTGTTCTGTATATTTATAATGCTGTCCTGCTTGTTCGTGTTTATACGAAGGATATATGATGTTGCACTGCTGTATCTTGTTTCGCCGTATTTTACGGCTACGATGGTGCTGGATGACGGACAGAAGTTTGCTCAATGGCGTGAGATGTTTATAGGTAAGGTGCTCTCAGGCTTTGGAGCGGCTATCAGTATGCGTCTGTATATCATGATGGTTCCTATCATCATGAGTGATAATATCAGATTCTTTGAGGGTGATGGTATTATGGTAGGCGCAGGCGATTATGTTATGAAGCTTGTATTCCTGCTGGGAGGAATGTACGCAATATACAAATCCTCGTCGCTGCTTACTCAGATAATCAGCGGTAACGCTGCCCGTGATGAGCATCAGGATATGATGCTTGTTTCCAATGCCGTAAATATGGCAAAGGAAAGGATCAAGCAGAGCCTTCATGATGGCAATAAGCCAAAGAGCAAGGAGCAGCTTAAGCAGCAGATGGCAGGCATGAGCTTTGACAAGCCCATTGCTGCGGGTCAGGGTACAGGTCAGGGCTTTACCGGCTATGGTCAGCCGATGATGGGCACCGGTTATGGCTATTTCCCGATTGGCTTTAATGGTCAGATGCCGCCTGTGGGTAATATGCCTATGATGGGTGCGGGCAATGGTGACATGTCGAAATACCCATCCTCTGATGAAACAAACGACAATAATTACGATAAAGAAACCTATGGTGATCTTTCGGATGAGGATAAGGAGATGCTCAAGCAGCCTGCGTTTAAGGCTTCGGACGAGCTGAATGCGCTTGACGACTCTAAATCCTTTGATGACGCAGGGCTTGAAGCTGCAGTTAATAATAACGATGTCTCATTTGATGGTGAGTCGAGTAGTATCAGTGGCGGAGAACTGCAGAATAACGGCTTCAGTGGCGGAGATCTGCAGAAAAATGGCTTCAGCGGAAATGATCAGCTTGCGGAGTTCAGAAGCTGTACAGGCGGCATAGGTATGATAAATGTCGGTGGCGGCAGTTATGCTATGCCGTTTGGCTATACAGCATTTCCAAAGGTCGTACCCAGATCCGAGGCTATGCAGCAGCTTGAAAAAATGCGTAATAATAATGTCCCCGGGCTGGATGAGGGCTTCTATAACAGCGTTCAGCGGAATATCGAGAATGGCGGGGAGATCAGCTACAGTGATGGAATCACGGATGAAACCTCAGCATTCACAAGCTATGGCGGACTTTCGGCAGATGTCGGAAATGATTATGTTGTGATCCCTGAGATCATGAGAACGGACATAGCTTATGATACTGCCATTGAATTAGCTCACGGAAATGATAGCAACAGCGGATTTTATGCGAATTATGCCGAACACATGGCTTCTTCGGGATATGGTAATGTGCCTGGTGTATTCAATTATGAGGATCGCAGTGCAGTGCCGATACCCACCGCTGTTCGCAATGCTGCGGAGTCGCTGAGCAATATCGGTGCAGCTAAGGTTTATGCGGCAGGCTCCGGTAACATTACCGTGACTGCAGCTGCGGAACAACCAAGCGTTACAGTTCAGAGCGGCAGCTCATATTCAAACGGCGGTTCATCGTATGCTAATAACAATAATCCGACAGCTGCTAACGATATCAGATCCTTCGGAAGCGGTGTGGGTGTTGTCAGAGAACCTACTGCATCGTCGCATTATGTGAATAACGAGCTGAATGGAGCAGCAAGTGCTTCCGCAGTGTATGATACAGGTGCTTTCGGTGATCATGCAAGCAGTGCAATCGGTACAGTGTCGGGTGCGGCTCAGGTAAATAACTTTGCAGGAGCTTCTGATAATGCTTCCGGAGTTTCCAAAGCTTACGAGTCAGGCAGACGGATCGAAGATAAGAATACAAGTCAGCGATTCAATAACAATGATAATAACTGATCATTTAATGACCCAAAAGGGAGATAAGCAATGAGAATTATTCCAAAGAAAACTAAAGTGACGACCGAGCTGTTTAAAGGTGTCTCTATACTTGATGTGATCATCGGTATGCTTGGTGCAATGATGTGTATTGCTGTTCTTACATCCAATCTGCCGTATAAGCTCTGGATAGTTATTGGTGTTCTTGCATTTTTTGTGTTCCTGCTTATGCCGATGGATGATGAAAAGGTGTATATGTTCGTGTATCACCTGCTTTTGCATCTGGCACGCCCATCCAGGGTCATAGGTAAGGGCGATAAGCAAAAGCCATCGGATATTAATGTAAATGATATCACTCCTTTTACAGGCGTCGAGGATGAGTTTATCTGTTACAATGGCGAATATTTTGCTACCGTCATAGAGATACCCTCTATTGAATTCCGCTTCTTTTCCGAATCAAGACAGAACTCTATAATCGACAGGAATATAGGTGCTGTCCTGCGCACTATTTCAGGCGCTCAGACTGGCGCTCTCGTTAAGATAGACCGTCCTGTTATTTACGACGATTATATTGAAACAGAAAAGCGCAAGATCGCCGAACTGAAGCAGGCGTTTCTTGAGGATGTGATCAATGAGTTTGAGCTTACAGAAAGGATCGGCATCATTTACGACCGCATTTCTGAGATAAACCGTATCAATTTTGCGGATAAGGTATACAGACCCTTTCATTACCTTGTGTTTTTTGAGGAGAAAAAGCCTATTCTTTCCGAGCAGACCAAAAACGCTATGGTACAGATTCGTGCTGCGGGTATGATCCCTAAGCAGCTGACAGGTAAGGAGCTTGCTATATTCCTGAAATATCAGTATACTCAGATATTTGATGAGCGTGAGGTGGATAAGCTTACCCCCGATGAATATATGAACTGGATCCTGCCTGAAAAGATAGAGTTCGGCAGCCGTCAGATAAAATATGACGGTCTGGTTACGCATACGCTCAAGGTACTGGACTATCCCATGATAGTCGGTAATGCATGGGGCCATAAGCTGTTCAATATGCCTAATACCAGAGTAGTGATGAAATTCAAGCCTGTGGAGAGATATCAGTCAATCAGGCGTATCGACCGTGCCATTGAAGAACTCAGAGGTCAGTATTCCGAGACTGGCAAGGCTTCAAGGCTGATGGAGATAAACGAGCATATAAGCTCGCTGGCTGAGCTGCTTTCTACTTTGCAGAGCGAAAATGAGACGCTTTTTGATACAAATACATATGTCACGATCTATGACTATGAGCTTACTCAGCGATATCGCAGGCAAGCAGATGCAGCGGCTGCGGCTGCTAAGGAAAAAGCAGAGCGTGAACGTCTGGCAAAGGAAGCCAAGCAGAATAAGAATAAGAAATCCCCAAAAACCGAAGATGCTCCTGCTAAAAGCGCAGAAAAACCTGATGAAAAGAAGAACGAGTCTGTCACAGCCAATCAGAGCAAGGAGTCTACCACCTCTTCACAGGGTCAGTATGTTTCTCTAAAGAAGAAGATCAAAAGATCTCTTTCCGAGGCAGGCTTTAAGACGCAGGATCTTTTCATTCAGACCTTTGATGCGTATGCAAGCTCACATATTTCCGCTTTTGACTCTTTCGGCAAAAAGAGCAGAGGTATCCATTCCTCCTCTATTGCAGCTTCATTCCCGTTCGTATATCCCTTCCTGAAGGACAAGGACGGAATGTGCTTTGGCACAACAGGCGGAAATCCTGTGTTTGTTAATTTCTTTCAGCGTGATACCGAGCGTGTAAACAGCAATATGGTGATCATTGGTAAGTCAGGCTCAGGTAAATCCTTTGCAACAAAGACGGTATTGTCTAATCTGGCTGCTGATAACAGTAAAATATTCATCCTCGACCCCGAGAACGAGTATGGCGTGCTTGCCAAAAAGCTCGGCGGAAAGATGATAGATGTCGGCAAGGCAACTGAAGGAAATCTGAATCCCTTCCACATCATTACTGCAGTATCAGATGATGAGGAGGAATCTGTATCCAACAGCTTCAATGCGCATCTGCAATTTCTGGAGGAGTATTTCAGAACGATCCTTCCCGGTGTCGACAATGATTCTCTGGAGTACCTGAACAATCTGCTCCCCAGACTTTATGCAGATAAGGATATTGATCAATCTACGGATCTGAGCTCATTGAAAGCGGAGGATTATCCCATTTTTGATGATCTGTATGATAAGATCCTTACGGATTTCCAGCTTTCCAACAGTGAATATTCCAAGAAGAATCTGCGTATTCTGCTAAATTATATCTCCAAATTCTCCAGCGGCGGCAGAAACTCTCATCTGTGGAATGCTCCGTCGTCTATCGACACTGCAGAGAATTTCATCGTGTTCAATTTCCAGTCGCTTCTGGCAAACCGAAATAATATTATTGCAAATGCACAGATGATGCTGGTGCTGAAATATCTTGATAACGAGATAATCAAGAACAGGGATTATAACATCATGAATCATGCAGACCGAAAGATAGTGATCGTTATTGATGAGGCTCATGTGTTCATTGATGAAAAATATCCTATTGCACTGGACTTTATGTATCAGCTTGCAAAGCGAATCAGAAAATACAATGGCATGCAGATAATCATCACACAGAACATCAAGGATTTTGTGGGCACAGAAGAGCTTGCGAGAAAGTCCACAGCTATCATCAATGCCTGTCAGTATTCCTTTATCTTCCCGCTTGCACCAAATGATATGCACGATCTTTGCAAGCTATATGAAAAGGCAGGCGGAATCAATGAATCCGAACAGGAGCAGATCATTAATAACCCTCGTGGACGTGCATTTGTTGTGACATCGCCTTCGAGCAGGACCTGTGTGGACATAGTGGCGACAAAGGATATCCAATCTCTGTTCACCGAATAAGCGGAGGTGTTTCAATGAAAGCAATCAGGGCGATGATGCTTGCGTCAGTGATCTTGCTGACGGGCTGCGCAGTGCGTGATACTTCCTTGGAGGATATCAGATCGGCGGGATATATAAGGATCGCTATAGCTGATGAGGATGAGCGGCTTAGGGAGCTTGCTGATCATATTGCACGATCAAATGGTGTAACTGCGGAGTATTATCTCACTGATAAGGATAGTGCTTTGAATATGCTTTCAACGGAAAGTGTTGATATTGCTGTCGGCTATTATGCACGCTCTGAAGGTCTGCTGCTTGATTACAGAGCCTCGATTCCTTTTTATAACGGCACTGTATATGTTGTTTTTAATGAGAGCAATATGGCGGTGTGCAAGGAGGATACGAGGGGTGCGCTTCTCGGAGCTTCCGACAGGCTGACTTCCCATCTTCGGAATGATATTACAGAGCTGTCAACAGATAAAACCAATTATTGCACAGATGTCAGTGTGGCAGGTGGCATGTTGGGAAACGGCACATTGGATTATTTCTATTGCACAGAATCAGAGGCGGTAGATCTGACGAGCGAGTATCCGAATCTGAGATGCTGCGCTGTATCGGATATTGACCATGAACAATACAGTATTGTAGTGCTGAAGGATGATACTCAGTTATATAATGCTGTGAATAAAGCGATCGGTGAACTTCTTACAGGAGGGAATTAATGAGTTATTTTGATGATCCGCAGCATAAGGCTGCATGGGATAAGGAGCTTGCTGCACTGAAGCGTCAGAAGGAAGCTATGAAGAGCGGCGCTGTGTTTGAGGCTGAAGAGTCAATGCTTGAAAGAAATATGGCAGATGAAAAGGAAGAGATCTTTTCCGCCGAAAACGAACCATACAGAGTTAGGATAACCTTTGAGCAGTTGCTTGATGAGGAGAATATGAACCGTCAGGTAACTCTGAATATGCCCTCCAAGCAAAAAAATATGCAGAAAGAGGTCCAGCTTGAGCATTAAAACTTATGCCGCCTGTGTTCTGGCGGCAGAACTTTTTTTGGCTATATCTGCTTCGGCTGTAGCAACATCAGAGGGAGCAGAGTATGCAGTCGGAACGGAAGAAATATCCGGGTACAACGCTTCCGCAATTACATCATATATAAATTCCTCCACGATGATGTATGATTGTTATTTTTCCGATGGAGCAGCGTTCAGTATATCGTGCGTTCCTGAAACCGATGGTGAAACTGTATATTTTTTATGTATAGAGACCGATGATCCGACTATTTCTGTAGATATGTGGGTCAATGGCTCGCCGATAGATTATTCTCTCGGCACCATGATAACCGCTACAGGCTTATATGATGTGAAAATCACACACACGATGTCGGATGGTACTCCTGTCCTTCTGGAATACTCATACAATCTTGTGGAGCTTGGGCTTTTTGAGGATGAGGAAAATATATCGGATTCGGTTGATGTGACCATTGGCAGACTTACCACAGAGTACATCGATGGGAGCTTCCGATATGATTTCCACGATGGAATAAGCTATGTACGAACCAATATTCTCGATGGCGAGATAACCAATCATAATGTTGCTTTCAGCATCAGTGATGATCTTTACTGCAGCGTTATGCGCAACGGTGAGATATACCCTCTGCCTGCAAACGGTATTCTTTCTGAGGAAGGGGCATACAGCATGACCTTCAGCAGCAGCGGCGGTGCAGGCGGTGCGGAAGTGCGCAAGCTTAATTTTCATATCTGTAATACTCCTGTATCTGATATCACTGTTTATTATCCGCCCAAGGGTTATAATATCAGCGGTGTTAAGAATGATAAGGGAGATCTTCATGGTTTTTCCGCTGATAGTTACCTTATGGAATACGATGGCGAATATACTTTTTCTTACACCGATGGAATACTTTCCAGAGAGGTAACTATCATCCGTGATACCACGTCTCCTGTATTGTATTTCAACGGCACGAACGATTCATCTTTTGATACTGCGGTTACCGTCACTGCAAGCGAACCCTGTTCGATCACTGTAAGCAGGAACGGTTTGATATACGATAATATATCAGTGCTTGGCTCAGCAGGCTTTTATCAGGTTACTGCTGTGGATACGGCCGGAAACGAAACAAGTATGAGAATAGAAATAACTGCAGCCTCAGCTATACACCCAAGAACATTTGCAGTGATTTTCGGAGGTGCAGCGTTGACGGCAGTGGTATTTTTCATTATTATGAAAAAACAGAGACCGGTGGTGAGATAATGTATTTTGGGACAACGATCAAAAGAGTGTCTGCTGTATTTTTGGCTGTTAGCTTTGTGATACAGGCAAGCGGATGTCATTCTGTTTTGGGAAATCCCATATATGTGCAGACACAACAGACCACCACAATAGAAACTACTTATAATCTTGAAGATGAAATGCAGGCAGAGGTAAATCTGTTTGAGAAGTCTTTGCCGGAAACAGCAAAGCTTTCAGGAGAAAAGGCATTCTTTTTTGATGAGACGAAATGCAATCAGAATGATATATGGGATTTTCAGCTGATACGTTACAGCTATCAAAGCAAATCGTTTTTGTACTATTATGCGGCCGGAGCCAACGCAGCCGCATCATCGGGCTGCGATGGATATTGTAGTCTGGTATCCTATAATTATGCGGATAAAAAAGCTACCACACTGTATTCGGAGTTTTTTGATTCAAACGATGGCAAGGATCTTCAGACATGTATATATGATGTGGATGTTCACGGCAATGCTGTGTTAAATATTGGTGATACATATTGGTTTGTGGATAGCGTAAGCTTTGGCGGTTATAAGGTAAATAACACAAGCAGCTCAAGCTCTGTTCAGAATAATGGCAGCTCGCAGCAGGGAAGCGGTTCTGATACTGAAGCTGAGCAGACAGGCTCATCCACGGGGACAGGGCAGGTTATGTTTTCTCCCAACAGTCCGTCATCCTCGGATGAGAATGAAAGCTATATTTCTGCTGCGCAATCAGTAGTAACCCAGCCCTCTGCTGCGGATACTATAGACGTTGAAAATACGGATACGAAGCCTGCCGAAGGTAATGCCAACGGTCAGAAAACTCAGGCGGAGAGGGAGCTTACTCAGTTTAAAAACCGTATGATATTGTCAAAGCTGTCCGAGGAAAGCATTGATATGCTTTTGTCGTGGCAGAAAAAGCTTGGCTTGCCATATAGTATAATTGAAGAATTATGTGAAGATATATTTGATAAGTATTCTACTGAAGAAGGACGTAATAATAGCATCAACGACTATAATAACGCTATAAAGGCATACAATGATGCTGACGCTGCGGCGATTGGACAATATATTTTATCGTGTGATAAGATGGATATGGACATATCCATATCCATGCTTGTTGTAGATACCAATAAAAGCGATAATACAAAGCCGTCGCAGCTTGATACCCTGATATCTGCGACCAAGGATCATAATGATAAGTATGTGCTGATAGAAAAGTGGGCGAAAAAAATGGGAATACCGACTAGCCGACTTATTGCAGCACTTGGCTCTGTTTCGTATGATGATATGAAAAAGTATGATGAAGTTGTGGAGAAATGGAGCGCTGACCACGCCACTAAGGTCGGAAAATATATCAGATGTGTTGTTGAGCTTGAGCTTGCTGCAACAGGCATAAATGATGAAAACTGGAAAGCAGATGACACAAAGCTTGACAGTCTCATAACTGAAATGAGCAGCAAGCTTGAAATGGTAAAAGCCTGGGCGAATAAGCTGGGTATAAAATATTCGTATCTTCTTCCGCTTGGCGATGATAAAAGTGAGATCATACAGGCTATTGATACAATGATCCGGGGATGGCCGGATGACAAGGCGAAGCTTATCGGCGAGTTTTTTATTGCTAAAAACACTCAAAACGGTGTTCTTGATGAAGCAATGACGATCAGCTTTGATGAGCTGAATGAGATGAATGCCTTTGATAATAATTCCATCAAAGAGAAAACACAGAATGTGCAGCTGTCTGAATTTAAGCTGAATAATCAGATCACGTTGGGCGATGATGAATTGTTCAAGATCAAAAAAGCTGTTTTCGGAGAAGTTGTTTTGGATGGAAAAAAACTAACGGATGCACAGATCAGGGATAAAAAGGTACAGTGCTATGATCTTGCACTCCTTTGTTTTGAGAATGGACAGAAATCTATTCTAGCCGCCTTTATCGATGGGGAAGCTCAAAAAAATACTGAAGTGATAAGTGATAGCGTAGTCATATCCGAAGCTGATGCGAACAGTACAACAACAACGACAGCTGCTACATCAGGTACCGCAGCGTCAGGCAGCACCTCTTTAGGCGCAGCTGCAGAGCCTGAAGACACTCGTGTCACTGTACCAGTTCCCCCAAAGGGAACGATGGTAATAATTTCTTTTGTTGGTGACCATAAAACCGGAATAACACAATCTGTCACTATTGTTGATCATAAGCCAACCGAAGATGCGTCCTCGGCGAGATATCCCGATAAATCCGGCAATGCATTGGATGTTATCGGAACAAGTAATATCGCTTCCTTTCTGCGTGAGGACAGAGTGTATTATGATGCAATGTATGTTTTGCCGAGAGGCTATGATTCAAAAGGTGTCAAGGAGAGCTTTTACAGGTTCAATATTATTACTCCATATCTCAGGTTCAGCGACGGCGACGGGGAGCAGGAGACCATGGAATACAAAAGCTGTCAGATAAGGATATCTATTGAGGGTGTTGAACATGATGAGCTTGTCGCCGAGACAGAAGCCGATAAAAAAGCTGAGGCGGAGATGAAGGAAAGTATTTCAGAGATCAAGGTCGACAATGCATTTGCAACCGAGTCGCCTGAATCTTCATCCTCTGTTGGTTCGGGTGGTTCAACAACCTCTGCTCCTGAGATCGCTGTTGAAGAGCCGGATGAAGAAGACGGCGGGTTTAAGCAAAACAGATCAGATATGCTCAGTTATACAGTGCTGACCTGCAATGAATTAAAGAACATAAGCTATTATGTCGCCATACTGTATTGCGATCGTATCGAGCTGACAAAGATAATTCCTGATACGGATAATTCAGCGAGTCAAAAATATACCAGAGATTCTACCGTTATAATTCCGCTTACATCGGATGAAGCTCTGAGTGCACTTGATGATATTCCGTCTGTTGTCGTTGATGCAGCCGATGGAAATAAAATGACGATCGCATCTGCAAGCATTACGAATGGATTCCGTATTGTTGATGCAGACAGTAAAATGTGTAAATCGGTCAGCGGTGCATATTTTGCAGCCTTTCCTAATGGCGGTTATTTTAATTTCAGGAATAATTATGTCCTTGTGGGATTTAATTCAGCTCAGAGTGGAAGCGATATACCTGCTTCATATATACCTGTTCTGATCACTCAATACACCGATGAAGCCAAAACAAAGCCTGTTGAAGGAAAGCTTCCCAAGGAAGGTATCCGAGAGGTGAATTTTTCGGATCTTCCTTATGCAAGAGTATATAATTTTAGTCTTTCGGCATAGTTGTTGGCTGTCAAATTAAATATTAAGGAGAAGAATTATGGCTAATGTTACTAAAACTCGTCAGGTTACGATAAATACCAATGATCTTCGTTCGCCGCTTTTTACAGGCGCTTATCCCGAATATTTCAAGTATTCGCATACTGATCCTGAAGTGTTCGCAGAAGACTCAAAGTATGCTGCGGTTACAAATGATGTTATTGCTTATACTCGTCCTGCGTTGGAGGCTATGGGTATGGGGGATATGCCTGAGGATTTCAGCAAGGTTACACCTGAGCAGGCAAGAAGACTGGCGGCTTGCATTATTGTTGACGGAAAGCCGCTTTCTGAATCTGCTGAATATATGAACATAAACAGCGTTGAGGATGCAAAGCTTGCCGCTATCAAGATGACAACTCTGATGTGGCACGCTACGAAGGTAGAAAAGAGTAATGATGCGCAGTTGGATAATCTTGATGTTCAACTGTACAATCCTTTGGAGAACGAAAAGATCAGTATTGATAATTCCGAATTGAGTGAAAAAATGAAGCGGCAGGCTCCGCCTGTAAAGATCCCCTGGTGGAAGCGTGCACTGCATACTCTTTTTGGCGCTTTTGAATCAGATTTCATAATGCAGAGAGAGGCGGAAAAGTATCGCAACGGCATAGATGAAAGACAGAACCGTGTTCAGCAGCTGAATAACAGTACATTTGAAGAAAAGCCGAAAACATTGGCTGATTTGATGGGCATTGATAATCCCGTTGAAGCAGAATGGATCAATAAGCAGTATCAGGCTGATAAGGCTCTGGATGTTTCGCAGCTTCATAATGATTATGAAGCTATCAAAGAAAATATAGTTTTTGAGCTTGATGACTGGGATGACGCTAATGAGACGGCAGAAGAGTGGGAGGAAAGGCAGTATAAGGAGCAGTTTTTGGCTGAGGCTGAAAAAATACGTCCTTCCATGAATAATGAAGCAGACGCAGGGAATAATGGCAGCTCCAATGAAGCAGAGGAGGAATTCATTGTAGATCTTGATGCTTGGGATATGACAACTGATATTGATGAGTTAGAGGCTCGTCAGAAAAATGCCAAGGAAAAAGAGGAGCTTATATTGGATCTTGATGACTACGAGGACGATATGAGCATTGAAGAATTCGAGGCTCAGCAGGCTGAAAAGGCGGCGAATAATAAGCGTATGCGCACCAGCTTTACCGAGCAGGAAGAAGAGTATCGTCTTGAAACGGGCAGTGAAGCGCCAAGATTTACCCAGCAGCCTAAGCAGAGCGAAATAAGCACAAATATACAGAATACAAAGGGTAAGTGACAGACATAAAAAGCACGGACAGTTTACTTGTCCGTGCTTTTTTATATAGATGATCGTTTATTTTGACATGGCTGTGTTCTGAAGGGAGGGTGAGCGCTTCTGCGGCTGTTCACGAGAATTAAACTCTGTACTTATATTGTCGATAAGCTTATCTGTATTCGTGAATTCCTTGTTTTGTCTCGTGCATTCCAGACACTCCCGGAAGCCGTCGCTCAGACTTCGGGGGACGGAGGCCTTATTAAGCTTCACATCATGTGCCAGCGAGTTGATCGTTGATGGATCATCAATAATACTCTTTGCGACAAAGGCGGTTCCTCGGATGTTATGATATGCATTGCTGATGTTAAGCACTTCATTTATCTGAGGGCTGTTCATGTCAAAGCCGAATGAGCCGTTCTGCTGTGCAAGGCTGCAGAAGCTTCTGACAGCACTGTTCTGATTCAGATAACTCATTGAGAAATCGGCGATGTCGTCAAGAGTCTTGCCTGCGTTCGGATCGTCCAAAGCGACGTTGTTTTCCAGATATTGGGTCATTGTGTTGATGGATTGATATTTGAATGCATGATCAAGAGCATTCTTCAATTGTGGATAGGTTGAAAGGTGCTCTGTTTTGTTTAATAAGCCTATTCCTACCTGATACAGATCTACGCTGCAGGATGACAGCAGACGAAGCTTGGAATAGTTGTCCCTGAGGGCTGCTGTGTCGTTTGAGCTGAAGGCGGGTATCTCATCTCCGATCGCCTTTAATTGAGGCGCCAGCACATCGGAAAACAGTTCCATCATCTCGTTCCTGCGCTGATCGATGTAGCTTGTGTATCTGTTGTCTATCTCCTGACGGAGCGTGATCATATCATCGCACGAGTGTGGGAATTCACGCCAGAACGGTACATAATCAGCGGGGTGATTTTTTATATTTTCGAGGCTTCCATGTTTTTTTAGGAGTTCATGCGCTTTCATATAGCCTTCCCAATCCGGAGAATCCATTGCCTCGTAGAGCTCACTTCTTTTCTGTATCAGATCGCTGTTTTCAAATCTGTTGAGGAATTCTGATTCGCTGTCGATGTGGAGCAATTCGGTAAATTCCTTGCCAAGAGCTATCTTTTTCCGTATGTTTGGCAAAGTATTCGATAATATATCCTCTGCTGACATTCCTTTGGAATGCATATACAGTGCTGCAAGCGAGGCCCTTGTACCTGATCGTTCTATAGTTGGAAGCGCATTGATCTTTTCACCTGTATCTAAATCTGTATAGGAGCTGTTTTTTTTGTAATTAAAGTTTTCATTTACATTGACAAATGCTTTTTTTATTAAGTTTTCGTTGGATTCGGTGTATTTGTTGATCGCTGCAGTGTTTTTCTGATTTTCAACGCTGGTCTTGATCTTGTCCATTGCCTCGTCATCGCTGAGCGACGCAAAAGAAATTGCCGATCTTCGCTCTTTTTCGGATTTTTCCAGTCCGAAGAAGCGTTTGATAGAACGCCAGAGGTTGAAGCCTTCCTTGACTTCCGGCTTGATAGTGGCTGTAGCGGCTTTTGAGGACTGCTCGTATTCGCCTTTTGCATTCTTTTCAAATCTGGTGACGCTGACCTTGCAATCGCCTGCCATGACCATTGCGGCAGCGCAGCGTGCGTACTGAGCTGATGCCTTTTGGGATGGATCGTATAAAGGTGAGCTTTTTATAGCTTCAGCGAGCGGAACACCGTTCAGGAAGATTCCCTCCAATGGATTTTTTCTCGCTCTGATAAGATCTCTGTATTCGGTATCTGTATAGATGCCCTTCATCATTCTTGTGAAGGCTTCGTTTGCCCATTCATCGCATTCTCCCGACGCCAGCTTTTCGTTGGCGTTATCCAGAGTGATGCCGTTGGCGTTGTGCAGTGAGGAATCAAGTGTGAGAGTAGCATTTTCGATAGTGAGATGCGGCGGTGCGGCAGATATATCGTAATCTCCATGGAACACTGTTTGCTTCCATTGCTCACGAGAGGCTCTCAACTCATCAACGCTGATGATTTCATTCAGTCCGTAGCTTTTCAGCATGGCCTCATCCTGCTTTTCGTTAGCTTCAACGCCTGAAATGAACGAATCTGTGATTGTGTGGAATGAAAGCAGCCTTAAAGCGTATTTTTTAAAATCCTTCTGCTTTGCTTCATAATTGTTTGCTATGCTCGCTCTCAGTGATGGATCTATGCTGAAGTCATCGGAGTCAAAATGGGCATTTGCAAGGCGCTGATCCACTGCTGCTGTATACATATCAAGAGCTGCAGTGGAATATTGCTTTATGGCGCTGTCCATATAGATCTTTAATTCTTCCAGCTTTGCTACGGCCATGCCTTTAGCGTTTGCGGAAGCGTTTTGCATGCGTGTGTCATAGTAATCAATGAGATCCAGCTGGAATTTAGCTATGCCATCGATCATGTGAGGATTTTTTTCGATAAATTTTTTCGCTGTTTCCGAAAAATCCTTATAGTTTCTTATTGACTTCATATTATTCCTTTCTGCTGCTAAAATTATCTGGTCATTCCGCCATATTGTATCGGGGATTTGTTTTTAAGCGTGTTATGATATAGCGTTGATTTGTCTGAAGCCATGTCATTATACAGATCCTGCATTATATCATCAGATCTGCGCACTTCGTTTCTGATACCGGGATCACGTCTTCTCATAACAGCTTCGGGTTCAAGATCCATGAGGAAAAAATCCTCCATATCAGGGGGGATCGGTGCATGACCACGGCCGATGTTCACGGCGTTGATGCGCTGCTGCTCAAATGTGAGACGCTTGGTTATATCGCTGATGTGCTCGCTTGCTTCGGAAATGTTGTTTTTGAAGTGGCTCAGTCTTCTGGCGTCCTCGCTGTCAGGCATGATAGGGTGCTCGCAAAGATTGCGGATGTGCGGGATAGCATATTCGACTGCTGCACGTGATGCTATTGCGTCGTTATAGGTCTTGTTCGGATCATTTGAACTTAACAGATCCAGAACCTTGTGTGCTGAAAGAACGTTATGAATATGTATGTTTACTATATCCATATCGGCAATACCCTGTGTCATTGAGCGGAGCTTGTTTATGTTTGAGCTTTGAGTACGTCCGGCGGTCTGCAGCAGACCTTCCGAGGTTTCCATCAGTGCCTTGCCCATATCAGAGATAGTATGTATCACCTCGTAATTATCAATAAGGGATTTTATATTGTGGGCATCCATGGCTTTGATATTGGCTGTCTGAGCTTTTACAGCGGGATAAAGGGTTCGGGTATAAAATTGAGCAAGCTCATTAGCCTTATCTTTTATGTAGTTGTTTTTATATATCTTTGCACATTCTCTTTTTTGCGGATATAAGCCTTTATTTCTTTCGTAGAATTCATCCAGGGTATCGACCTTGAATTTGTTGAGCAGATCATGAGTGTGCTGCCTTTTTGCTTCGTCAAGTGCAGGATCATCAGACATGACATCCGACAAGCTCATTCCCTGACTGAGCATATATGCGTTCAGCAGTCCGATACGGTTTTTCCTGTCCGACATATGAGTGATGAGCTTTTCTGTATGCTGTGAATCTATATTGTAGAACGCTCCCAGCTTTTGGGGATCAATATCCTCAGGGAGCTCGTGATTGAAAAATTTGTCATCGACTGCCGCATCATGGTGCCGCACATCTCTGATGTATTTTTTGCTGTTTATAATAGCAACATTTTCAGCGATCCTTTCGGCTGCCTCTTCATCGGCAAGCTTTGATACGGATATTGCTTCCTTTCGCTCCTCAAAGCTTTTTTCAAAGCCGAACAAGCGCTTTATGCTTCGCCAGAGGTTGAATTTTTCTTCGATAGCGGGCTTCACCTGAACGGTGCTGGCCTTATCGCTCAGTATAAATTCACCGCTCGGAGCTTTTTCGTAGCGCACAGCGCTGAGCTTTTTATTGCCCTGAAGGATCAGATCCGCAGTGCAGCGGACAAGCTGTGTTTGCTTATCTGCGCCTTCTACATAGATGGAAGAGCCTTTGATGGCTGCAGAGAGCGGTGTTCCATTAATGAAGATACCGTCCATAGGATCTTTTCCCGCTTCAGCAAGCTCGTCCAGCTCAGCATCCGTATATATGCCTCGCAGCATATTCCTGAATGCGTCATGTACCCATTTGTCATGCTTGCCTGAACGAAGCTGCTCAGAGGCATTGTCAAGGTTCAGATCGTCTGTCAGGGAGGCGTCCAGAATGAGTGTAGCGCCCTTGGTGGTCATAGGCGGTGGCGGACCGAATTCGCCGTGCAGCTCGGTCTCCTCGCTCATTATCTCGCTGCGGACAGCGGCAAGCTGATCCCTGCTGATTACTCCGCTGAAGCCTGTTTCGGCAATGAGACTGATATCCTGATTTCCTGTAGGCTCCTTGCCGTTAAGATATGTTTCCAGAATACCATAATATGCGAGCAGCTTTGTGGCCGAATCAACAGTGGCTGCAGTGCTGCTTTGGACATTGTTCAGGACTTCATTGCAAAGTGCGGCATTAGGTAGTGTTGAATCATCACAGGCGAAGTCAAGCACAAGATTTTCCATGCGATGCTTATATTGTCTGGTAGCGTTATCGGTATACTCTTCAAGAGCGGCTTCGATTCGTTCGTTGAGCCTTGCAAGTGTAATGATAGCTTCCGTATCGGCTTCTTCCATTGCGCTGTCTATACGCTGCCGCAGGTAATCGGGAAATCCGAGCTGTAGGATCTTGATTTCATTAAGAAGCTCAGGTCTGCTTCGTACTACTGATCCGGTCAATTCCTGAAGCTCCCTGTAGTTTGATGGTGTAGGTGGCATAAATTCCCTCCTTGGTAACTCAATAGATCAGATCTTAATAATCAATGCCGACTAAAATCTTTTATATTTATTTATACGCTTTTGAGGTAAATGTGTAACAATATTTTGGTGTTCTTTCTTAATAATATCGTGTTACTTTTTATTTGCTTGTGTGTATAAAACATCAAGGTAATGTATATCACGGCATTGAAAAGCAAAGGAGGAACGATTATGGCAAAGCCTAAGATCAACAGCTTGCAGGAATTCCGTGCTCTGGCAGCTAAGCTTGCAGATAAAAAGGATGATAAGGTAACAGCATATTTTATCAGGCTTATGATGCATCAGGATACGCTGATCGAAAACATTTCGGACAAGAAATCAGATGTTTTCGGCAGGCTGAAAAGCAGCGTAACAGCAGCTAATTTCCTTAATATATTGGTCAACGATCACTTTTCTGCATTATATGAGGAGCTGCAGAGTGAATACGATCTTGATCCGTCTATAAAAAGTGAGCTGAAAAGCATAGATAAGGATTATTCTTCTTTCATGAAATCCCATGGAAAAGGAAGAATGCTTCCGCCACATTATGCATTTAACGTGATTTGTGCCGATCTGGATGCAGCAAGGGGTATTTCCGATATTTCTGCTGCTGAGTTATCGGCGAGTCATGATATCTGCGGTCATTCCGATGTTTCGGTATATCGTAACAGCGGGTATGGGCTTGGTACGTCTTTGAATTCCGTGAAGCTGGACATTTTTGCAGGTCTCAGCGGAGCTGATCTGGACCTTGACAATTTTGATCATGAGCTGAGTGACAGCAAGTATGACCGTTGGGCAAAGGATATCTTCAATAATATGTTCTTTGGTATATATAATGACAAGGAATTGGCGGATATGAGATTCGCAGGCATAGATCCCATGAAGCTTCTGAGTATCAACGGCAGAAATCTGGAGGATGTGGTGCGTGAGTCTCCGTTCTATGATATCAATAAGCCGTTTGAATCGCAGGCGGCAAGGTGTGCGATCCATACGCTTCTCGGTGGCAATGCAAGCCTTGAGGTAAGAAAATATGACAGCAGAACAGATTCTGTCAGCGATGCGGTAAAAGCCAAGATCGATACTCATATATCAGAGAAGTTCAGCTTAAAGCGTTGGTTTAAAAGACTATTCAGTTTTATTACAGGTGAAAAGAGCTTTAAGGAACGTAAGGCGGAGATCGGCATAAGCAATGCTGAGGTGGATAATTCTCCCGAGGCGAAGGATGAATATGAATATTATATTCGTCAGGCTCGTGGTGCGGCACCGCATATCGGCGAAAGACTGGACTTCAGAGAGGTGGCAGAAACGATTATGCCGGATCTGAATATGCCGCAGCATGAAAATGTTGCTCAAAATGCTATTGAAAACAATATTGAGCAGCAAAATGTTCTTGATAGATGAATGTGAAAAGGAGTAATGTATGGGAAAGCCTGTGATCACAAGTCTTAAGGAGATGCGTGCGATCGCATCGATGGAGCTTGGCGAAAGATTTAACAGAGACTGGGAAATTGAAGAAGATGCCACACGGGATTTTATAAGGTTTCTGGCGAACGAGGAGATCCTGTTTGCCAACGCTGTTTCGGGAAGATCGAAAGAGCTTGACCGAGCAAAGGCGATATGCTTTGATAATCCTGTGGTGCAGGCGGCAGAAGCGGGATATTATCTGAGAATGTTAGGCGGGCTCAGTGATCGGTATGATTTCGGTGAGGATCTGCAAAGGCTGCTCGGACAGAGAGCTGCCTTGGTGCAGCATGAGGATATTACAAAGGAAGAGCTGCTGCACAGCTATATTGAAGCCACAATGATAATGGACGGTGTCGATCCTGTTACGGTTTTATCAGGAGCTGACAGTTCCCATAACCTGATCTTCGGCGTAAATTTCACATACGATGATCGTCTGGATGTTCTCCATGACCGTGTAGGGGTTTATAAAAGCGCCAAGAACACCGGAAGCTTTTCTGCTGTGAAATTGGATATTATGGCTTCCACAAGCGGCGGGGATCTCAATATGGATAACTTCCGTGAGGAGCTGAAGGACACCAAATATGATAAATGGGCACGCTCGGCATTTGAGGATATGCTGCGTGGAATATACTCAGCCGATGATATTTTTGAAATGTGCTACAATAAGGATGTGGATCCTATTATGCTGCTAAGTATAAACGGAACTCCGATGGCTGAGATCGTGAAGTCCTCTCCTTTGTATGACAGCTCAAAGACAGTCAGGGAGCAGGCTCCGAGATGTGCGATGGCGGCACTTCTTGAAGGAAATGCAAGTCTTGAGGTGCGTCGTTATGATCCGGAAACAGATAAGGTGAGCGATGCGGTAAAGGCTGAGGTAAAGCCTGTTCTCAAGGAGGAATTCAGCTTTGTGCGTTGGCTCAAGCGTGTGTTTGGCTTTATTACGGGCGAGCCGAGCCGTAAGCAAAGAATGAACAGCATCGGCAAAAGTGATACAGCGATCGATAATTCCGACAGCCAGAAGGACACTTTGCTGAGACAGTCTAAGGACGAGGATATACATAAGGGCGAGCGACTGGATATTGATCAGGTTGAGAATGAGCGTCCGAAGCTGACGATGATGTTTTATCCCGACAAAAAGAAAACCAATAATAAGGATATGACAAAAGAGAACGGCGGCTTGGAGAACAGATGACATATCTGTTTTTGATTTGAAAGGATGAGTGTAATATGTCTTGGTGGAAAAGGGTCCTCAATTTTTTGTTTGGTGCGTATGCTGAGGAAAAAGCTCAATATGACGCCCAGCAGGCTGAGCGTGCAAGGCAGGAAAGAAGAGAAGCAACCAGGCGTAGGCGTGAAGAGCATGAGGAACGTATGCAAAGGCATCGGGAACGTGTGGAAAGAAGAAACGCCAGACGAAATGCTTCGCACCGCATTGATGATAAGACAGACCAGAATGTTCAGAGACTTGTAGAGGAAAATCAGGAGATCCTCAATGAGGCATATGAACATGCGGATAATGTAGAGGAAAAAATAGATACAATAGAAGATGAAACAAATGAGATTCAGGAACGGCTCGATCAGGAAATGGATGAAATAGAAGAAAATGTAAATGAATTAATCGAAGAAAGTCAGGCTGAATTGGATGCGCTCGATCAGCTAGCCGAGGAATTTGATGAGGAGCTGGATGATGATCTTGATATGCTGAACGAAATCAATGAGGCGCTGGGCTTTTCGGGCGACGGGCAGTATAGTGAAGAGGAAGAGATCGAATATCAGAAATTGCTGACCAGCTTCGATGAGATATCGGCTGACGAAAACGAAAATAAGAACAACGGTGTTTATATGCCGTCAAATACGCCCAGCCGCAGCAATGAAAATCATAAAAAAGGTTCTGAAATGTAAATGGAGGCACAACAATGGCTATTATTAAACGAATTGCTTTTGATCCGAATCGGGTGGATTCTACGCTTTATGAAAGTGTAAGAAACGGATTTTCTGAAAGAAATATTATTAATTGGAAGGATGACTTTGCTACAGTTGCTAACTTCCGTAATGCTGATCGATACTATTATGATCGGTATTATAACGATGCGGATTATTATCGCAATTGTGTTGAGTTCAATAAGCAGGTGTTTACACAGCTCGGATTGAATATAGATTATGATAATCTGGATCTGAATGAAGTAAGAAAGCTTGCTGCGATGACAGCAATAAAGGGCAGGGCATTTTCACTTGATCCTGAAAATGAGGTAAGAGAAGACAATAAGAAGGAGATCGTTGAGGCAATATCACTGCACCTTGTTTCAAATGCATTTTCATTCGACGAGAACTGGCATTCTCCGCCATCCTTTGTCAACATTGATACGCAGGAATGCTATAGTGTCAACTGTGATGCGATTGATGCAAAAGAGAAGGCGGAGTATAATGTTAAGAAAAATAATTTTTCTTTCTGGAAAAAAATACTCAATGCTGTGTTCGGCGCTTATGCCGATGAAAAGGCAGAGTATGATAAGGCAAATGAAAAACTAAAACAGCTTGAGGATAGCAAAATCAGAAGTACTGTGCTGTCTGAAGCGTATTCGGATGAAATGTTTGGTATCATGAATACAGCCCGAGAAAAGAATAATGCAGCAAAACAGATCGTGCAGGAGTTTTCTTGGGGCGACCCTACTACTCAGACATATGAGGAACGTAGTGAGATACTTGACCGCATAGGTGAAAATGCGCACAATCGTAGGGTAAGTGATGCGGATATTGCTTATTTGAATGATTTTACCGAGGCTGTTGCAAGCGGAAAACAATTCAGAGATGCAGTAACCCTAAAAGAAATGATCAATGAGGAAAACCTTGGATCAAATAAGGCGCAGAAATTGTATATGCCGTCAGCGTCTATGAACAGAAATAATATGCAACGAGATATGTCCAGAAGATAAATCTGTTTCATTTTTGATCGGGCATTGGTTCGCTGCGTGAAAGGAGAGCGTATCCGTACATGGATACAGTGCGTTAATGGGAATATTAATACCTGCAATCGGAAATATAGGACTTGTTGTAGCTTTTTATCTTCTCGATAAATATACAAGTTTCAAGGAAAAACCATACATATTCAAGCAGGCTGTGATCGGCGTCTGCTTCGGTGCAGTATGCATCCTTGCCAGTCATTTCGGTCTGCAGCTCGAGGATACTCTCTCAAATGTGCGTGATTCGTCGCCATTGCTTGCAGGTCTGGTATTTGGTGCGCCTGCAGGAATCATTTCGGGCATTATCGGCGGTGTTTACCGTTGGTTTTCCGTCTTCTGGGGTGCGGGAACATATACGCAGCTTGCCTGCAGCTTTGCCGTAGTGCTTGCGGGCTTTGTCGCTGCAGCACTCCGTAAGCTTATGTTTGACAACAAAAAGCCGAATGCCTTTTATGGAGCAGGCATAGCAATGGTGTGCGAGATCGTACATATGCTGCTGATATTCTTTACGAATATGGATGATACCGTGCGTGCATTTGATTTCGTTGTAGGGGCAACTATACCTATGACTGCTGCAAATGCACTTACTGTCGGAGCGGCGATAGCTGTAATATCCGTATTAGGAAAAAAGAGCAGACCGTCGGGACAGAAGCAGGAGCAGCTGGCTCAGACGTTTCAGCGCTGGCTCCTGATATGTATTGTGATCGCATTTGCGGCGACTGGCGTGTTTACTTATGCAATGCAGACCAATATGTCGATAATACGGGCAGGTGATGAAATAGACATCACTATAGACGATGTTCACAGTGAGATAGTTTACGCATCGGATCAGAATCTGCTGAAGCTGGCACGTAGGGTCCGTGATCTGTATGTGTCTGATCCCCGTACCGACTTTGATTCGCTTTATGCTCTTGCTGACAGCAACGATGTTTCTGAGATCAATATAATCAACAGCAGCGGCATCATAATAGGCTCTACTATGCCGGAGTTCGTCGGATACGATATGCGCGGCGGAGAGCAGTCGGGCGAATTTATGATACTTATTGATGATGATACTGTTGATGAGTATGCACAGCTTTACGGACCTACCTCCTCTGACAGCAGCCTGTATCGTAAATACGCTGCGGTGACGCTGCCTGACGGTGGATTTTTGCAGGTTGGTTATGATTCGGAGATATTCCAACGGACGCTCAATGATATCGTTATCGACTCCACAAAAAACCGTCATATCGGCGGAAGCGGCTTTGTTGCGATCTGCGATGAGGAATGGAAGCTCGTCATCGATACGGATTATTCGGGAGTGGAGCTGAAAAGCTTGGGCATTGATATAGAAAGCAACAAAAGGCTGACTGATAAGGTTTATGAAGCGGAGGTAACGGGCATCTATGCTGACGATACGGGCAATGTGACTCACCTGTATTCATACGACTATGTGGAGGGCTATATCGTCATCGGCGCAGTATCTATGGACAGTGCGATGTTTATGCGTGACGTATCGGTGTATGTCAGCGTATTTATGGAGATAATCATTTTTGCGATACTGTTCGTACTGATATATTTCCTCATAAAGAAGCTGGTCATCAACAATCTTTGCAAGGTGAACGCTTCTCTGTCCGAGATAACCGACGGCAATCTGAATGTCACCGTGGATGTGCGCTCAAATCAGGAGTTTGCATCGTTGTCGGATGATATCAACTCCACTGTAAGCACTTTGAAGAGATATATCGCAGAGGCAGCTGCAAGGATAGATAAGGAGCTTGAATACGCAAAGCAGATTCAGCTTTCCGCACTTCCGTCTGTATTCCCCGATAACGAGCGGTTCGGAATATATGCTCAGATGATAGCTGCAAAAGAGGTTGGCGGAGATTTTTATGATTTTTATATGCTTAACGAGCATACAGTCGCTTTCCTTGCCGCAGATGTTTCGGGCAAGGGCATACCTGCGGCGATGTTTATGATGACTGCAAAGACGATGCTGAAGGACCTTGCAGAAAGCGGTGCAGCTGTCAACGACATTTTTACAAAAGCAAACGAGAAGCTGTGTGAGAATAACGAATCCAATATGTTCGTAACAGCATGGATGGGCGTTCTGGATCTGAATACGGGCGTGCTTCAGTTTGCAAATGCAGGACATAATCCGCCGCTGCTCCTCCACGCTGACGGAAGCTGTGAATATCTGAAGTCCCGTGCAGGCTTTGTTCTTGCAGGTATGGAGGACATCCGTTACAGGCTTAACGAAATAACGCTTTCTCAGGGCGACAGAGTATTCCTTTATACAGACGGTGTGACGGAGGCGACAAATACGGCTCAGGAGCTTTACGGCGAGGAACGCCTTGCGGAATATATGCGCAGTCATATTGCAGACGCAATCCAACCGCTCCTGCACGGACTCAAAGCGGATATAGACGACTTTGTGGGTGAAGCTCCCCAGTTTGATGATATTACCATGCTGATTGCAGATTACAAAACAGGAAAGCGTGGTGCGGATAATGATTAGGAAATGCTTTATGGCTGACGATGCTTCGCTGGATGAGGTGCTGGCATTCGTTGAAGCGGAGCTTGAGAAGGCTGAATGTCCGTTGAATCTCATCACATCAGTCTGCGTGGCAATAGAGGAAGTGTTCGTGAATATCGCTCACTATGCTTACAATGATGACGATGGCGAAGTGTGTATGAGCATTGACTTTAACGAGAATTCCCGTACCTTCAGATTTGTTGTATCGGATAGGGGCATTCCGTTTGATCCTTTGAAAAGACCGGATCCCGATGTTTCTGTACCGCCCGAGGATAGACAGATAGGAGGTCTTGGTATTTTTATCGCCAAAAGAACTATGGACAGCATTGCTTATTCTTTTGAGAATAGCGAGAATATCCTTGTGATGACTAAGAGGTTACCGTAGGGTTGATTTTGTTTTATAAGCTAAAAGCGGCAGTATTAACTGCCGCTTTTACGTTTACAATGGTGCTTTAGCGTAAATAATCCCCCAGTTCTACTGGGGGAATTAAAAAAGCTTTAGCAACAGCAACCCGAACAATGCAATACACAAAAACCGACTATGAAATGGCTGTGAATACAAATTATATGCGTCATTAGATGATATAGAGAAGACTGCGAATATGCTGATGACCAAATATCTTAAGATGTATCCGTTGTCGAAGTGTATAAAAAGAAGAGAATGGGACAGGAATGAGTACATAAAGACAGTGGAATATTGTCTGGAACACACCTATCATAAGGCACATAGGCTTAAAATACCGTTTCAGAGTAAGCTTGACGAGTATCGTGATCGTGATATCAGCGAAGAGTATTACGTACAGCATCGAAGCTTTCAGATGCTCACTAATGCTTCTGCGGATATTAAAAGGAGGATACGGCGTAGGGAGATCACTTTTTATGAATCGGTACTGGCGGATGGCATATATTCGCTGTGGTATAATGATTTTGAAAGCTTTACGCCCCGCAGGCTTATTGCTTGCATAACGGGAAATCCGGATCTGAGCTTTCATAATGAAAAGAGTAAGCGTGTGGTTGCTCTGATAGATGGGCTTATGGCCGATGGTATAGTTCCGATTGAAAAACACACCGAAAACGAAAAGACCAAATATTATTTCACCGAGCAGGCGAAGAAGTGTATCCCAGGGTCGTTTCGGTTACAAGAAACTGCTCTGCAGAAAAAGCGTATGTGCAATATCCCTGATGAAGTTCTAAGAGTAATGAGCGATTCGGCGGATTCTAAAATATACAAGAAAAAGCTTGATGAATATGAGGACATTACTATCATAAAATATTATCTGCTGCGTGAGCTTGAAAGGATTTTCGGATATTCGCATTTTCACGATATTGCGAGCAAAGCGAATGGTACTGAATCGGGTAGTTATATTTATAGGAGTATTCACGAAGCGACATCAAGCAAGATGATATATAGCAGATATGATCGGAATGCAAGAGCAAATTACGGTAGAGTTACTACCAATGCAGAAAAGCAGACAGGTCTGTTTGCAATGGCTGAATTCAAGCACACTAATGAGCAGATTCATAAGCTGGTGTGCTTTATGCTTGACAATCTGAAGAAAAGTGGTTATCTGAGAGGATATAAGAAGATATACTATAACGAAGAGGAGCTGAAGCTCGCTGAAAAAATGGACTGGGATCTGGTAAGAGATTCGGATGGCAGATTTATCAAAGGCATAGATTTTCGTATTTAATTGAATAATTGAAGCTCCTGCGGCATCAAAAGTGTCGCAGGAGCTTTTTGCATAAAAATACTTAAAAATGTGCAACCAATAATTGACAAATGGCTGTAATTAGCTATTTGTAAGTGCAAAATCTCCTAAATAAAATCTAATTATATTCGCTAGAGAGAAACCGATGGTTTCAAGTGGTATCTCCGTTCAGCGAATATCAATGACGAACGCAGCTATAGTTAATTTGTGTTCGTCTTGAGGCATCTTTTCTTTATTAGCCGAGCCTAAATATTGAGCTTATGACGTCTGCTTAAGGGTTTATGAGATGAGAATATTATCATGTGCTGTAAATGATAATTCTCAGTTACCGATAGATGCCGTGAGATGTCGCGGCACGGGAGGGGTTTAAAAGATTTGTGTAATGATATTCTCATATCATCTTTTGGTTAAAGGGAATAAGCTGCACGCAAATTGTTTTGGATAGGCTTGCGCCTCTCCGATTAGTATTTAAAGACTTAAAGAATTACTAGTGTTCTTTGAGGCTTTGAATAAATTACGACACCAAAGGAGGTGCATAAATATAAACCATAAGTATTGACAAAGTTTGCACTTTGTCGGGATGTTTTATAGGCAAAATCAGTTTGCCTGAAAATAAAAAGTCATGTTTATGACAGAAAGGAGAACAACATGTATGACGACTTGGTGAATAGTAACTCTATGTCTGACGCTCAGTTTGAAGCTTTGCTTATAAAGCTTCTTGAGCTTCTGCGTTATAGAGCTGCTAAGACACAATCTGCGTCTGTCAGCGCTTGCGCTGAGATGCCTGTTATGCTTACTGTGAAGGAAGCTTCTAAGAAGTATTCTATTTCTGAATACACACTTAGAAAGCTTGTAGCACAGAAAAAGATAATCGGCATTCGTACCGGTGTTGGTGAGAATGGTAAAATTCTCATCAATGCAGCTTCGTTGGAAGCTTATTTAAACGGTGCAGCCGATTAATGAACAGAGGCTCGTACAACCAACTCGGTCGTACGGGCCTCTTTTTATTAGTATCTAGATTATGTACTAAAACAAGGAGACTTTTATTCATGGCAAACATTATAGAAAGACGAAATAAAAAAGGAGAAATTACCAGTTATCGTATACGTGTTTCGATGGGGTATGATATCAATAAAAAACAGATTATCAAAGCAATGACATGGTATCCGCCTGAAGGTATGTCAAAGACACAGATAAAAAAGGAGCTTGCGATAGCGGCTGCAGAATTCGAAAAGATCTGTATGCAAGGGCAGTGTGTTGATGACAGAATTACTTTTAAGGATCTTGCCGAGATGTGGCTACGCAGCTATGCGGAATTTAATCTTAAGAGGACGACCCTGCAAAGTTATAAAGCGTTGCTGCCTAATATTTATAAGGCGATAGGCCATATCAGTATCGGCAAGATTCAGCCTCATCACTTAAATGAGTTTTATGCTGAGCTGATGGGTCAGAATGTAGGGACAAACAGGGCTGTAAAGCCGCTTTTGGATTTCAGAAATTATATAAAGGTAAATGATGGTGTAAAACGCTACAATAAGCGTATTTCTCAAAAAGAGCTTTCTGAAAGAGCTGATGTATCGTTAACCACATTGAGAGTATTGTTGAAAGGAGATAACATTAATGCCGAATGTGCAAAACGGATATGCAGTGTGCTTGATCTGCGGTATCAATTTGCATTCGAAGAGATCGACCGTGGCAGGATAAAAGCAAGCACAGTCAAGCGTTATCATGCACTGATTTCATCTATCTGCACATTTGCGGTCTATCAGAATATTATAATGGTTAATCCATGTACTAGAGTAAAGCCGCCTCGTGTCTGCAAAAAGGAGGCGGAATATCTTGACGAAGAAGAGACCAATAAGCTGTTGAATGCACTTCAGACAACTGCCGAACCGTTCAGGACTGCGATACAGCTGCTTCTTTTCACAGGTATGCGTCGCGGAGAGCTATGCGGTCTTGAGTGGCAGGATGTGGACTTTGATAAAGGGATCCTTCGTGTTTGCAGGACTCTGTTATATACTAGCGAGACGGGTGTGTTTGAGGATACTCCGAAAAATTATTCTTCAGTGCGCAGTATCAGGATATCGGAATATGTTGTGGAGCTGCTTCGTGAGTATAAAAAATGGCAGGAAGATCAGAGTAAGCGCCTTGGTACAAAGTGGATAGGCAGTACAAAAATATTCACAAATGAATTCGGAGCGCCTCTTCATCCGAGTACAACGACAAGATGGTTTGCGAACTTCAATGAGAAAAATGGATTGAAGAAGATACCGCTTCATTCGCTGCGGCATACCTCAGCAACGCTGCTGATAATGAGCGGAGTTCCTGTAAATGTAGTTTCAAAGAGACTTGGGCATAACAACACTTCAACCACAATGTCAATATATACTCATGTGCTGCGCTCGGCAGATGCTCTGGCGGCGGAGGCGCTGGATAATGTAATATTGTCTAAGGTAAAAGATAAAAAGAATGAAACAGCGTCAGACTAGAGTTGTTGTTGTTTTCAACATCGATAATGTCCAAATAATGTCCAAATTCAACTTTTGTAAAAACGAAAATAACCATGCGGTCTGATAAACCGCATGGTTAAACCAAAGATATGGAGCTGGGAATGGGACTCGAACCCACGACCTACGCATTACGAATGCGTTGCTCTACCAACTGAGCTATACCAGCGAAAAAACTGCTTGCAAAAATGCACATGATATGCTATACTTTATATGTATGACATTTCGGCATACAACATGAATATTATAATCGTAAAAAGCGATTTTGTCAAGTAGTAAAAAAGGGGATTTTGCAAAATGGGAAGAAAAATCATACGGGGAGCAGGCGTTGTGCTTTGCGTTCTGTTGTTTCTGCTCTGCGTATTTATGCTGATAATATCTGCCGCTTTCGGCTCGGACGGAGTTGTCGGAGCTTTCGGCTATAACCTTTATGTGTGCGAGGAATCGGCGTTTGAGGGGCTTGCTTCGGGTTCGGCTGTTGTGGCTGAGCGCTGCGAGCCTTACGACCTCGACAAGGGAATGCTTATAATGTATTCACTGCCTGCTGCAGAGGGCGAGGAGCCTGTGACGGCGCTTGGCTATACCGAGACCGTCACCCATAAGGACGGCGTATATTCTATCACCGTATCCGATTCGGAGAATAACATGACCCTTATCAGTCAGGGTGACCTTATCGGCAGAGCAGGCTGGAGCAGTCCCGCCCTCGGTAAGCTGATAAGCTTTTCGCTGACCCCCTGGGGCGTGCTGGTGATGGCTGTGCTGCCGTGCCTTGTTCTCATCATATACAGCGTTATAAAGGGCGTTGTGGACGCTCAGCCGCTGCCTGAGGTGGCGCCTCAGTTCAAGAATGCCGAGCCTGAGGAGCCTAAGCCGCAGTCCGGCATCAGCGTGAAGGCGGACGGCAATGCCGAATACAGCCGCTCATCAGGCAGAAAAGCACCTAATACCGCAGACGGAGTTCTGTTTACATACGGCACAAAGAGCGGCAAATCCCCTGCCGTAATGAAGCCCGATGCTCCTGCCGCAAAGCCTGTAAATCCTGCGCCGAAGCCTGCCGCAAAGCCTGCTTCGACAACAAGCGACAAGCCTGCTAATTCGGGCGGAGTTCCGTCCTCCGTGGCTGCAAGGAAATATATCGACAGCGCCACTGCGGCGCATCCTCCGAAGAGCGCTCAGAAGCCTGCTGAGGAGAGAAAGCCTGTTGCCGCAGGTAAGGTGAGCGGCAACACAGCCGAGATACCGCAGCTCCCGAAGAAGAAAAAGAACGACGCATTCTTCACCCAGTCCTCTGCACCGCAGATAGGCAAACAGCGACCCAGTGCAAAGAACCGTGCGGTGATAGACCTTGAGGACGCTCTCGCAACAGTGAACGACAAGCGTGAGAGCCACAATAAAAAGGCAGATGCCACATCAAAGCGCAGTGCGGATATCCTTGCCGCAAAGCGCCGTGACGAGCTTATGACGGATGACGACGACAGCCGTGACAAGAGCCGTTACGAGGTGGACGACATCCTGGCGGGAATCGACCGCCGACACAAGGTATGAGGAAGATAATAGGACAGGCGGCGCTGGTTGCAGTGCCGCTTGTTGCAATAATGGGGATGACGCTGTTCGGCGGCAGAAGATGGGATATCGCAGCGGTGCTGGCGGCGTTTCTGTGCTGCGTGCCGTTCTTTCTTTCGTTCGAGAACAGAAAGCCTGCCGCAAGGGAAGTGGTGCTCATCGCAGTGATGACGGCGTTTTCTGTGGCGGGACGTGTGATATTCGCAGCGATACCGTTTTTCAAGCCTGTTACGGCAATAGTGGTAATGGCGGCGATGTATTTCGGACCGCAGGCAGGGTTTATGACGGGCGCAATGTCGGCACTGATATCGAATATATGGTTCGGGCAGGGCGCATGGACGCCGTTTCAGATGTTCTGTTGGGGATTTATCGGTTGGCTGGCAGGTATGCTGAACAGAAAAGCGTGGCTCGAAAAGCCGCTGATGCTGTGTATCTACGGAGCGCTTGCGGGCGTGCTGTATTCGCTTGTGATGGATATGTGGACGGTGCTTTCCGCAGACGGAGCATTCACTGTGGCTCGCTGGCTGCAGGTGCTTGTAACCTCGCTGCCGATGACGGCGGTGTACTGCGCATCGAACGTGGTGTTTCTGCTTGTGCTTAGAAAGCCTCTGGGCAGGAAGCTTTCACGGCTTAAAACGAAGTATGGTGTGTTCTGCGAGGATGAGTATGAGAATTGAGAATATTGCGATATATGCTGATTATCCCATAGGGATAAAAGGGGATCGTCGTGCCTTATGGAGACTGATTATGAAGATATTACAAAAAATTGTAAGTGTAGTTATATTGTCGTTAATCGTAATAATATCAGGATGTGCTTGTGTGGAGGATGATATTGCTGAATCGTCCGATTCTTCTTACAATATATCTACAAATTCAGAAAATCGGCTTTCCGATGTTTCTGTAAATGCAGCTGGGACTACTGTTGATGAAAGCATGCCCATATTATCTGACAGCTTTTGTTCTGACATTATCGCCACCTCAGCTTCAGAAGAGACGGCAGAAAATACTTCCGAATCAGTAGATGTGATATATCAGTACGCTCCGCCGCAGGTGGTTCTTGATACCAAATTTTACTGCGATGATATAGAACAAAAGATCGAATTGAAGTGGATCGGCTACGACCCAAACGGTTATTGGTATAATGATACAAGTTATTACCGTGTTGAAACAACCGATGCTGAATTTATCAACGAACTGCATTGCAGCTTCAAGGAAGTTATACCATCTGAAATAGTGGATGATATGATATTATATGCTTCTGAAACAGATAGTTCTGATGATTTAACCGTCATTGGAATGGGATATATGCTGTATGATATGGATTCCGACGGTACACAGGACTATATAGTGGCTTCAAGCACGACACAGGACGGAATGTACTGCACTTATCTATATAAGATATATACTGCACAAAGCGATGGTGGGTATAAGCCGATAATATGGGATTGTTTGAGACAATTTAATAATATTCAATATATACTGAACACTCACACAAACGGAATGAAAGATATAATGGTACTTCATAACAAGAATCTCCCTATAATCACTTATACTGGCGATGATAGTTATACGCCATGCAAAATGATCGACGAGCGTCATACGTTTCTGAATTATGAATTGTTGCCGAATAATATTCTCCATATCAATATGAATTTATCTGTTGGATATGATCAAGGGGAATATTATATCGCAATCAAATTTGCAGATAATCCATATTTAAAAAACGACTTACTGTATACATCCTACTCTGACGGCAAGCCTCGTTCATATGCCTTTAAGGCAATTGGCGAAAGCGAACCAACCGATTTCAATCCAAGCATAGACGGCTATGACTTTTATGTTGAGCTGAACGAGAATGTGACAGGTGAATTTGACCGCTCACTCCTTACTCTTCTGGAAATTAAATACATAACGGCTGAATAACGTCCGTTTTGTGTTGAAAATGACTGAATAGGAGAAAACATGAAAAGAACAGAATATACGATATCATCTAAAAACGCTCTGCGTTACATTGCGGCGGCACTGGTACTTGTATCGGTGTTCTTTACTCTGTTTATTATTGAGCCGTATTACAGCACGGATTACATGGCGCATTCGATACTTCCGCAGGAGAATTCCCCTGACAGCGTAAGGCTGTTATTCCGCTACAGCGAGGGAATAACGCTGTCTGCTGTGCTGTTGCTGATTGGGGAGACTGCATTCATTGGGCTGTGTCTCAGCAGCTTTATAAACAGACGCTCGTGGCTTATTGCGCCGCCGATGGCGGTGATTGCACTGGCGCACGGGCTGAGCATCGGCGCACTTATTGAGCTTGCTGTTGTCGCTGTGTTTGCTCTGACGGCGGCAGGAATCATCCGCACAAAGCTGCCTGCTGTGCTGCTGAACGGCATATATGCGGCAATGTGTGCCGTCATGTTGATATCCGCAGGAGTGGGCTTCGGCGACGAGCTTATTGCCCCGCTGATATGGACGGCACTGCTGCTTGTCACTATCTCTATGAAAAAGAACACGCAGAGCTGACGCATTCTCGCCAGTAAGCAAATATACTTATGATGTCCAAAAGGAGCATTTGTTAATGAAAAGCTTTTTCACTAAGTTTGCAAAGCATAAATTTAAGCTTGTATTTATAATATGTGCTATTATGGTGATAGGTGTGATTGGTTTGTGCGTATGGGATCATGTTGATCCGCCATTATGGTATCACTTTGAAGCACAAAAAAACAAACGTGTCATAATGGAATATGCCGAAGAACATTTCCCTGAGGCAAAGATAGTTGAAGAACATTATAATTCTGCAATTCCTTTTCAGACATCAAATAAATTCGATTATATCATATTTAATCAGGATGGAGTTCAGTTTTCTATATTGGCCAACGATGGTAGGCTACTCCATGATAATTACCTTACTTCTAAAGCAAGCCAGTATATCAAACGTGAAATTATTGAGCCTTTTATTATGCCCAGGAATATAACTGCGGAATATGATGTATATTTCATGGGCGAAGAACCTATAGGCTCGCCCCATGAATATGAAGAGTGTATTTATGTTAACGTATTTGTTAAATGTGACAAAGGTATTATTCCAGAAGAAATCGTTTGGTTTTATGATTTTTATTTGTATTGGATAGAATATGCCAATATAAAAAACTATGATGTTACATTAAGTTGTGGTTCCGAAAGAGAATTATACTTTAGTAGGTCTTTTAATGAGGCTACTTTGTATCAAGATAAGCATAGCTTTTATCAAACATTTAAATATTATGAATAGTTGAATGTCATCAGCATTGTTTGTGATTTGTCAAATCTGTTTACATGAATTCATACTCGAACAGGAGGATATGCATAGTATTGTTATGGGGTATATTGAGGATCAACCAGAATAAGGGGTGACTGAATGAAAAAGTATTTCACTAAATCAATAAAGATAGTAATTGCATTTTCGTTTATAACATTTTCATTGATAGGGATAGGATTAGTTGTTTTTTGTATATGGGATATATTTGACCCACCATTGTTGTGGCAGTTTGACAAGCAGGCTAACAAAAGGGTCATGTTAGAATACGTTGAAGAGCATTACCCCGGTGCAAAGATCTTAGACCAGGCTTATCCTGTTTCCTTATCTACTACTAACCGTGACGTAATAATATTTAAATATCAAGATGTTCAGTTTGCTGTTTGTGCTGAAAATGGTGAAGTTGTAAGTGATAATTTTACATTCAACCGAGCCAGCCAAAAGCTGGATAAGATAATAATCGATGGTTTTTTGACACCTAATAATATTGATGCGACGATTAATTATGTATATGCAAATAGGATTGAACCTCCGGAGGATCTAATGGAATATAATAATGATGTCACAATATTAGTTTCAATTCATGATAAAGATTATGCTTCTGTTAATGATGTTAAATGGTTATATGAATTTTACGAATACTGGCTGGAAAATTCCATTGTGCCATTATGGGTTTTAGATTATTCTGTATCGATGCAAAATAAAGAATTGGCGTGGGTTCAGTTTTCTACCGACTCACTTGCAGAAAATGAAGATGATTTCTACAATAGTTTTCATTATGATTATTACTGATTTGCGACATTCTCTCCCCAAGCCTTGTCCCGAATTTTCGCCAATAAACGAGCATATACATCCCACAGAGGTGATAATATGCTGTATAGTTTCAATGACATACGTTGTAAAGAGGTAATCAACATCAAGAGCGGCTGCAGGCTGGGGAATCCCGACGATATCGAGTTTGACAGCTGCACGGCTAAGATAAGTCGCATCGTCATCTTCGGCAGACCAAAGCTTTTCGGGCTGCTGGGCAGAACGGAGGATATCTGCCTGCGCTGGTGCGATATCGAGGTCATCGGGGAGGATACTATCCTTGTCTCCTGCGAGCTTCCGTCAAATTCACCAAGCGGAAAGCACAGGGCGTTCGGAAATTTGTTTAAATGACAAGAAAATTATGCTTGCAATCTTTTCTTGATTGTGGTATAATATTTCAGTAAATGTGCAATTCTATAAGAAGCACAAATACACACACGAAAGCAGCCGCCTTTGGTGCGTCTCACGGCGTCAGGTACGGTGATCTTTCGTGGAGGAAAATTTATTAAACCTAAATTCAGGAGGAAACACAAATGGCAGTAGTATCTATGAAGCAGGTCCTTGAAGCTGGCGTACACTTCGGTCACCAGACCAGAAGATGGAACCCTAAAATGGCTCCCTACATCTTCACAGAGAGAAACGGTATCTACATCATTGATCTGCAGAAGACAGTTAAGAAGCTCGACGAGGCTTACAACTTCATTCACGAGGTTGCAGCTAACGGCGGCGAGGTACTTTTCGTTGGTACCAAGAAGCAGGCTGCTGATTCCATCAAGGAAGAGGCTCTCCGTGCAGGCGCCCATTTTGTAAACGCAAGATGGCTCGGCGGTATGATGACAAACTACAAGACAATC
>JAZSGG010000035.1:0-18287 GCA_045532595.1 Oscillospiraceae bacterium | reverse complement strand
CTTCTGAGGGCGGTCTCGATATCGTCACGGTAGCAGGCAACGGAGAGCTTTCCCGATGCGTGGAAGAAGTCCTCCCACTTTGCAAACAGACCCTTTTCTTCAAGACCCTTTCTGTACGCCGCATAAGCCTCGTGACGTACGGGGCCTGTGTACTTTTCTATCTCGTTGAAGTCGGGATACATCGCAAACTGTCCCACCTCGTGTGAGATAACGGGAACATCGGGAACAAGAGCGCCGCTGTCCTCTGCACTCACTTTCTTCATTTCGGTGCCGTACTGTATCATTATCTCGCCTGTTGACTTTGTCTGCGGCGAGTCCGTTCGCCGCTCCGGGTCAACTGCGCAAGCGTCCATGCTTTCCAGTGCCTTGCTCTCGTTGATGAGAGGGTCGTAGCTGTGAACGGAATTCGGCTCGTTTGTCTGGATGTGTCCCTGCGGAGCGTCACACATTGCGTAGCTTCCACGGATGAGACGGTCACGGTCGAAGCGCACGCCGCTGAAGAAATCGTCCTCATCAAGAACGCAGGGTACGAACTGATAGTTGTTTGAGCCACCCACATACATCTTATCGGGGCATACCGCACGATAGCCCGCAATAAGCTCATTCAGGCGCTCCTTGCTGCCCCACAGCTCGTTGCCCATGGACATCATAACAAAGGACGGGTGGTGCGAGAATTCTCTCAGGATGCGGAAGCCCTCCTGACGGAGATATTCATGCTCCTCGCCGAATTCATCGGGTATAGTTCCCCAGAAAGGCAGCTCTGGCTGCATATAGATACCCATGATATCCGCCGCTGTGAACGCAGCCTCAGGGGGACAGCAGGTGTGGAAGCGATAGTGATTTATGCCGTATTCCTTAGCGGTACGGAATACTTCAAGCCAGCTATCCACATCTGTGGGAGCATAGCCTGTTTTCGGGAACACCATACCGTCGTGCTTGCCGCGCAGGAAAGTCTCTCTGCCGTTTACGAGCAGCTTCAGACCCTCGCCCCTCATCTCACGCATACCGAATGTAACGGTGCGGCTGTCGTCACCGATAACTATATCCAGCTTCAGCAGGTTCGGCGAATACTCATCCCACAGCGGAACATCCTCGGAAAGCTGCATGCTGCATTCAAGAAGTCCGTCTGCGTAATCTGTGGACAGAGCGCCGTATTCCTTTTTGTCGTCATATACACGCAGCTGTGCAGTGCCGCTCTGTGCGCCGTTTATCTCCGCACGGACAGCGACAGTCTTTCCGCTCACATCGGGGAGGATATACACTGCCTCGGGATAAGCGTCATAGCACTGCAGTTCAAGACGACCCAGCAGACCGTTCCAGTTTGTCTGAGTGTCACGGGAGGTCATATGACCTCCGCCTGTGGGGTAATCGCAGTTTGCAACACGGATAATAAGCTCATGCGTGCCGACGGAAAGTCCGCCGAGATAAAAGCGGTGCGGCGAACACAGTGAATTGCCGAAGCGACATTCTCTTCCGTCTATATAGATAGCGGTCATTCGTGTGCGTTCAAGGAAAAGGCACAGGCACTTGCCGTCCATTTCGGGCGTTATTTCGATGTTTCTTCTGAACCATGCATAGCCCTCGAACTTGTGCATATCCGTCATACAGCCGTATTCGATCTCTGTTGTGTTGAGCTTTCCGAGTCCCGCATTTGATGTGGAATCGGGCAGGATGATGGTGTCGGGGAAGCTTTCAGGTGAAAGCATACGCTTTTCGCTGTCAAGATAAACATCCCATTTTCCGCTAAGATCTTTCAGTAACATATATGTATCTCCATTCGTTTATTTATTGGTCTTGTTGATTTTGATTCCCTTTGAGTCCCAGTATGCCTCTTGTATGACACGCATGACGAGATCCTTATCCTCTTCGGAAAGAGAACCGCCTGCGAACAGTGCAGTAACCTCATTCACGAGATTCGCAGCGGAAAAAGCGCCGCCGTTATCGTAGTAGCGTTCTTCTGTAGATGTAAGGTATTCGATGCTGACATTGAAGAACTCTGCAAGCTTTTCGAGTACCCTATGTCTGGGATATCTCTCGCCGCTCTCGTAGAACTGTATAGATTTTCTTGATACGCCGACAGCCTCTGCAAGTTCGGACTGAGAAACGGAATATCGCCGTCTGAGCTGCAGCAGCTTTTCATGAAACTCCATGCCTTTCCTCCTTTTCTGTTCTCATCAGGTAATATACTGAGAACATTTATAACTATATAATAATATATATCCTAGTAGTTGTCAAGAGTCATATGCTTTTTAATGTGAGGTTCTGCATGAAATGACAAATGCTGGCAGAACAGCGCATTAATATCTTAAATTTTTATGCTTTTTAACCAGTTTTGTGTTGACATTGTTCTGGATTTATTATATAATATTAATATATATCGCTATGTTTAAGGGTGATCTTATGAGAGTCTGTCTGGCGCAGTATGATATCGTCTGGGAGGATAAGTCCGCCAATATGCAGCGCTGTGAAGCCTTTTTCGAAAGAGCAGCAGAGCAGGGTGCAGAGTTTATCGTTTTTCCTGAGATGACGCTGACGGGCTTCTCTATGAACACAACCCTTGCAGAGCCTTCAGATGGCATCACTTGTCGCTTTTTTGGCGAGATGGTGCGAAGATTCGGCGTTGCCTGCGTTTTCGGCTATGCTGAGCGTTGCGGCGATAAGCTATATAACCGACTTGCTTTTGCAGACAAAAGCGGGCAGATTGCTTCAGGTTACGCTAAGCTTCATCCGTTCACTATTGGTGGCGAGGGTCGCTTCACAGGCGGAAACGAACTTGTCAGCTTTTCCTTTGGCGGAATGGAGATAGGACTCACGATCTGCTACGATCTGCGATTCCCTGAGATATACACAGAGCTTTCAAAGCGCAGTCATGCGGTGATAGTGTCTGCGAATTTTCCGTTCAGCCGCAGGGAGCATTGGTTGACCTTACTCCGTGCAAGAGCGATAGAGGATCAGTGCTATATCATCGGCTGCAACCGAACAGGCAGCGGCGGCGGTATAGAATATGGCGGAGACAGCGTTGTTTACGCTCCCGATGGCACGGAGCTTTGCCGTTCGGGATGTGAGGAGCAGCTGCTCTTTGCGGATATAGATGCAGAGGCTGTTGTAAAACAGCGTACTGCGTTTCCTGTAAAAAATGACAGAAGAATTGAAATATACAGAAATTTTTATGAATGAGGTGGGGATTTCATGGAAATTGAATCAAGGATCGACTGGCTGAAGCCTGAAAGAGTTATGAAGCTCACCGATCGTCATAAGAGCATGTTCGGCATGAACAGACTCTTTATCATAGGTCTGGGAAAGAACGGCGTGGATTGCGTTTTGCGCTGCAAGCATATCACCGAAAAACGCTTTGGTACTGATGACAAGAAGGTGCGGTTCCTCGGCATTGCAGAGGATAAATACCTCGAATCCGCTGAGTGCGAGGGCAGTGTTCTCACTGAAGAAGAGCAGATACCCGTTGTTCCCGAGGAAGCTATCTATAAATATCTGAACAATCCTGCAAGACTTCCGCAGACGGCTGTGGAGTGGTTCGATAACGGTCTGAAGAATTATTCTCCCGCCACACCTGTTTACGGACTCACAAAGCGTCAGGGCGGCCGAATTGCGCTGTTCCATAACATAAAGAATGTAATAAAGCGTGTGGGCGAGGCTATGAGCGCTTTTGCAGGCTCTGACAGATCTCTGGAGATCATCATTACAGGTAATATGGGTGATATCTTTTTCGGTGGTATGTTCATTGATCTGGCATATATCCTCAATAAGCTGTTCGGTGATACAGGTTATCCCGTTAAGGTCAACTGCTATATGTTTGCACCCGATACCGCTGTAATGTTCGAGGAGGATCAGCGTGAGCAGGGAAATTACTTTGCAAACACCATCCTTACTAAGAATGAACTGGATATGTTCCAGTGCCAGAAGCGTCATTTTTCTCAGAAATACAGCAATTCCTTTGAGGTAATATCCGATAAGGTGCCGTTCAATGCCTGCTTTATAGCGCTTGCGCAGAAGAACTACACCTATACTTTGGATTGCGCCGCTGAGAAGATACTGAACAGGATGGAGATCCTTTTCACTAAGGATGATGATGCAGAAAAGATTCTGTCGTACAACATGCTGAGACCGAATGATTCCCATGATTTCCGCTATCTTTCCTATGGCGTCAGCGTTGCTGAGGTGCCGCTGGGCAAGATAATGAGCTACCTTTGCATCAAGGTGTTTACACTGATGAATCATGCGCTCAATAAGAATAACGTGGGCGAACGTCTGCTCGGTCATTATGCTAATCTTGTAACGCCTGACGAGCGCTTTCTTGCGCAGAAGGGCGGCGATCTGCCTGCTCTTGAGTTTGATGAGCGCATCAATCCCGTTTTCTCCGCACGTTCGCTGAAGGTCAGCAGCGATAGTGCAAATGAGTATATCGAAGGCTGGCTCAACAGGATGACCACCTCTACCGAAAGAGGCGCGGAGATCTGTCTTGAAGAAGTCACAAGAAGTGTGATCAACATCTGTGATGAAGCATTGCAGGATTTCGGAAAAGGTCCGTTTTATGCTGAGGAGCTTGTGAAGAACTGCATTTCTGCTCTGCGTGTTGCGATCGCAAAGGTGAACTCCGAGACTGAGGATATGAAGGAACAGAAGGAGCGTGCCTTGAATCTCACACGCACCGCATATATGAAGATCAAAACCTCTCCTCTGTTTGTGGGAAAGGCTGTTGAGCAGTATATCGTTGAACTGCGTGAGTACGCAAACTGCTGCTGCAAGATCCGCACAGGAGACACTTTAGTGAAATTCTATCAGGATGTAAGTGATAAGCTTACTGATTATCTTGATAATACTATAGGTGCCGCAACCGGTGCATTTGAGAGTGTGGCTAAAAACAGAAAGGCGATCATTGAGGAGATCGCAGCTCAGAACGATGATATCTGTGCGGTGGATGTTTTTTCGCTTTCGGATGCCTCTGTCACTGCAAAGCTTGATAAAATGGTGGAGGAGATACCTGAGGCAACTCTCTCCAAGGCATTCCTTGCATCGGGAATCCTTGAGCTTTCGGGCGGAGATGATAAGGCTGTTGCGAAGGCGGTCGTGCAGATCGTACGCAAGTGCTTTAATGAGTTATTGGATAAGTCATTCAGCGAGATGTGTGAATTTTTCGGCAAGAAGAATGTGCTTACTGATGTTATGAATAAGGCGGTGGAGGGTGCTGCTGTACCTGCGCCGATGCTTGATTCCTTTGAACTTAATCGAATGATATGCCCGAAATCCACAAAGCAGGATGATATAGCAGGTCTGCGTGCGCAGTACAAGGGAATGAATTACATCTGGAATGGCTCTGTAATGAATATCACAGCCGCTGTTGCGCAGATAAAGGCTGATGTTGATCTGAAGGCATTCCCTGATTACGATCAGTGGGAGAATATGCATTATGCATACGTTCACGATTCTCTCAAAAAGCACGGAATACACATTTTCAGGTAAATATTATGAGGCAGCTTCCGTCCGCTTTCCGTGACGGAGGCTTTTGCCGTTGAAAGAGGAAAATATATTAATGGGTAAGAATCATCCGTCTGACGGAATACTGGTCTACGACCGTTACTATGGCAAAAAGCCGATACCCGCTCTGCTTGCAGTGGGTAGAGTGCTTTTCTGTGCGCTTTTTTCAGCATCGGTCATGTTGTATATATTCTCACAGTATGAGCTTTATGTGCCGCTGCTTAACGTTGGACTATATGCGGGAATATCTGCCGCATTGTTTTCGGTGCTTTTTATATTTGTCAGACGGCGTTTTGCTATTCCGGCGCTCGTGCTGTTGTCAGGTGTGCTGATATGGCTGAGCTTCGATGAGTTCTGGGAAAAGTTTTCTTATTTTGTGGATGAAGCGATGCTGCTTGTTGAGGGGCGTTTTTTATACCCCCGAGGTTATCTTATCCACGAGCCTAATATGCTCAGCCGCTTTAATATCGAATATTGCGATGGCTTGCTGATCGGCAGCCTGATACTTTGCTGTCTGTACAGTTTGTTGGTTTCTGCCACGATGGCAAGGCGGATACGTCCGCTGCCTGCTGTTATCGGAGCTGTTTTTCTGTGCGTGCCGATGCTGCTTTCCGAGCGGCTGGAGCTTGATATGTGGCTTGTTCCTGCTTCGCTGTTTGTTGTGGCGGCGATATCTATTGGTATGAATTACCGTGATGGTCTGGCAGTAATGCGTGGCAGCGGAGCTTCTTACCGTATGCAGATAAGGGAAGAGGACAAGCAGTTCATCAGGAACACCGAGCATACAGGCTTATTTAAGCGCACAGCGATGCGTCTGAGCCACTATTCAAAGTACGCCACTACAGGCTTTTATTGTGCTGCATTATTTGCATTGGTGTTCTGCATTGGTACAAGCGTATTCCGAGAGGGCAGCAGCATAGATTATTCCGAGCTTTACAGAATGGTCATCGGCTGGGGTGATCCTTCTGGTGATTCAACAGAAGAGTCTGAGGAAGATAGCTCGGTCTCTGACTATTTTGCTAGTCCCGACGATGAGGATCAGCAGCTCAATATCGCATCTCCTGGCAGGGGAAATTCCGATGTGTTGCGGGTTACTTTTACGGGCGATAAGAATATTTACCTGCGTGGCGATATTGGCGTTGATTTCAGAAACAATACCTGGACAAGCCCTGTAGGAGATAATGAATACTGGCAGAGACAGTTTTTATCTGAAGCTTATCGACCTGCCGAGCTTCTTATAACAGAGGCGCTTATGCAGAGCGCCTACGCAAAGGACATAGGTGCAGAGAGCGATATAAGCATAGAATATCTTACCGAAACAGATGTGGTTTTCCTGCCTTCCTGCACAGCAGATCATTCCTTCTACAGCAACCAGAACTTTGATATCTATGGCGACTATGTCGTTCGTGTCAGCGATGCTGCGGAGAACTACATAAACTCCGTTCAGTGTACTGCCGTTACCCTTGATACGTCCTCAGGCGGTACAGCTGAAGCCGTTGTTGCTGAGATACTTGATACTATGGAATTCAGGCTTTTCGAGCTGGATGATTTCTATGGTGTGATGTTCCCTGAGTTTTCAAATTACAGCGGCATACTTTCCGATTACGCCGACTATGCGGAAGTGCGCTATTCAGAAGTTCCCGAGGATATGCAGCAGGATCTGCACGCATATCTGGAGTCTATCGGCTTCTATGAGCAGATAGGGCATGGTACAAAGAATGACAGCGGTATTGTTGAAGATCAGCTGTACCGTTTCAAAGCAGCCGAGTTTATCAGCCGTTATCTTGAATCGAACTATATTTATTCGCTCAACGGCGGCAATCATGGCGATGATATGATAATGCAGTTCCTGACCGAAACAAAGAAGGGACACTGCTCGCTGTATGCAACGGCCATGACGCTCCTGCTGCGTGAGGCAGGAGTTCCCGCACGTTACTGCACAGGCTTCAGTATCTATCCGAATTCTGTAAGCGGAAATACCACTGTGCTGAAGGAAAAGAATCTTCATGCATGGGTGGAGGTATATCTCGACGATATAGGTTGGATAACCTTTGATCCCACCAGTGCTGCCGTAAGCGGTATGAGAGGTCAGAATTCCTCACAGCAGCGCCCTGAAATGAACGAGACAGTTCAGACCCGCCCTGAGACGATAGAGCATCCGTTGCCTGATAAAACTGAGGAAAGCGTGAAACCTGCGGAGACTTCGGAAGCTCCTCTTACACCTGACGAGAACAAGCTTCCTTTGTGGCTGATATTGGTCATTGTTGGTGCGGTATTGCTGGCGGCAATTGCGGTGTTCGCCGTACTATCCTGGCGAGGACTTGCAAAGCGTGCAGATGTAATGTTGGAAAACGCACAAACATGTAGCGGCAGGAAGCTGTATTCAGTTATAATTGATATGACCGAACTTTGCGGCATAGTTCCTGAAACAGGTACGATGCCTGCGGATTACTATCGCAGCTGCGATAAGCGTTTCGGTACAGATATGGAGCAAAGTATCGACATCCTTGAAGCAGCCGCTTTCAGTGCAAAAGAGCCTTCGGACAGCGATCGTGATAAGCTGTATCGTATAATGAAGACTGTTTATGAGACCGCTGTAAGACAGGGCGGTTTAGCTGATAAATATCGCATTCGCCGCCTGATAATTTCTGCTCTCAAATAAACTCGACTTTTTTAACAAAAAAAATAAAAAATGTGTTGATTTTTTGTCTAGTATTTGGTATAATGTATGTATGAAGTTCAGTTGCCTGCTATGATAAAGCGTCAAAAGGGCTTTGAACTAATATTTTTCAGTGAGGTAATTGCCATGGCTATGAGACTTATCACCCGTTCTGATTTTGATGGACTTGCCTGCGGAGCGCTGCTTCTGTGTGCAGGTGTTATTGACTCCTGGACCTTTGCTCATCCCAAGGATCTGCAGGATGGTCTTGTTCCCGTAACTGAAAACGACGTGCTTGCAAACGTTCCCTTTGTTGAGGGCTGCGGTCTGTGGTTCGATCACCACTCCAGTGAGGAAGAGCGTAAAAAGTACAAGGGCAAGTATAAGGGCGAGAGCCGTATAACTCCCAGTGCTGCACGCATCATTTATGAATATTACGGCGGTAAGGAGCGTTTCCCCAACTTTGACGACCTCATGGAGGCTGTTGACAAGGTGGATAGCGGAAACCTTACCCGTGACGAGATACTGAACCCTACAGGCTGGATCCTTATCGGCTATCTGATGGATCCAAGAACAGGACTCGGCAGATTCAGAAACTTCACCATCAGTAACTATCAGCTGATGGAAAAGCTGCTGAAGTGCTGCGCTTATATGTCTACCGATGAGATACTCGCTATGCCTGATATTCAGGAGCGTATTGCGATGTATAATGAGCAGACCGAGCTGTTCAAGGAGATGGTACATAAGTACACAAGAGTAGAGGGCGATGTTATCATCACCGATCTCCGTGGCGTTTCTCCTATCTACACAGGCAACCGCTTCCTTATTTACAGCCTGTATCCCGAGCAGAACATCTCCTGCTGGATCGTTGACGGCAAGGGCGGACAGGGCTGTTCCTGTGCAGTTGGTTACTCCATTCTCAACAGAACCAGCCGTGTAAATGTCGGCAGCTTAATGCTGAAATACGGCGGTGGCGGACATATGGCGGTAGGTACCTGCCAGTTCACCAATGAGACTATGGATGAAAAGGTTCCTCGGCTTCTGAATGAGCTTGTGAACTACAACACACTTTACAAATAATTAAAGCATCGGGTGCTTCGGCACCCGATCTTTGTATCGGAGGTAATTATAATGAGCGATTTTTATACTAAGGAGGAGCTGGAGCTTTTCGGCGGCACGGCGCCCTCTGATGAGCCTTTTCAACATCCGCAGTCTGCTCAGGGCGTAGATATGCTCGGTCAGCAGCCCGTTCAGCAGAGCATGCCGTATGAGCAGAACGTGCAGCTTCAGCAGATGGAGAATGCCCCGCAGTTTATAAAGGACATTCAGGATCCGGGCAGCAAGACATACAGGAACATCCGCATGGGAGTATCCATAGCTGGCGCTGTGAAGCTGATAATTTTCGGATTGATCTTTTCGCTTGTTCCGCTGACGGGTTTTATAGGGACATTCTCGTCCCTGAAAGAGGACGGTGCAGGCGTCGTTGAGATATTTCCCATGCTGATGGTGCTGTTATTTGGCACAGTGGGTATCAGTGTACTTGTAAAGGGAATCAGGGAGCTGATACGTTCGCTAAAGAATAAATGATATTCATCGCCGCTTTGCATCAGCAGGGCGGTTTTACATTTATTTTCGTAAATCCCTTGACAAAACGAGGTCAAAGTTGTATAATAGATATATTATAAATGCCGCTGTGGTGGAATAGGCAGACACAAGGGACTTAAAATCCCTCGGAGTAAAATCCGTACCGGTTCGACCCCGGTCAGCGGCACCAGGAAAAGCACCTACGTTTGTAGGTGCTTTTTCCTTTATAAATATCTCAATAATCCGCATAACAGAGCCATTTATATTGGCTTAATCATAGGGATTTTAAGTCCCTCGAGAATTTGTAAGTCAATACCTATATTATTGCTTATTTGTGGGATATATCCTCATATTTTCTCTGCAGTTCTAAATAGTCTAAACTCATCCATTATTCCGTTTTGTGCTGATTTATCCCTGTTTATTCTGCACATTTACTCCCAAAATTACTCCCAACTCTAAATATTTAAAATATCAGCTTACTATACATTACATCTGAATAATTTATATACAATCTCTTAAATTTAAGAACCTTGTTTCAAAATTCTACAAGGTTCTTTTTCTTTGTATCAAACAAAATAAAATTTAAAATAACCTAATATTTTTTGTGTGACAACACTTATAAAAATGAAATCAAAATATAGCAAATGATACTTTGGTTTTACAATTTCTTGTTGAAGTAGTGAGTATAAAGCCTTTTGAGATTATGTCACACTGTACAAACTCTTTAGTAGGACCGTACAATCCAGCTATTGAGGTGACAGGAATTAGTAGGTTTAGTGTAACGGTAGCACTCTCCCGTTAGATAGGGGGCAGAGCGGTTCAACTCCGTAGCCTGCGACCGAAAAGAAAATTCCTTAAAAGTAATAGCAAAAGAAAAAGCAAGGTAAATTTAAATTACTAATATTAGTCGTAGAGACATGGACTGTGAGTGAGCGATGGCCACGCAAATCTCACCCTTGCTCCCATAGGTGAAAGTCCTATGGCTTCAATTCTCTTTGGCGGAGTAGAGAATCCTGATATTTTCTGGACTATGGGAGGCTACAATTATCGCTTTAAAACGAAAAGCGATAAAATCACATCTGTATCTCCGGTATATAGTAGAGACCTGATAGAGCCTAGTCTTGTATACTCTCAAGTAGATAGTTGTATTCGATCATTGATGACTCAGATAAATTCTACAGAAGATCAACTTCAACAAGTCAAACTTATTCATGATTATTTAGTAACTACGGTTACTTACAGTAATACTGGAGATAATATAGAACGTGACATCGATGGTGCTCTCATTTTCAAGAGAGCTCAGTGTGAAGGATATTCTAAAGCTTTTGCGTACTTGTGTCAGAAAATAAACATACCTTGCATATGTGTTCATGGACTATACAAAGAGGGAAGTCATATGTGGAATATGATCAAACTTGAGGACACATGGTATCATGTAGACGTCACATTCGATGACTTGGCTGTTAATGATATTGCTTATGATTATTTCTGTTTAAGCGATGATCAGATACAACAAGATCATACATTCCAAAATCCATGCACACAACCCAAGGCAACACAATCTACAAATCCATATCATTTAGTAGGGAAGACCCAATATACATCTTTAGATGGGGCATATAATGGTCTCATCTTAGACATGGTTGCGAATTATCAAAAGGGGCATAAAGTGACACAGATATACTGTTCACCAGAAATTATGAGACCATTATGTTCTGAGATTAAAGCAAAAATATATAGTTCTTTAGCTCCATATAACATTCCTAGAGTAAAGATTCTATATAGATTTAAAGGGTCCATTCTCTATACTACACTTAACATTTAGGAGATCAATTATGAATGACAATATAATCATTAGTTCTATGAGACGTTTTATACTTAAATACGGAAGGATTACAGAGGAATATAGACGTCCTAGAAATGTATACTATCCAAAAGGTAGCTACTATGCACACTTCCTTGGAACTACACCTAACTGCAATATGTCTATGAGTGTTGGTGACAAGACTAGATTCAAAGTCTATAGTGCGATTATTAAACAGATAAAGCGATGTGTGAGGTGATTATTTTGTCACATAGAAGAATCGATATCTTTTAATCCTTGACTACAATTCTTAATTATGATATACTAATCTTAGTAGAAAGTGAGGTCAACTATGAATACAAATTTATTGGATCAGATTAAAAAGATTCTCTTAGAACTTGGTTTGTCTGAAGTTGCACATTATAAACCTCCTTATTGCACAATTATCAAAGGGGACACTGTAATTAAGATTAATCTTAAGACTAAAGAAATAGCAATTCTGCATAAAGGAAAAGAACTGCATCATTCTAATCTTGAGGATAAGGATTTTGTATTATTCGAATTATGTAAGAGATTACGCAGCCGTCTGGCATTTACTTGCGTATCTAGTCGATTTAATGATATATTAAAAGAATTTCCTACATCAGTCTTTTCGGACGATACAGATTACACTCCAGGAAGATGATATATTTCTTAGACAGGTTTTCCAATGCAGGCATACAAGTGCACCTTTAACAGACAATTAGAGCTCCTCATCCGAGGAGCTTTCTATTGTTTCAAATACTTTACAAATCGCATAACCTATGGTATACTAATTATAAGAGGTGAATATACTATGGTTTACAGTAAAGTTTTGCAAGACGAAATAAACAAAGGCATGCAAATGCCAAAAATTAAGATGAATTATGAACCAATGACTGTATATCGTATGATAGATATCGGTAAATATCCAGAACCAATAAGTCGAAATCATTTTAATTCATATGCAGAAGAAGGTAAATTGCCTAAAACATTTACATATAAGTGGCAAATATACAGTTGTTCCGTTTTTACGAATATAAAGGAATTAGAGACAGCTTTGAAATTGCCACGAAAACAACGTAAGATAGCAAAAGGTACTTTACTTGCCACTGGCGGATCAATATTTGGTCCAAATTCGCATTTTCATTGTGATTGGTTTTTATATGAGAACTATGATCCTTCTTTTGAGAATTTTGAGGTGATTTAATGCAGCCATTTACTAATATTCGGAATCTAGGTAAATTGTTTTGTGATTTGATGCTCATTGAGACCGATGTGCCAGATCTGCTTATTGTAAAAGACGGTAGACGTAGAAGATATATTGCTATGGTGCTTAATGATAATCAGGATTATTTGCTTTCTCCTGTGAATTCTCAAGTATTGCGTGACTTCTTATTAAGTAAAATATCTATGCGTAATGCTATATTAAGCTGTCCAAAAAGTTTTATACTTAAACTAAATCCATATCCTGAAGCAGGTACTTTTACTGTTATAAATGCGCAAGATTTAAAAGACGAGCAATTACCGGACAAAGGTGCAAAACTCAATTTCACAACTGAAGAAATAACAGCTTATACCACTAAGCTATATAATGAAATATATTCAACTAAACCAATTAGAAACCGGAGAGGCCCTAGGGTGTTTTATCAAGAACATCCTAGATTTAAAGGTGTTGCCTGTCATACCACACTCACTAGAAGATCCAGAACTAATAAAGCTAAACTTAAACCATCAAATAAAGCATAACATACAGATTGGAAGCCATAAAGATAATACGCTATTTGTAAAAATATTGAAGTGACCAAATGGTAGAAGACAATTTATTGTAGCAAAGATATAGCTGTAGTTGATTAAGGAGGTAATACATATGCCATCTAGAAGACAATTGAGACTTAATAAGCATTATAGTTGGCAGGACATTGTAAGAACATATCCAGACACATTTGTCTTCTTAACAAATACTGTCTTTGACCGGGGCAGATTAATATCTGGCACTCTTGTTGCTGTCAGTGATTTTAAACATCGTGAAGAAACAGCCAATCGTCTCTATCATACAATTGGTAACAACTTTACAGTTATGCGAACAACTCCCAATAATCATCTTTGGGAGGTATTATATGCTGAAGTTTGATGTAAGTCCACAATTAGATCCCAACCATTATATACCTATGATAATTAAAAACGGTCTTAGGGACGATTTTAAGATGTTAGTAGATACAGGAGCATCTATACCTGTTTGGACTACAGATCGAATTACATTTAACAAAATGTTCCCAGGTGCAATTGATTTAAATAACCAAATCCCTATATATGGATTTGGAGGTATGTCTGACACTGATGAAGCAAAGGCACAGCTTTATGTTATACCATATTTTGATTTGACAGACAATACTGAACATATCATTTATAAGAATCTACTTATTGCTTTAAAACCAATGAATACAGAATATAACATGATATTGAGTTTTCCAATGTTCCGTCGCTTGCGATATCAATATGATGGCATTACAGATCCTGAGCAACCTACTTTCATCATTGACTATCATGACTCAAATGTAGCCAGAGAATGTATCATTGATAATGCACGTTTATATGATAGTATAACTGTCTGCACCCAATTAGAGGTTCAGCATTTATCTAATACACCTACAAATATATTCATTACAGATAACATCTAATACAATCTTTAACAACCAAGGAGAACAGACATGAAAAACAGAGTAAGAATGCAGCTACACGCAGCCATCTTAGCAGCGGTAGCTTTCACAACAATCTTCACAGGATGCTCCGGCAACACAGCATCAGGTAGCGAAGCAATCGGAGGAAACACATCCTATGTAACAGAGATTCCTGACACACCTGACACATCAGATGTTATTGATATCGGAACCAATGACTCAGATGCATTTTCAATCAAGTACAAGTACTGGTACGATAACCCTGAGGTAGCCGATGCACAGAACGAGGCTCTTGATAAGGAACTCCTCCAGAACTCCTCTTTAACAGGCACTTCATTTATGGATGTTGACAACCTTCCTGTATACACAACAGGTGAGAACGAGTTCATCCTCTCGGGCAGGGAAGTAGTCTACCTCAATGAAGGCAAGATCTCAACAAACCGTCTCGTTAAGGATCTCAGAGATTCCAACGGTAACAAGCTCTATGCTGCAATTCCCGAGAGCGCAGCAGTTACTGTTGAGACATTCCAGAATCTCCTCAAGGACAGAGGAATCACACAGGCTGAAACATACACAGAGCGTGTAGCAGACACAGAAGCAAGTAAGCTCTCTCCTGGAATCTCCTACATTGTTTACTTTAACAACTCTGACACAGGCAGCACAATCACAAGTGATGCAGCTTCTGTATGCATTTCCGATTTCCTCCAGTCCTACTCACTCGGCTTCCTCAATTTAGCAGAGTCCACAACTAAGCTTCATCTCTACACAGCAGCTCAGGAGATAACTCTTGAGTTTGTAGAGTCTGAGGATTCTGTTACAATCAATTACAGCACTGACGATGCTTCTCAGACAGTGACTAAGACACAGATCTCTATAGTTGACGGTAAGCTGTTCATGAGCCTTACAGCTATCGAGAACTACCTCGGCTATGATGTTGAGTACTATGATGGTTTTATCAACATAGTTACAGATAACTGTGATATTATCTCAGCGGATACAATCCTAGGTCCAACAGCCTGGGAGTCCTCAAGTGCAGACCTCAATTTAGTAGATGACTCTAAACCTATCACATCTGAGGGTGTATCCAACTCCAAGGACCAACTCGAAGAAGATCAGACCAATGCGGATCAGAATCATCCCGGAATGATTGAAGGTGAGAAGTATCCTGATAAGCCTATAGAGGAAACTAGACCAAATATCAACGAAGCTAAACCTCCTCAGGAATCTGAGAAGACTCCTGACGGCAAGTACGATTTAGCAGACACTGACCTAGTAAACACTGACGGCACCTACACTCAGACTGCTTTCGATGTTGAAAATATTCCGGTCTGGGCTCGTGAGGATCTCTCTGCAAATAGATGGTCAAAAATGGAGGGAAAATATACATCTAATCCTTCCAAGATTCCATACTCTGAAATCACCCTCGAGAACGCAGCAGAAGCCTTCCCATTCCTTGGTTACACTGGCAAGTATCCTAACTATATAGAGATTCTGCCTACAGATAGCGCTGACACCATAGCACGCAAGGTGTATGAGAATCTAATTGGTGAATCTTCCACATCCTATATGGGCGGATCGGACCTCTGGCAGTATCACAACTTCAAGAGCCAGGCCGAATACGACGCATATTTAGTAGAGCAGGAACGCCTAGCTGCCGAAGCTGAAGCCTTCGGCGCTGAAGTAGAAGCCGGACGTCAGGAAATTGTGAACGGAGAAGCCTCCATCGGCGGCAACGCATCTGAAGACGTGGTAATGGGTCTTTGGTAATATTCCAGATAAATTCGGATGGTAATATCCAACAGAATAAAACAAAAGACTCATGACAGTTTCTTGCTATGAGTCTTTTTGGTTTGTTAATTTTACTGATTATTTGCTTTCAAACCTGGTCATACTACACAATATAACTAAATATATTTTAGTATATCACATCAGAAAACAGTTGCAAATTATTTAATAATATGTTATAATGGAGGTATCTTAATGAAAGTGTGGAATTATAACATGGAAAAAGCTACCAATTTGATAGACTTAAAGAAAGTTCTGAGTTATTATCCTTTGAATAATCAAGACGTAAAGCAGTTCTATATTAACACAGGAACTGCTCGGGGTATTGATGTAGAATTGCAACTGACCTATCTATTTGATCGCGTACCAGATGCATATCAGCAGGTAGTATTTCTAGGACATAAGGGTTTAGGCAAGTCAACCTTAATCTATAAAGTGAGCGAGAATTTACAGAAGCAGTATACCGTAATCAGCTATTCTGTACAAGATGACTTGAATATGAGTACACTCACTTTTGTTGATGTTCTTTACAGTTTATACATGCACATCTATGCAAACTTCGAAGATCAATTAGAGAAGAACTTCCCAAATCTCTTAGAAGAAGTCAAGCAACTATGGTACGGAACAATAGAAAAAGAAATTGTTGAGACTAAAAGTTCACAGTTACAAGCTGAAGCTGGTATCGGTTTATCACTAAAGATTTTGTTTGCAAAAATTAAAGCTATTTTTCAAGCAGAAACACTACGTCGAGACACAATTCGTAGAAGAGTTACTTCAAATATTCAGGATTTTATTGATACTCTGAATAAATTGATAGACTCTTGTAGTAAATATACAGATAAGCCAATATTAGTTATTGTAGATGATTTGGAAAAAATGACCAACGAGGATGATGCTAGACGTATTTTTATTGAACTCGGTATGTTTTTCCGTGAGATAAAGTTACGTTTACTATTGACAGCGCCTGTCTCTTTACAATATATTGAAGGTGCTACAGGTTGTCTACCTAACTATTACACTTCGGTTGTGCTGTGCCCAGCTATCAAAGTATATACTTCTGATAGAAAACCGTGTACTGAAGGTGTCGATTTAATTACAAGAATTATTTATGCACGTATTGAAGATACACTAATTGAGCCTAGTGCTTTAAGTTTGGCGATCTCCAACACTGGAGGCCTCTTAAGAGATTTGTTTGAGGTTATATTTAATGCATCTATCCTTTGTCAGATTAGTGGGCAAACTTGTATTAAACATGAACATGTCTTAGCCTCTTTGTATAGATTACAGGCTAAATATCTGTGTGCATATAGAGAAACTTACAAATCTTTAATTCAACAAATTGCCAAAGATCCCTTTAAACCTATAGCATGTTCAACAGATTTCATTTCTGCAGTTCAGGAGCTTTTTATACTTGAATATTCAGATCAGGACGGACGAACATGGCGTGCTGCACATCCAGTCATAGAAAAATATCTTTCTGGTGTTTCACTAGACAAGGAAATAAAGATACATGATGAATAAATTACTGATTAAGTCTACAAATGTTACACGATTCAGGCAACAATTTAAATCTGATTTAGACGAGCTCTTGTTACTGCTAAAATCAGATATATCCGGTTATTATCTAATAAGTACAGATGCTTATTTCGTGCAAGATATTCTTCGTGCACAGTTGAAAGAATCACGATTAAATTACACTTATCGATCAATATCTAATATACTGATGGAGTTTGCAGGCTCACTGGGTAATTATCTACGTGAGCCTTCCATGAATCAAACTCTTAATGAATCAGATATTTTAATTATTGATTTTACACACTATAGCGAGCTTACTTCTATTGATGAACTCATAAAAGAGATTAACTATAATCGAGACCTTTATAATTTAAGATTTCAGTCTGTTATATTATTAACTAGACCTGAGCTCACTTACAAAATTATGACGCAAGCTCTTGATTTTTGGACATGTGTTGTTAAATATATTGATACCACTTCATGGTGGTGTAGTACAGCCCATCTTCCCTTATTTGGTGTGCGTCTTAAAACAAATCTCACACAAGCTCTAGCGGAAACATACAAGCAAGATCCAAATGGCTATGATCGTTATCTATCCATTAAGAAAGAACTTGAAGATAAGATACAGTATACTGTAGAACAATACGAAAGCTTTTACACAAGAATAGCGGGTATTAATGATCAGTTGCAGCACTCTTTGTTACTCTATTCATACATTGAAAGTCTTTTATTTTCTCAAATTCCATTT
>JAZSGG010000053.1:0-6182 GCA_045532595.1 Oscillospiraceae bacterium | reverse complement strand
AGCTCCGCCTTTGACTTCTCTATATCGGCAAGCTGTGCAGACTGGAATTCAAACCTCTCGGATACCGTGCGGTATTCCTCGATGGAGTCCATGTTGACGCTGCCGAGTGCGCTGATGCGCTTGTTAAGCTCAGCAAGATCGTTCTCCGCCATCAGCAGATTTTCAAGCGGCTTCGCTATCTCGACTGCCATGGAAACGGTAAGCTCGTAGCGGTCGTACAGCAGCTTCACTATGCTGTCGTACTCCTTCTGAACGCCTGCACGGCGCTCCTCGAGACGTGCCACCTCACGGTTGAACTTCTCCTTGTTGTCGGTCGCCTCACGGACGTCACGGTGCATGGTCTCGATGCTCTTTTCAAGCTCAGTGACCTCAGCGCTGCAGCGTTCAATATCACTGTCGTTCTCGCTGAGATCCTCGATCTGCTGCTGGATAACAAGCTTCACACGCTCGATCTCAAGACGGATATCGTTATCCTCCTTATCCAGCCTTTCCATGGCATCCTTATATCCGCCGCTGCTCTCAAAGAGCATCCTGCGGTTGTTCTCCACCGCACGGATCTCGCCACGGAATGCGTCGATATCCTTGCCTGCGGTTATCTCGTCGATATTTATCTGAGAAAGCTCGTCCGAAAGCGCCTTTATGCTCTGCGCAGTGCTTTCTCTCTCGCTGCCCGAAGCGGAAAGCTCCTTTTCGAGTTCAGCGATCTTTGCATCGGTCTTTTCAATTATCTCGTTGTTCTCGGCAACTATCTTCGTCTGCTGCTCTATCTGCATATCGAAGCGCTGCACGGTGAGCTTTGCGGTCTCGCCCTGCTGAGAAAGCTGTGAGATAAGGCTGTCAAAACGGGATATCTCCGCATTTACACGGATCTCCTCGCCGTCCAGCTCACGAAGCTCGTCCTGCATGCCCTCCATCTCGATGGTGAACTTCGCAGTCTCCGCCTGATACTGACGGAACGCCTCGCTCTTTTCGTTCTGCGACTGTCGGAGCTTCTGTATCTCGGTATAGAGGGTGTCTATCTCCTGCTTACGGGAGATGATGCCGCCTGCGCTGACCTTACTACCGCCCGTGAACGAACCGCCCGCATTTACCACCTGACCATCCAGCGTTACGATACGGAATTTGTTACCGTAGCGCTTGCCGATGTAGGCGGCGGTGTCGATATCATCCACTACTGCGGTGGTGCCGAGAAGATACTTCACTATCTCGCTGTATTCATCATCATACTGCACAAGCTCGCTTGCGATGCCCTCGAAGCCCTCCTCCATATCGAGTCTCGGCTCGTTGAGGGAACGTCCCTTGATGCTCGTGAGAGGAAGCATGGTCGCACGGCCTGCGTTGGTCTCCTTCAGGAAACGTATGCAGCGCTTTGCAGTCTCCTCGTTGTCAACGATGATGTGCTGCATTACGGGCTGGAGCACTGTCTCGATAGCCGTTACATAGCGCTCCTCCACGCCGATTATATCCGCAACGATGCCGTGGATTCCGCTGATACGGCCCGATTTGGACGCTCTCAGGATATCCTTGACACTGCGGTAGTAGCCCTCCATGCTGTTTTCCACATCACGGAGAACGTTGTATCTCTGCTGCTTGCTGCCCAGTTCACGCTCAACTGCTTCAAGAGCTTCCTTAGCCTCGTTCATGCGGCGCTTCTTGCCGTCGTAAAGGCGCTCGTAGCCCGAAAGCTTGTTCTTGGTGTCCGCACGCTTCTGAGTTATCTCGGAAAGCTGCTTTGCAGCCTCCTCCTTGCCCTCGGTGTATTCCCTGAGCTTTGTCTCGCTGTCGTTCAGACCCTCTAAGAATACTCGCTTCTGCTCCTGCGCCTCGTCCGCCGCACGCTCAGCCTGCGCACTTCTTACGCCTGCCTCGCCCTTGTCACGGTAGCACTGTGCAAGAGTAGCTTCAAGCTCGGAATAAACCTTGTCCGCCTCGGCGCTCATATCAGCTATCTCAGAGAGCTTCGCCTGTACCTCGCTGCGCTTCACTCCCAGAGCTGCGATCTCCTGCTCCTTTGCGGATATCTTCTGCTCTATCGCTCTGATATCCTCATCGAAGCTGCGGCTGCTCTTTTCAGCGTCAGCTATCTGCTGAGCAAGCTCGTTTCTGCGCTGCTCATTGTGGCGCAGATCGTTTTCAAGCACCTGGATACTCGCACGCTTTTCGGCGATCTCATCATTGACGGATTGTCTGTTTCTGCGGAAGCGTTCCAGCTCCGCCTGTATCTTCATTCGCTTTTCGGAGGACGCTTCTATACCTTCCTCCAGCTTCTGGATGTCACGCTCGTAATGCTCGCTCTCCGCACGATTGAGCAGCAGATCATCGTCCAGCTTTTTCAACGCGTCACGCTGATTGCCGAGCCTTGCGGTGCTTACGGATATTTCAAGATCCTTTTTCTGCTCATAAAGCTCCACTGCGAGAGCCGCCTTTTCGGACTGCCTTTTCAGCACGGGCAGACGTTCCTCGTCCACACGCAGAATATCCCTCTGACGAGTGATGTTGTCCTCCGCATTTGCGAGCTGCTTCTCCGCCTCCTGCTTCTTGTGCAGGAACAGCGAAACACCTGCCGCCTCCTCGAAAATCTCACGGCGCTGCGAGCCACGGGCGTTTACTATCTCCGCCACACGACCCTGACCAACAATAGAATATCCGTCACGGCCGAGACCTGTACCCATCAGCATCTCCTGAATATCCCTCAGACGGGACTTCTGACCGTTGATGAGATACTCACTCTCGCCCGAGCGGTACAGCTTACGGGAGATGACCACCTCGTCAGCGTCAACACCGAGAGTACGGTCGCAGTTGTCGATAGTGAGGGCTACCTTTGCAAAGCCCATGGGCTTACGCTCCACGGTGCCGTGGAAGATGACATCCTCCATCTTCTCGCCACGCAGAGTTTTGGCGCCCTGCTCGCCCATTACCCATCGCAGTGCGTCACTTATATTACTTTTACCGTTACCGTTGCTGCCTACAACGGCAGTGGTCTTGGTGTCGAAATTCAGCACGGTCTTGTCCGCAAAGGACTTGAAGCCGTGTATCTCCAGTGACTTAAAAAACATTCTTACCTCATACGTTCTCTTTTGCACAGAGTTTTATATATTCCCCTGCGCAGGGCTTCACCGTTATCCTGTAGCCAAGCTCCGAGAGCGTTGCGATGTTGCAGCGCTTCTGCCCCGTTGCACGGCTGATGTTCTTAGGGTCGGTGAACACCGTATATTCTCCCTTTTCCTTATCGGAAAGGGCTTTTTTCATATCCTCTAAAAAGATGCGGCTCTCGCATATCTCACGGAATGCGGGGTGATATACTCCGCCAAGCATTGCTCTCTCCACATCCTCGCTCGCATGAAGACCCATGCGGATGACCGAGATACCTGCCGCCGTGAACTCTCTCAGCAGACTTGCACAGAGCGTTACCGTCTGTTCAAAGCTGAAAGTTTCATACTCGCCGCTTTTGTACAGCTCGCCAAGATGCGTACCCTCCAGTATCACCGTGGGATAGATGCGCACTGTTTTGGGCTGCAGAGCAATGAACTCACGCATCGTTTCGAGAACAGCTTCCTCGCTGTCACCGTAAAGACCCGTCATCATCTGAAGCCCAAGCTCTATGCCGCTGCGCTTTATCAGCTCCGATGCCCTGCGGACATCCTCCGCCGTGTGACCTCTGCTGTTGAGCCTCAGCACCTCGTCAGACATTGACTGCGCACCGAGTTCTATTGCCGTCATGCCATGGTCTTTCAGCAGCGCCAGTATTTCCTCGGAAATACGATCGGGTCGGGTGGAGCAGCGTATGCCCGTATAGACCTCGGGATACCGCTTCACAGCCTCCCTTGCTGCTGTCAGAAGCTCTTCCATATACGCCCTCGGCACTGCTGTGAAGCTGCCGCCGAAGAACGCTATCTCCGCTGTCATCTCTCTGCTTCTGAGATGCTCCGCCTGCTCGTCGAGCAGTGCCTTCACATCCTCGCCACGGGGAGCTTTCTGCTCGCCCGAAATGCTCTTCTGATCGCAGAAGCTACACTTGTGGGGGCAGCCGATGTGCGGAATGAATATCGATATATTAGTCTGTTTCATATCCCATAAGACCGATGGCTTCCTTTGCGGCTGCCTGCTCGGCCTCCTTTTTGCTGTGTCCGCTTCCCTTGCCGATGCCCTGATTGTTCAGCAGCACCGTTGCATGGAATATCTTGTGATGATTCTCGCCGTCCTCCTCGGTCACCTCGTAGGAAACATGCTCCTCAGGGTTCTGCTGGATTATCTCCTGCAGGATGGTCTTGTAGTCGCCGAGCTTCACCTTGCCGCTCTTAAGAGCCTCGATGGACGGCACATAGCTCAGGATGAACTCCTGCGCCTTTTCAAGACCGCCGTCAAGATAGATGGCTGCGATAAGCGCTTCAAAAGCATCTGCAAGGATGGAGCGGCGGTCTCTGCCGCCTGTCATCTCCTCTCCTTTGCCGAGAAGCAGATACTGACCCAGACCGAGCTTTTTCGCAAAGTTATAGAGGGAATTCTCGCACACTATGGAAGCACGCAGCTTCGTCATGCCGCCCTCAGGCTCGGTGGTCATATTCGAGAAAAGATATTTTGAAACTGTAAGCTGCAGCACGCTGTCGCCGAGAAATTCAAGGCGCTCGTTGCTGCCGTTGTTCTTGCCGCCCGAATAGCTTGAATGGGTCATCGCCTGCTCCAGCAGGGAGATGTCTCTGAATTCATAGCCGATGGCGGACTGAAATTCTCTTATGTCAGGCATATCAAGCCTCTTCCTCTCCTGCGCTGAGCTGCGCAATAGCTGCTGTCATCTCCTCGATGGCGTTGTTCTCCACAAACATCTTAGCCTGTCTGAATGCGCCGAGGAACGCCAGTGCATCAGAGCTGCCGTGCGCCTTGAATACGGGCTTTGCCGTACCCAGCAGCGGCGAGCCGCCGATAGTCTTGTAGTCCATCTGCTTCATGAAACCGCCCAGCTGCTTTTTAACACAGAGTGCGCCGATCTTAGTGAGCAGATTCGCAAAGAATATACCCTTCAGAGCGTCCTTTACAAGAGCGCCCATGCCTTCGCACGCCTTCAGATAAACGTTGCCTGTGAAGCCGTCGGTGATGAGAACATCCACTACACCGAGAGGAACCTCTCTTGCTTCAACAAAGCCAACGAAATTAATGTTGGGGGTCTTTCTCAGCAGTGCAAGAGTCTGCTGCTCAAGCTCTCTGCCCTTTTCCTCCTCAGTGCCGATGTTCAGCAGACCTACACGGGGATTTGCAATTCCCATGGTCTTCTGCATGAACAGGCTGCCCATGATGGCGAACTGCTGCAGCATCTCGGGTCTTACCTCGATGTTTGCGCCGCCGTCAAGAACACAGTAGCGCACACCGCCCTTTGCAGGCATGGGAGGCACCAGTGCCGCACGCTTGACGCCCTTGATGCGCTTGCATATCATCGTGCCGCCGAGAACTATCGCAGCGGTGCTGCCTGCGCTTATCACTGCGTCAGCCTTGCCGTCAGCCAGATATCTGAACGCAACACCCATGGAGGTGTCAGCCTTTTCCTTGAGAATGGCACGGGGATTGTCCTCCACGGACATCACACCGCCTGCAGCGTGTACGAGTTCGATGCCGTCAGCAGGTATCTTCAGCTCCTCCATGCGCTTTCTGAGTATATCCTCATCGCCTGTTACAGCGACCTCGATGCCCAGCTCCTTTACTGCACGAGCCGCACCTTTGAGGACCTCGTCGGGGGCGTTATCGCCGCCGAAACCGTCAATTACAATCTTCATATGAAACTCCGTTCTGCCGCACAGCGGCGACCGTCATCCGTTCAATGCCTTATCAAGATCGGCAAGCGCCCTTTCGGCGTATACCGCATATTTCTCATACTTTTTGAGCTTTCTGTCAAGCTCTAATTTCGGGAGTATTCCCATGTTGCTGCCCATCGGCTGGAAATCCGTCACGCTCTCATCGCTGATGTAGGCGGAAAGCGCTCCGAGCATGGTGGTCACGGGGAACACAGTAGGCTTCTTACCCTCTAAGATGTCCGCCAACGCCCTGCCTGCGGCAATACCGCTTGCGGCGCTCTCCACATATCCCTCAACGCCTGTTATCTGGCCGCCGAAGAAGATGTTCTCCGAACCCTTCAGCATAAAGTGGCAGTCCAGAAGTCTGGGGCTGTCGATGAAGGTGTTGCGGTGCATGAC
>JAZSGG010000014.1:0-16127 GCA_045532595.1 Oscillospiraceae bacterium | reverse complement strand
TGCCCGCTGCCGAGGTCTCCGAGCAGATCTCCCTCGCAGGTACAGAGGCTTCCGGTACAGGTAACATGAAGTTCATGCTGAACGGTGCGCTGACAGTCGGCACATACGACGGCGCTAACGTTGAGATCCACGAGGCTGTTGGCGATGACAACATCTTCGTATTCGGTATGAGAACTCCCGAGGTCAACGATCTGCGTATGAGAGGCTACCACCCCGAGCAGTACATCAATAACAGCCAGACCATCAAGGATGTTATGCAGCGTATGTACAACGGCATCAACGGTGCTACCTTCGAGGAGGTTGCTAACTCCATCAAGTATAAGGACTTCTACATGGCACTGGCTGACTTCGACAGCTACCGTGGCACTCAGCAGTATATCTCCGAGGTATACAAGAACGCTGAGGAGTGGAACAGAAAGTCCCTGTTCAATATCGCAGGCGCAGGCCGCTTCTCTGCTGACAGAGCAGTAACCGACTACGCTCGTGATATCTGGAATCTGAAGTAATAAACAAATCAAATAGTGTGCGGGCGGCAGTGGTTGCCGCCCATACACATTTTTAAATATCACGTTAAACGTGTCCAATACAAACCATATTAATAAGGAGTATCAGAATGAGCCTTCCGTTATTTGACTGTTTCGATACAAATTATAAGCATCCCTTTGGCGCTCTCAGAAGAGGCCAGCCCAGCATCTTCAATATCCGTGTGCCTAAGCACATGCAGATAAACGATCTGATGCTGGTAATGTTCCGCCCCGGATATAAGGAGCGCTTCATTGAGCTGGTACTGCAGGATGAGAGTGGCAACGATAATATCTATACAGGTATATTCACACCCAACAATACAGGTCTGCATTATTACTACTTCACAGGAGTTCTGGATGGCAGACGCCGCTATATCAAGCGTCGTGGAGCATCAGAGGGCGTTTTTGAGGGCGAGGAGCTTTTCCAGCTCACCGTTTTCGATGAAAATCTGTATACACCCTCGTTTATCCGTGGCGGTATCATGTATCAGATATTCCCTGACCGTTTTGCAAAGAGCGGCAAGCATCACGAGGGCGTTCCCGCAGACAGAATCATGCGTGAGGACTGGTATGGAACACCTTTCTATAAGCCTGATGAGAAGGGTATCGTGCGCAATAACGACTACTTCGGCGGCGACCTGCAGGGTATCATCGAAAAGCTTCCCTATCTGAAGGAGCTCGGCGTTACCGTGCTGTATCTCAACCCCATTTTCGAGGCACATGAGAATCATCGCTACAATACAGCAAGCTACGAGAAGATAGATCCTCTGCTGGGTACAGAAGAGGATTTCGTGGAGCTTTGCAAGAAGGCGAAGGAAAACGGCATGGACATCATCCTTGACGGCGTTTTCTCCCACACAGGCGCAGACTCTGTGTACTTCAACAAGTTCGGACGTTACGGCGACAGCATAGGCGCATTCCGTGACAGAAACTCCCCCTATTACCCCTGGTACAGCTTCACTCATTATCCTGACAGATATGAGAGCTGGTGGGGAATTACAACTCTCCCCAACGTAAATGAGAACAATGAGCAGTACACTAACTATATCTGTGGCGACGGCGGTATCCTCCAGAAGTGGATAAAGCTCGGCGCAAGAGGTTGGAGACTGGATGTTGCGGATGAGCTGCCCGATGAGTTCCTCGACAACCTGAACAAGGCTGTAAAGGCAATGGGCAACGATAAGATAATCTACGGCGAGGTATGGGAGGATGCTTCCAATAAGGAGAGCTACGGCGTCCGCAGACGTTATCTTACAGGCGGTCAGCTGGACAGCGTTATGAACTATCCGTTCAAGGAGGCTATCCTGAACTACTGTAAGTACGCTGATCCCAAGGCTTTCCGTGACAGCATCCTGACCATCATGGATCATTATCCCAAGCCTGCTATTGATATGCTGATGAATTTCCTGTCAACTCACGATACAGAGCGTGCGCTTACCCGTCTCGGTGGCGAGGAAGTGGGCTGGCACGACAAGGATTGGCAGTGCGAGAAGTATCTTGACGGTCAGCAGTATATGTATGGCATCTCCCTGCTGAAGTGCGCAATGGTGCTTCAGTTCTTCCTGCCCGGTATCCCGTCCATCTATTATGGTGACGAGGCGGGTATGGAGGGCTATCGTGATCCGTTTAACCGCCGCTGCTACCCCTGGGGCAGAGAAAATCTCGATCTCATCGAGTTTACCCGTCAGCTGTCGGTCATCAGAAAGGGTACAAGGGCGTTCGAGCAGGGTCATCTGGAGCTTATCGAGGTCACCGATAAGGTGGTGGTATTCTCCCGTTACGACAAGATCACCCGTGACGCGGCAATAATCTATCTCAACAAGTCCACTCAGGGACACACCTTTGAGATAAAGAACGAGCATACCGATATGTACTATGATTTCGTTCCCGCATTTGACCGCTATGGCAGGGGCATTGAGGACGGCACTATTACCGTTTCGCCCTTTGATTATGCGGTGGTTTATTGTAAGGTATAATATTGAGAAAGCGGCATTTGGGTGCCGCTTTCTATATTTGCTGCTTTCCAACCTACAGTTGGAAATAATAGAATCATTCAAACTAATACGTTATTGAAAATAAAATGTAGTTTTGGTACAATATTTGCAGAAAGCTTTCACAAAATCGAAAGGTGTGTTAAATATGTCAGAAAATATCAATTCTCAGATTACAAGGCTGCGCAAGAGGATGAACATCACTCAGGAGGAGCTTGCAAGGGCAGTAGGCGTTACAAATCAAGCAGTTTCAAAATGGGAGTCGGGAATATGCTGTCCCGATATTCAACTTCTGCCTGTGCTGGCAAAATATTTTGGGACAACAATAGATGAGCTTATGGGAGTAAGCACGCCGCAAGAGAATTCTTTGCAAAGTGTATGCGATAACATCAAAACTTTGTTTGTTAACGCTTCTGAAGAGGAACATTTCCACCTTGCTTTTATGTTGTCAATAATATTGCATAAGTGTGTTGTGTCTAAAGGCTTCAAAAATGGGATATATAGTTGGACTGATGATAAAGGTGAATTGAAACAGGCTTATGAGAACTGGGGTTCATCGCTCTGTTCCGAACCGCAGGGCGAAACAGCTTATATACGCAATGCCACCTTCTTTACAAACCATAATAACTGGAGAGGTACTACCGCTGCTGATGTCAGTAATGTTCTTGCAGTACTCAAAAAGCATGCTGACCAAAATGTGCTGAAAGTTATGTTTGCGCTATACGAGTTGACTCTCAATGATTATGATTTATATGTAGGAGTGAAAGATATATGTGATAAATGCCGTTTATCCGAAGACGATGTGCAGGAGGCACTTGAAAAACTTGATATTCAAATCAAGGATACCGCTGAAGGCGAACGTTATCGTCTGCATGGAGCTTATATGCACATCCCGCCTATGCTGATGCTTTTGGGTGATAAAAATTAAAAGTATATATCATAGATGAACGGCGGATACTTCAGTATCCGCCGATTTTACGTGATATTTCCGAAAAATCGGCAAAAAACAAATTCTGCAAATACTCTTGTTTTCTCTTGAAATCTCCTGTTTTCTCGCTTGTAAAAAATCTGCTCAAAAAATGAAATGAAATCCAAGAAAGAGAGAAAAACAGAGAGAAACAGAGAGAAAACCAAAGAAAATGGGATATATTTAAAATTTGGGTGTAAAAACCCTTGACAAATCCTTTTGAAACGTGTATAATTACTAATGTTGTGCGGCAGAGTTATGTAATCTGCCCGAAAAGTCAAATCGGAATGATCCGAAATATAAGGAGGAAAAAAGTATGGCAACATATATGCCCAAGGCTGAAACAGTAGAGCGCAGCTGGTATGTTCTCGACGCAGCAGGCCGTCCCCTCGGTCGTGTAGCTGCTATGGCTGCTCACCTGCTCAGAGGCAAGCACAAGGTAACATTCGCTCCCCACTGTGACTGTGGTGATCACGTAATCATCATCAACTGCGCTAAGGCAGTTCTCACAGGTAAGAAGCTGGAGAAGAAGTACTACAGATGGCACACAGGCTGGATCGGTCACCTGAAGGAGATCCGTTACGACACTCTGATGCAGAAGAACCCCGAGAAGGCAATGACACTTGCTGTTAACGGCATGATCCCTGACACCACAATCGGCAGAAAGGCTATGACAAGACTTCGCTGCTACGCTGGTGCAGAGCACAAGAACGCGGCTCAGAAGCCCGTTGAGTACAAGTTTTAAGGAGGGCTGAAAATGTACGATTCTAAACCTTACTACTACGGAACAGGTAGAAGAAAGCACTCTGTTGCAAGAGTTAGAGTATATCCCGGCAGCGGCACAATCACAATCAACGGCAGAGGCATCGATGACTACTTCGGTCTCGATACACTGGAGCTGATCATTCGTCAGCCCCTCACTCTCACAGGTACAGTTGAGAAGTTCGTTATCGTTTGCACAGTTGCAGGCGGCGGCGTTACAGGACAGGCTGGTGCTATCCGTCACGGTATCTCCAGAGCACTGCTCCAGTACTCTGATGAGCTGCGTCCCGTTCTCAAGAAGGCTGGCTTCCTGACACGTGACCCCAGAATGAAGGAGAGAAAGAAGTACGGTCTCAAGGCTGCACGTCGTGCTCCCCAGTTCTCCAAGCGTTGATCGCTTCACGGACTATATACAAAATCAACCTCCTTGGTTTCAGGGAGGTTTTTTGTTGTGTTATTGCGATAAAAGTTTTTCAACCTCTTCTAATGTCGGCGGATTAAGCGGAAGAGGAAACCTGGATATCGCTATCGCCGAACAAGCACTTGCAAAACGTACTATCTCATCATCACTCATGCCGTGCAGTACTCCGTAAACACAGCCTGCTTTGAATGTATCACCTGCACCGAGCGTGCTTTTAACCTGGGTGGAGAAAGGGTACATTTTCTTCATCGGCTGTCCTTTTCTTCCGTAAATCATTTCTTTTTCTCCACGGGTGATAATAACAAGACCATCGGTGTTATCGGTAAGCAGTTCGTATATTTCTTCAACACTTTTATTCCTGTACTGTTCCGAGCCTGTGCATTCCTTTGATACCACATTCACCGCACAATGCTTATGAAGATAACTGTCGTGACGGCAGTCTATTGTAACAAAAGGCTTGTTATGCCTTACGCAAAGCTCTGCCGCAGCCTGTGTTTCTTCAAGGAAAAATGGGTCAATTGCCGCAACCTTACAGTTCTTTATATCTTCTTCCTTTGGCATATTCCAGCGTTTCTTTGCACATTTTTCATATAGCGACTGAAATACACCCATAGGAGAACGGACAAGGCCCGCAATTACAACATAATCCATAAGTCCTTCATAATCAGGGTCAAAATAAAGTGAGGACAAATCGACTGTCTTATTTTTATAGAACTCCCTTAAAAGTGGTGCAACCTCTGTTCCTATATGTGTGCCGTCAATTTTTACGGTTGCACCCAAAGAGGACAGTACAGTTGCGGCTGTGCCTGTTTCTCCGCCCGGAAGAAAATATTTTGACTTGATTTCTGAATATTCGTCAGGCTTTAAGAACTCTCCTTTCAGCAAAAAGGAATGTGTTCCGAGTATTTGACCATGCATATAAATTTCGTAATTCATAAGTACCTCCGTTCGATCATACTTTATTTCTCTGCGTAAGTGGAAATAAAGTGTTTTACCAAATCCTCAATTTGCTTAAAAATCTGCTTCTGTTTTTGAGGTTCTCTATCGCAAAGGTGAACAAGCGATGTAACAGGTGCGGTATAGATAAAGCTTAACATTTCGGGATCGTCTTTTTTTAATAGTCCGTCTGTCATCATTCCTTCAAAAACCTTTGCAAAGATTTTCTGTGTTCCCTCAAGAAAATGCTTTGTTGCAAGTTTTTTCACACGCTCATCGTGAAATTGTTCGGTCAGTAATAGCTTTCTTGTAAGAATTATTTTCGGGTCATTAACAGTAAATCGGAGCATATTTACTGTAAGTGTGAGCAGTTCTTCACAGGATTTTGGCTGTGGCGGGAGATTAGCCTCCGAGCCGAAATGCTCTGCGTAATAGCTTTCCATTCTGTCAAGCAGACAGTTCCATATATCCTCTTTGCTTTTATAGTGCTTATATAATGCGGATTTACTTAAACCGAGCTGTGCTGCAAGGTCACGCAGATTTGTACCCTTATATCCGTTTTCGGCAAACATTATCAGTGCCTCATCGAGTATTCTGTTTTTAGTTGAGTTTTCCATTCTGAACTCCTTATAACGAAATAAAGTGACCATTTGGTTACCTTTATTATAGCAAAGATATTATGGGTTGTCAATAGTTGAATATCGCCCATTCTCAAATCACGATTTACTATATCGTGATTTGAGAAAATTCATCAATACTCTTTCTCTGATATTGTAAAGCACAATCAAAAACTAACAAACAACTAACAAAACAGAAAGAAAACGGCATTGTAATGCCGATACAAGTTACCCAAGCGTTGATCGCTCATACGAGAATATTTCAACCTCCCTGTTTTCAGGGAGGTTTTTGTTATTTATACTTGCATTTACGATTAAATTGATATATAATAAAGTATTGATATAAAGCATTTTGGAAAGGGGTATCGTGCTTTGACGATAGTTGCTTTGGATCTGGTTGCCTTTATCGTTTCTCTTGTGATGATCGGCAGCGTTATATTCAGATATAAAAAGGTAGATTCGTTGTTCCTGCTTCTGGGTGCGGCAGTGGCTCTTAATTGTCTGGGTCGTTACCTTATTTCGATATCCCAGACTCTGGATGTCGCTATCGTGGCGAATAAGATATTATATGTCGGAGGCTGCTATATTCCACCGCTTCTTGTACTGGTGATGTTCAGGATCTGCAATCTGAAGCTCCCTCGTATAGCAGTTGCGATAATGGCGGTATATTCCAGTGTGGTTTTGTGCCTTGCTATGACCATCGGTTACAACGGTCTCTATTACAAGGAAGTAAAGCTGGTTATGGAAGATGGTTATAGTCGTCTTGATAAGGTGTACGGTCCACTGCATAGTCTTTATCCGATAATGACGGGACTTTATGCGGTCTTTCTTGTAATATTCATGATATTGGCTATAAGGTCGCATAAAAAGCTGCCGCTGCGCACAGTTATCGGCGCAGGCATCATGGGTGTGGCGATCATTCTGGCGTATATCATCGGACGAGGCTTTGTGTCGGATATCAGCTTCCTGTCGCTGGGATATCTTATCGCAATGCTCTTTATCATCAGATACTTTGATCGTATCAATATGTATGATATGTCTGCGAATATCGTAAGTTCAGTTGAGCAGCGTAAGGAGTACGGCTATCTCGTGCTGGATGATAAGCTCCGGTACATAAGCTCGGATGAATATCTGAAAGAGATCTTTCCTGAAATCAATGACTGGTCAGTTGACATGCCGGTCGCCTGCTCTGACAGTGTTCTTTACACGGAAGTTATACAGTGTATCGTAGATAAAAGCTGGGAAAAGGGCAAAAAGAAGATCATCGGTATTGCGGATAAGTATTTTGAAGCGGATGTGCAGCCCATATTCCGTGGCAAAAAGCAGGTGGGATATCTTGTCGAGTTTGTTGACAGAACCATCGAGCGCAAATATTATAATAGCATTGAGAATTATAATGCACAGCTTGAACGTGAGGTGGCCGCACAGACCGAAAACATCATGCACATCAAGGATATGATGGTGCTGGGCATGGCAGATATGGTGGAGAGCCGTGATAATAACACAGGCGGACATATCAAGCGCACCAGTGCAGTAGTAGGAGTGTTTGCAAAGAGGCTCAGAGAAGCGGATATGCAGTTCAGCGAGCGTTTCCTGAAGCAGGTGGAAAAGGCAGCGCCTATGCATGATCTCGGAAAGATCGCTATAGACGATCGTATTCTCAGGAAGCCTGGCAGATTCACCGACGAGGAATACAACGAGATGAAACGCCATACCACAGAAGGCGCAGAGATCGTTAAAGACATCCTGCTGGGTGTTGAGGATGATGATTTTGTGGAGATAGCAAAAAATGTTGCGCTGTATCACCATGAAAAGTATAACGGCAAGGGCTATCCCACGGGAACAGCGGGAACTGATATACCTGTTGAGGCACGGATCATGGCGCTGGCAGATGTGTTCGATGCATTGGTGAGCAAGCGCTGTTATAAAGAGGCGTTCTCCTACGATAAGGCTTTTGAGATTATTGAGAACGATCTGGGAGAGCATTTCGATCCTGAGCTTGGTGGAATATTCCTTCAGTGTCGCAGTGAGCTTGAGAGGATATACAATTCATACTAAAATAATGAGCGTATCGAACGATACGCTCATTATTTTATAGGTTGAGTGGATTGATCGTGGTGAGCGTTACGATGATATTTATTCGAATTGCATAGTAAACTGTGCAAAAGTTGCCAAGTTTATTGTGCAAAAAGCAGATTTGACAAGAAAACTGGGCAAAGCCGTTGACAAGTAAACTTGGCTGTGATATACTAAGGGTGTCAAGAAAACTTGGCAGAATGTTCGAACAAAACACAACATGAATTATGATAAATTCATCGGAGGTAATCGTATGACTAAGGATGAGATATTGGAAAAGAGCAGACAAGAAAACAATGATAAAGATCTGTATAAAGCGGAGATAGACGCAAAAGCAGGAATAACAGGAGCTATATTGGGATTCGTACTATGTGCAATCTTTTTTGTGGCTGAATTGATCGTCTGTGGAACGACAAATTATAGCTTGTGGGGTGTTATAGCAATAGCAAATGCAACTGCACGTCTTTATTCGGGAATAAAGCTTCGCAACAAAGGAAGCATTGTAATAGGCTCGATCTGGGCAGTTGGTACTATCATTATGATAATTGTTTCGTTTAAAATGTTGTATGAAACAAGCAATATACTCTGAATGAGGAATATGGAGGATACACATGAATAAAGAAGAAATACTGGCAAAAAGCCGCGAGGAAAACAAGAACATCGACCTGGTAGAGCTTGAAGTAATGAATAAATCAAAACTTCTGGCAGGAAGCATTGCAGGCAATCTGTGTTTCATACTCTTTCTGGCAGAACTATTAAACACAGGTAATGGGAATTATGCGTTGTTGGCGATACTGACAAGCTACATCGCAGTGAACAGCATCCATAAAGGTGTAAAGTTAAAAAGAAGATCTTCTGTAATTTTTGGTGTAATATTTGCAATTGCAGCCATCGTTACAACTGTAATAACAGTTGGCATGTTTTTTAAGGCAAACACATCTATATGATCGAGGTGCAAAATGGAAGATAGTCTGATACTCAAAAATCGCCTGAAAGAGGCTCGCACCGAAAAGAAGATTTCGCAGGCTGACCTTGCTAAGATGGTGGGTGTTTCCCGAAACACCATAAGCTCCATAGAAACAGGACAATTCAGCCCCACGGCAAAGCTGGCTCTTATCCTATGCATAGCACTGGATAAAAAATTTGAGGAACTGTTTTATTTCTGATACAAAAAAGACGGCATCATGTGCCGTCTTTTTTTGTGTGCTTTCTTTGTGTCAATGCGCCTGTTATCATGATAACAGGGAAGATGATACCGAAGATGAGACCGCTCTTCAGCTCTCCGCCTAAAGCACCTGATATGAATCCGACAGTAGTGGGACCGCCTGAGCAGCCGAGGTCGCCTGCAAGGGCAAGCAGTGCAAACATGGCTGTTCCACCTTTGGGGATTTCGGCAGAGGCGAGGCTGAATACACCGGGCCACAGGATGCCTACGGAGAGTCCGCACAGACCGCAGCCTACCAGTGACAGTGCAGGTATCGGAGAAAGCGAAGCCAGCAGATACGAACATACGCACAGAACTCCGCTGCCGATAAGAAAGCTGTTGAGATTTATTTTTTCGCTCATCTTTCCATAGAATACTCTCGACGAACCCATTAGTATCGAAAATACGCAAGGACCCAGCAGATCTCCCATGGTTTTGGAGATGCCCAATCCGCTTTCGGCAAAGGCGCTCGCCCATTGGCTCATTGCCTGTTCAGATGCTCCTGCGGCGAACATGAGCAGAATGAACAGCCAGAATATCTTTGAGCGGCAGAGCTGACGTATTCCCATGCCCTCGCCCTCCTCCACCAGAGGATACAGCGGCACCTGAGTGAAATAAACGCTTATCAGCAGAGGGAATACTGCCCATATCAGAGCAAGCACTTCCCAGCTGTCTTTGCCGAACAGAAACAGGAACAGCGTAGAAAGTGCTACCACTCCCACGGTTCCCCAACAGTAGAATGAATGCAGCAGACTCATGACTCCTGCTTTGTTCTCGGTGGGGCAGGCCTCTACCACGGGGCTTACAAGCACCTCGATAAGTCCGCCGCCAACAGCATACAGCACAACACAGGAGAGTATTCCGATAAACGGTGGCAGGATGTGTGGCAGGAAGGCCAGTCCGCCCAGACCGACAGTTGCAAAGACATGCGCCGCCACAAGGCAGGCTCTCCAGCCTATCTTATCGGCAAGCTTTGCCGCTATGAGGTCTACCGTAAGCTGAACGAGGAAGTTTATAGTGACGAGTAAAGTTATCTGCTCAAGAGGGATGCCGAAGGTGTCACGGAAGATAAGAAACAGCAGCGGCAGGAAATTATTAACTATCGCCTGAGTGATATATCCGCCGTAGCAGGCGAATATAGTGTGGCGGGAATTGTTTCTGACAGACATTAATGCTCCTTCCGGCATTGAAAATCCGCTGTGCAGGATTGCAGCAGCGGATGCCGATGTTTAATTATACGGGGGAATAATCGCAGATATCGTTCAACCTGCCTTCAAAGCAGCAGCGAAGCTCGGGAAGCTCTCTGTAATCGCTGGGGCGCATCAGAGCAGGTCTCTTTGGAAGCTTCAGTGCATTGCTCCTTGTCAGTACCTCGCTCACGAACTGGGAGCAGAAGAAGTGGTGCTTTCTGCGCAGCTCGATATTCATCTTGCAAAGTATCAGACCGATTATATTGAAGTGATATTCGTCGGAATTGCTGATAATGGAAGCAACCTCCTGCTTTGCAAGCTCGTATGCTTCATCGCTGACCTGCAGCTCATACACTGCAACGGGAACATTGCCGTTGCATCTTTTATAGCAGTGGTTATAGAACGATTCTCTGCAGGGGCCCGCAGGGAACATTGTCTTTCCGTTTTTTCTGCCTGAGCTGTACAGCTGTGTAAGATCCTTATCGAAGGAGATGGCTGCGTGAGTATATGCGTCTGCTGTTATGAAATGGATCACACGGGATAATATCGTCGTGGATCTTGTAAGTACGATATATATATTTTTCATCAAGCGCTCCCCAATTTTTTGATCGAAAGGCATAATGCCATTTATAATAGTTTATCATATATTTTACGGCTTGTCAACGCCTGAACATAAAAAAATCAGCGTTATGCATCAACATAACGCCGATTTTCAGATAAATTTAAGAGTTGGTAACGGTGTTGTCTGCGGAAGTTGCGGTTACATCAACGCCTTCAGTGTTGATGCCTGCAGCCATAGACTTGCCCATTACGAAGGAGTTTATCATGGACTTCAGATCAATGCCGAGACCGTCAAGCAGACCTGCGGAGGCCTGTGTTGTAGCTTCGGTGATATCCTTGACCATCTTTGCGGTGTTGCCATCGCCGTACATAGTGATGCTGTCCACGTTCTCCAGAGGCTTTGCGATAGCCTGAGCAACAGCGGGCATCTGCTCGAAATACATCTGCAGAACGGCTGCTTCTTCCATCTTCTTCATAGCCTCTGCCTTCTTATCGAGACCCTCAGCCTCAGCCAGTGCCTTAGCACGAACGGATTCAGCCTCTGCGAGACCCTTTGCACGGATACCCTCAGCCTCCTGCTCAGCCTCAAAGCGGGTAGCCTCAGCTCTTGCCTTCTGAGCGGCAGCCTCGTTCTGAGCCATTACGAGAATAGCGGCAGCTTCGTTCTTCTTGATCTCCAGTTCAGCCTCAGCGTTCTGGATGTCCTCATACTTCTTAGCCTCTGCGTTACGCTGGATGGTATACAGCTCTGCGTCAGCCTTCTGCTGAGCAGCGTACTTCTGAGCCTCAGCAGTCTTCTTAACTTCTGCTTCCAGTGCACGTTCCTTGATCTCAGCTTCCTTAGCCTTGATCTCTACCTCACGCTCCTGACGAGCGAGGTTTGCGTTAGCAGTGGTGATCTCGATAGTCTTACGCTGCTCTTCCTGCTGGATGGTATATGCAGCGTCAGCCTCAGCCTGCTTGATATCAGCGGCACGCTTCAGTTCAGCCTGCTTGATAGCCAGCTCGTTCTCACGCTCTGCAATAGCAGTCTCGGAATCTACACGGGCATCGTTAGCCTTGCGGTTAGCCTCTGCCTGTGCGATCTTGATATCTCTTTCCGCTTCAGCCTTGGAGATAGCAGCCTTCTTCTTGATCTGCATGGTGTTATCAATACCCATGTCGTTGATGATGCCGTTATCGTCCACGAAGTTCTGAACGTTGAAGGATACGATCTCGAGACCCATTGCTCTGAGGTCGGGATCTGCATTCATCTTTACCTTGTCAGCGAATGCCTGACGGTTGGAGACCATCTCCTCCAGACGCATCTGACCAACGATCTCACGCATGTTACCTTCCAGAACCTCACGAGCAACCTTGGTAATGTACTCCACGTTCTTGTTCAGGAAGTTCTGCTGAGCCTTCATGATGATCTCAGGCTCGGGGGAGATCTTTACGTTTACTACCGCATCAACGGAGATGTTGATGTAATCTGCGGTGGGAACAGCCTGAGCTGTCTTTACGTCTACAGACATAAGAGCAAGCTCCAGAACGTCGCAACGCTCGAAGAAAGGCCACTTGATAGTTGCCTTACCTACAACTACCTTAGCCTTGCGGCGCAGACCGCTTATGATGTAAGCCTTATCGGGCGGTGCCTTGCGGTAGCCTGCTGCGAACATGAAGATCACTACCGCTGCAACAATAATAGCAGGAATAATAAATTCAGGCATGATTTACCTCTACTTTCTGCGGGGGTTCCGCGATTAATCAATTTTTACCGAAACGGATCGCGCTTTTGCATAAGCTGCTTTCAGCTGCGTAAGGTCGGCTTTGTACTCATCGTACTTGCCGGCACGGACATCGTCAACGATCTTTCTTGCGGGAATGAATACACCGTTAAGACCGATATTTCCCGACAGACCTTTAAGAGCATGTGCCCTGTTTTCGATAGCTCCGGTATCGTCTGCTTCTATCGCTGCGGAAAGCTCATCCACAACGCTGTCGGCAGCGTCAAAGAACTTTTTGAAGTACTTCAGGAACATTGCTTCGCTGTCCATGAATTTTTCGATCATTTCGGTGCAGTCAAGCCCTGCTTCTGCAAGCTCGCTGCGTATCTCTGCTGTAAGCATAAGCACCTCCGATTCTGCCGCATGAACGATAATGCATACCCTTAGCCATACTGCGGCGCTATGACCTGACATCATCGCTATAGCCATGTAAACGACTATGTTTACATTGTATCATTTATGAGTCTTTTCGTCAAGATACCCAAAGAAAATTGTCATATTGCACAAAAAGCGCCTCTCGTTTTTAGAGAGGCGCTCTGCTATCGCATTAAAGGGATATTATCCTATTTTAAAATATTCCCATGTCTTGATCTTGGAGGGGATATCCTTGCCTTCGATGAATCTTGCGGGAAGATCCTTATATGTTACGATGTTCTCGCTGCCGAAATACTGCTGCAGCATTTCAGTCGTCATGCGCTCGGGGTTAGGGGAGGGGGTACCGTCGAAATCAGTGATGACAGCGCCTGCGGCATTTACCTCGCAAACGAACTCGCCGTTCCAGATCATGTAGTACAGCCACATGGAGCCGCTTGCCTTGCAGTCATCGGGATCGGGCATATAGCCGCATTCGGAGAGCGCCAGCATCTTACCGCTGTCTGCGTTCATGCCCTCCAGCTTGTTGTACTGGGGAGTCATAGCAGTGTGATCTGCTTCGTTTGCATAATAGTCGATTCCTGCGATATCATAGGAATTGGGATGTACCATGCAGTGCTTGGACTGACCGTTCCATACCCAGATAACATTTGTAAGCTTGTGGTAGTTTTCAATGCGGTCAAAGATCATGTACCAGAGCTTCTGGAACACCTGATTTTCCGCAGTGCTTCTGTCCTGGATTCCCCACCAGAACCATGCGCCGCTTGCCTCATGCAGAGGTCTGAACAGAACAGTAACACCTGCTTCCTCCAGCACCTGCAGCTTGCTTGCGATAAGGTCAATGTCATGGATCACCTGCTCGTACTCCTTTGTGCCGGGAGTAACAGCGTTTACCTGACTCCAGTTGAGTATCTCCTCCTGATAGAAGGCATAGCCCATATCGAGGTTGTCGATATCTCTTGGAACGTTCCAGTGCCATGTGAAGGTAACAAGACCGCCGCTCTCGTTATGCCATTCGATAGCTTCGTTAACCATGTCATCGCTGCGGTAAGAGCCTGTGTTGAAGATGAAGTCATAACCCTTCATGGCAGGCAGATCGCCTGTTGCGTTATAGAACACCAGATCCTCATGGCAGTCGATGCCCATCATCTGCTGACAGGAGAGTACCTGCTTGCCATAGATGCTGCAGAGATAATCGAACACTGCGAGAGTATCTTCGTTTGAGTTCTCGGAAACAGGCTTTGTGGGGTCGATGGTCTTTGCTTCGAGAGAGGCTACCAGTGCGTCCATATCAGTCTGATATGCGAGAGCCTTCTCCATATCCACATCACCATCCACCATTGCAACGGGGATAGAAAGCGGCTCGGATGCTTCTGTGCCGTCTGTTACCGTGCCAGCCTCTGCGGTAACGGATGCGCCGGCTTCGGCTGTGGAGCCTGCTGCGCTGTCGTTGCTGACGTTCTGATCTCCGCTGCAGCCTGCTATGGATAACATCATAGCTGCTGCCAGCAAAGCTGAAATATACTTTTTCATGTTAAATTTCCTTTCCTGAAATTGCATTATTACCATATCATTATACAGTATATCGGCGATAAAAACAAGTATATTTAGCAATATTTTGATATATCCTGTTATTCTGGGAATATGTCATAATGACTATAAAAAATCGTGATTTTGCACAAATCACATATTTTGGCTTCAATATCCTTCGTAAAGTTGTTGAAAATTAACAGGATGTGTGTTATACTTAATATATATTTTCAAAACCTGTATCCTTATGGAGGTTCCGATGGATTGTGCTATCTGGCTCAACAGAAGAAAGATCTTCTCTGCGGATGAGATATCCGCAAACTTTGATATAGCTGCGATCCGTGGTTACTTCCTCGGAGGCAGCCTGATAAAGTGGCTGGACTCTCACGGTGGCGAGGAATACGCCCGCCTGCTCGAGGATCTCAGCGCTTCTGATCCTGCCCTGAATGATCGTCTCACCGAGATATTCACGCAGAAAAAATGTTCTGTTCCAGTCCACAAGTCGGATGAGCAGCTTATAATGACGATAAACCTGCTAAAGGGCGGCTCGCCTGCAGCAACAGGCTCTGCACAGGGCGTCAATGTCGGCAGCGGCAGCTATGCCGCAGGAAGCTTCGCTCCGCTCGGTTATGGCAGCTTCGGTGCAGGCTCCGCAGGATATATGCTGAATTATGGCTCTTTCCGTTCGGGAAGCTTTGCATTCGGCTCCTTTAACCGCTCCTGGGAGTGGGAATGGGAGTGGTATCTCGGCTCGTTCAGAAAGAATTATGGCTCATTTAACTTTGGTTCATATGCTTATAATTTCGGCTCTTACAGCCTGAATTACGGCTCCTTTGCTTACGGCACAGGCTCCTACAGATGGAGCTTTGGTTCTCCCAGTTTCGGCTCGTTCAATTTCGGCAGCTTCACAGGCGGATCGTTCCGCAGAGGCTTTACGCTCAGCTCATTCCCGTTTGATATGAGCTACGGCATGGGTTCGTACAGAGGCTTCCCTCTCGGCGGCAGCTTCAGACAGGTCACTGCTGATGAGTATGATGAGATCATGTATCGCTGTCTCGGCATCTGTCCGCTCAATCGTTTCGGCTACGGAATACACATCATATAGAGGTATATATGAACGCTATCCATATCGTATCCACCGCTCCGTTTTTTGCAAAGAAAAGCGGAGCGTATTCAGTGGAGGATTTCGACCTTTACTGCACCGTGCTTT
>JAZSGG010000147.1:0-9839 GCA_045532595.1 Oscillospiraceae bacterium | reverse complement strand
ACGCCGTAACGTTGCATGACATTGCGGCGTAGGTGCATTTTAAAAGGGGATCAGTAGCAAACGTAATGGTTTTGCGCAGCAAAATCGCATTCCCATTAGGGGAATGCGAAATGGAGTTTGCGCCCCGCGTAAGCCGAGCATTGCTCGGCGTCGCTGGCAAATTCCGATTTATCAAAAACAGCTCCCATATCGGGAGCTGTTTTGCTATTACAGTACCTTTGAAAGGAACTCGCAGAGTCTGGGATTCTTGGGATTTGCGAAGAATTCCTCAGGGGGAGCGCTCTCCACTATCCTACCGTCGTCCATGAACATTACACGGGAAGCAACTTCCTTTGCGAAGCCCATCTCGTGAGTAACCACCACCATTGTCATGCCGTCCTCAGCAAGCTGCTTCATGAGATTGAGAACCTCGCCGACCATCTCAGGGTCAAGAGCGGAGGTAGGCTCGTCAAACAGCATTACTTCGGGGTTCATGGCAAGCGCTCTCGCAATGGCGATACGCTGCTTCTGACCACCCGAAAGCTGATTCGGATAAGCGTCAGCCTTGTCCGAAAGTCCGACCTTCTTCAGCAGATCCTCTGCAACGCTGTCAGCCATCTCCTGCGACATCAGCTTTAGCTTCACGGGAGCGAGGGTGATGTTCTTCTTTATAGTCAGGTGAGGGAACAGGTGGAAGTGCTGGAATACCATGCCCATTTTTTGTCTGAGGCGGCATACATCCTTAGTGTTAGCTTTTGTGATATCCACACCATCGAACAGTATCTCGCCGGATGTAGGAGTCTCCAGCAGATTGAGGCAGCGCAGGAATGTACTCTTTCCTGAACCTGAGGGGCCAACAATAACGACCTTCTCGCCCTTCTTTATCTCCTCGTCGATATCCTTCAGGATATGCAGATCGCCGAAGGATTTGTTAAGAGCCTTAACGCTTATCATTCTTAGCCAGCCTCCTTTCAAGCAGAGTTACCAGACGGGACAGTATCATTACCATTGCAAGGTAGATGAGTGCAACTGCAATAAGAGGCAGCAGCGGCTCGTAGGTCTGAGAGCGGATGGTATCTCCGCCCTTTGTGAGGTCAGCAATGGCTATGTATCCCGAAACAGAGGTCTCCTTCAGCAACACGATGAACTCGTTTGCAAGGGCAGGGAGGATGTTCTTGAACGCCTGCGGGATGATGATATTTATCATGGTCTGTGTATACGAGAGACCGAGACTCGCACCTGCTTCGAATTGTCCGTTATCAATTGACATGATACCTGAACGTACGATCTCTGCAACGTAAGCGCCCGAGTTCAGACCGAACGCCAGCACTGCTACGAACACCTTGTCTATATCAACAGAAGCGAAGATGACGAAGTAGATTATCAGCAGCTGAACTACTACAGGCGTGCCACGGATCACTGTGAGGTAGATCTTGCAGATAACGTTCAGGAACTTCAGCTTGCCTGTCTTATCGTGTGTGGAGCGTACCACAGCCACCAGAAAGCCGAGCAGTATGCCGATCACCAGTGAGAAGAAGGTGATGAGCAGTGTATTACCGAGACCTCTCACGAGGAACATATAGCGGTCAGCCTCGATGAAGTTGTCGTAGAAGTCGTTTCCGAACTCGATGAAAAAGCTTTTTATCGCTCCGATAAAGCCGCTGTCAGCTGCTTCAGCAGTTGCTGCGGTAGTTTCAATCGTTGTTTCCACCGTGGCTGCTGCAGCCAGTAACAATTCCTTCATTCCTTATCCTTTCATAAAAAAGCCGCCGTACCGATGTAGGCACGGCGGACTGCTTTGTATGTGATTATTCAGCTCTTACGATGATTACCTGAGTAGCTGTTGTGTAGGAATCAGAGAAGTCAATATTCTTCAGACGATCCTCTGTAACAGTCATACCTGCAGCGCCTACATCAGCCTTGCCGGAGTCAACAGCAGCGATGATGGAATCAAAGTCGATGTTCTCAATCTTCAGCTCATAGCCCAGCTTGTCGCAAACTGCACGCATCATGTCAGCGTCAAAGCCGATAACATTATTGTTCTCATCAAGGGACTCATAGGGAGGGAATGCAGCGTTTGTAGCCATTACGAGAGTGCCGTTGGGATATTCAGTTCCCTCGGGAGTAACATAGGGGTACTGACCAGCCTCATCGCCGATCCAGTTCTTCTGGATAAGCTCGAGGGTACCCTCAGCCTTCAGCTCTGCAAGAGCGCCGTTGATAGCTGTAGTCAGCTCAGTGTTGCCCTTCTTGATAGCGATAGCGTATTCCTCAACAGCGAACTCCTCGTCAAGGATCATCAGATCCTCGTTCTTCTCAACGAATACCTTAGCAGGCTCGTTATCAATGATAACAGCGTCAACCTTGCCCTGCTTCAGAGCCATAACAGCCTCAGCGCCTGTCTTGTATCTGTCGATGGTAGCGCCTTCGATATCGGAGGAGTAGATATCGCCTGTTGTTCCGAGCTGTACACCGATGGTCTTACCGTCGAGATCAGCAACAGAGAATACTTCATTGGGCTTTACGCCGCTTGCACAAGCTGTGCAGATAGCTGCGGTCATAGCGAGAGCAGCGATGGACTTCATGATCTTTTTCATAATTATAATCACCTTTCTTAATTTAAGGGGTGACCCATACCACCCCATTATATATTGATAATAGTATAACATACTTTTCTGCTCTCCGTCAACAGTTTTGCGAAAATATTATGCATTTTGTCGGATTTTTGTGCAAGCATAACAAAACGGCGGGATATTTCTATCCCGCCGTATGTATGCAATTCAGCAGTTATTCAGTTCTGAAGCGTGCCACGGTATCGCTGAGGGACACAGCCAGTGCTGAAAGCTCCTCGCTTGCTGCGGCGCTCTGCTCTGCGGTGGCGGAGGTGTTGTGGATTGCGGTATTGACGTTCTCCATGCCTGCGGAGATCTGCTCCACTGCGGCGGTCTGCTCTGCGTTTGCATCAGCGATGCCGTTCATTACCTCGGAGATATGCTCAACGCCGCTTACAATGCTGTTAAGTGCATTGGAGGTGGTGTCTGCCAGTTCTGCACCACGGTTAACAGCGTCAATAGATCTGCCGATAAGCTCGCCTGTCTGCTGAGCAGCCTCGGCGCTCTTTCCCGCAAGGTTTCTTACCTCATCCGCAACCACTGCGAAGCCCTTGCCTGCGTCGCCTGCTCTTGCTGCTTCGATGGCTGCATTCAGCGCCAGTATATTTGTCTGGAATGCGATATCGTCGATCACCTTCATGATCTGCTCGATCTCCTTAGAGGAGGTCTCAATCTCTGCGATAGCCTTCAGCATCTCGTTCATGCTGCGCGCGCCCTCCTGAGCCTGCTCATTGGTATCCTGCACGGTCTGCAGCGCATTGGCAACATTCTCGTTGTTATCCTCGGTCTTGCGTGCGATATCCATAACGGTGGAGGTTATCTCATCCACTGCAGCAGCCTGAGTAACAGCGTTCTGCGAAAGCTGAGAGGATCCGTCAGCAAGCTGGGAAGCACCGTCACGCACTTCGGAAGCGGAGCGTGCTACTTCGCTCATTGTCTCGCTCATGGAGCCTCTGATAAGCTCCAGAGAATCCTTTATCCTGCTGAATTCTCCACGGTAATCCACCTGCGGCTGGACGGTGAGATCGCCGTCAGCCATGGAGCTGAGAACATTGTCGATATCTCCTATGCAGCCCTGCATGGTGCCTATCATGGATTCGAGAGAAGCGGTCATCTGACCTATCTCGCCGCCCATATTTGTTGTGGGAGCGGGACTTGTGATATCGCCGTCAGCAAAGGAAGCAAGGCGGTCAGCAGTCTGTGCAATGGGCGCAGCGAGCTTCTGTGCGCTTGCTCTCAGGAGAACGCCTACAACAGCGATAATAATGAGCGACATAACGATCAGTGCGGAACCCACGAAGGTGATATTCGATATGATCTTGCTGAGAGGGGTAGCCACTGCTATTGCCCAGCCTTCTTCGCCTTCAACGGGTGTATAGCCGATGAAGTAGTTCTTGCCTGCGATGTTTGCGATGGAGGTTGCGGTGTTGTAGGAGAGCATATCAGCTGCAACGCTGTTCAGCTTGCCGAGCTCATCGTCATATTTTGCCTGGAAAGCAGCTTCAGCCTCTGCTTCTGCCTCTTCTGTGGAGTTCAGGATATTTGCAGGAGTTTTTGCGATATCGCTTGCCTCTGCAGTTACTATCTCCTCAGCCGCAAAGCTGTAGAGTATAGGCAGCATCTCGGTGTCGCTGGAAGCGATTATCTGACCGTTCCTGTCAAGGATGAAGCATACGCCGTTCTCTCCAAAAGTAACGTCCTTGATGATGTTGTTGAAGATATCTACATCGAGGTTACCGTAAACGAGGAAATCGTTGCCGTCTGCACTGAAGCACTTCGCCATCTTTATGTAGATATCGTTCTTGTCCGCCTTGCTACGGGTAGGACTTGAAACGTAGGAACCCTTGGTGCTTATGGCATAGAGATAGAAATCCTCGGTGGTGATGTCCTCAAATTCCAGTGTGATGCCGTCGCTGTAGGCAATGTAGAAGTCCTCGAACGTACTGGTAGAGGCACGGTTTTCGAGGATAGCAAGACGCTGATCCAGCGGCACAGCGGAATCCACGATATCGTGGTTTTCTGTAACAACATCGAACTGCTGATCGAGATCATCTATCTTGTTCTCGATACTGGAGGCATAGGCTTCTGCAAGAGCCAGAGCCTCGTCGGTGTAGTTGTTGTTATATGTAACTATCAGCGAGAATATTGCCATGGCGGTGATGATAAGACCTGATATCGCCAATGGTGTCAGCGACATGTTGATGAGCTTCGTCATAAGACCGCCCTTCATCGGCTTTACCTTGGCCTGTTTAACCTTTGCCTTTTTTTCTCTGACTTTTTTTTCTTTTGTCTTTGCCATGATGAACCTCCATCTTGTCCGTTTTGGGCAATATATTACTTCTTAATTATACCACTTAATTCATTAAATAGCAATTAAAACGACCGCTCCGATATAACGAATTTATCGGAGCGGTTTTGTGCATATTGAACAAAAATCAATAATCCTTGTTAGATTTTATATAGCTTTTTATATATGCGAAGGTCGATTTTTCTCCCTGCTCGGACAGCATGGTGAGCAGGCTTTCCAGAAAGGCAGATGTTTCAGGGTGTATTATCCTGCGTGCTTTGGCGTTCAGGAAGTATTCAAGCGGCTGGCGGGTGTTGTATTTCTTGCCGAGGTATATCTTGCTGGCAGCCACTCTGTCGCAGAACATCTCAACGACAAATACCAGCGGCATTTTTACAGGCTCGTTCTGTTTTGTTTTGGGATTGTAGTCTGTCCAGTATTCGAAGTGATGGCGGTTTCTGCCCTTGTGGTGCATCCACGCCTTTGAGAAGCCGAAAAGCTCACGTTCCTTTTCGTTAGGGGAGCGGCTGCCCTGATAGTACTTCGCACCTGGGACGAACTCCGTCGGGGAGAATTTGGACAGATCATGCAGCATACCACGCCAGGGGATACCTGCCTTCACGCAGTGCTGAAACACCTTATTCCTGTGCCTTGTAACTGTTCTGAAATGCCCGCAGGCTCCCTTTAGTGACATCCTTTATCCTCCGATATCCTGCTTGCTGAAAACGGGGCGCAGTCTCTTGTAGAGCGGCACTGTCAGCAGCGAAGCGATAAGTCCCTTTGCCATAGTGAAGGGCATGTTGAATATCACAAGGCACTCCAGCAGACCGTCCACGGAGGGCAGGATAGCCTTGTACATACCCACGATGACCTCCATAGGCATGATGGCTGTGTACACAGGGTACACGATGAAGTAGTTTGAAGCCACGCTCACAAGACCGCTCAGCACGGCGCCTGCGATGCAGCCGAGTATAACATATAAGTATCTGTGGGTCTTTTTTGCGACGATGCCGATGGGCAGTACGAGGCAGGCACTCAGCACGAAGTTTGAAAGCTCGCCCACGCCGCCGGTCATGGTAGTGAAGAGACCCTCGAGATTCTTCACAAGGCAGACCGTCACGCCCGAAAGCGGACCCATTGTAAGCGCTGCCAGCACCGCAGGGATATCCGACAGATCGAAGCTGATAAAGCTCGGCATTATCGGCACCTTGAAGCTGAGCAGCTCGGAAAGCACTATAGAAAGTGCTGCCATCAGTGCAGTGAATACCATCTTGCGGACATCAGGTCTTTTTGCCTTGTTGTTGGTGTTTAAATTACACATGTTTCCTCCAATTCCTCGGGAAAACAGAAAGCCCGACACAGACATAAAAGTCTGTATCGGGGCGCAAATGTACGAAATCATGCCGAACACTTGTTTTCTGATTCTTTCATCCGGACTTTAACCGTCGGTATGGGAATCTCACCCATTCGACCCTTGAGCAAGGCTCTCAGGCTCGCAGACTATACTGCCGGTGGGGAATCTCACCCCGCCCCCGAAACAGATAAATTATTAGCAACGAAAAAACGTTACTGTTTCATTATATACTCTTTGCGGTGATTTGTCAATATGCTGAAGAAAATTGTTTCGGATGAGTGAGGATATATCAATGTTGCAGCTAAGCCGTTATGAAATTCATGCAAGGAGGATATTTTGGCGTTCATTCGCAAGAATGAACGTAGCATTGACGGCTGCGCCATCAACGCATTCATTACTAATTATTATTCAATATTCTGAATCTGCTCACGGATCTTTTCGATCTCGCTCTTCTGGTCAACGACTATCCTTGTAACCTCGATATCCTGAACCTTGGAGCCGATGGTGTTTGTTTCACGGTTCATCTCCTGCACGAGGAAATCCAGCTTTCTGCCGATTGCTTCGCTGCCCGCAAGCATGGTGCGGAACTGGGCAATATGGCTGCGGAGTCTTACGGTCTCCTCGTCCACGGCGGTCTTTTCGGAGAAGATGCCTGCCTCAAGCAGGATACGTCCTTCGTCGATATTGGAGTTGTTCAGCACTTCGCACATCTTGTCGTAGAGCTTTTTGCGGTAGTCCTCCACGATGATGGGAGATCGCTCCTCTACGATGCCGACCCAGCCCTCGATGGTTGAGAGTCTTGAAAGGATATCCGCCTTCATGCGCTCGCCCTCGGCTTCTCTCATGGCGATGAACTTGTCCAGAGCCACTTCTGCCACGGACTTCACGTCTGCCCAGATCATGTCCTCGTCAGCCTCTGTCTTGATGACGGTGAAAGCGTCGGGAATGCGCATAACGTGGGAGAGAGAGAGATCATCATTCAGCTCGAACTCGTCCTTTACAGAGCGCAGAGCGTCTATGTACTCCTTCACGACTTCCTTGTTGATGGAGATCTTCTCATCGGGAGCGTCCACGTTGTATACCAGCACGGACACCTCTACCTTACCACGATTGATCTTGCCCTGCAGCAGGGACTTGAGTTTTTCCTCCATGAAGCCGAGACTGCGGGGAATGCGGCAGCTGAATTCATAGTAGCGGTGGTTTACCGCACGGATCTCGACGGTGATATCTCGACCGTTCAGTACCTCGTGGCCTCTTCCGAAGCCTGTCATACTTCTTATCATAGCTTTATATTCCTTTCAGCGGAGTGTATTTTGTCATGCTTATGACTCCGCATAAATCCGTATCAATCGGTTACGGGTGTGATGCCGTATCTTGCTGTGATCTGAGCAGGATAGCTCTCTGCAATCATCCCGTCATAGCCCACCATGACCACTGCACCCTCTGTAAACTGCGCTGTGATGCTTTCATCAAGCTCAAGAGAGCCGTAGCTGACGGTGATGCGGTCTGCGGAGCGCAGCTCCAATTCACCTGCACAAGGCTCAAGCAGCAGGGTAGTGCCGTTTACCTCGATTATCTTAGCTTTCATGTTGTGGATGTAGTTGACATGTTCCACAGTGCTGTTTTCGTTGTAGTACACTACGATCTCATCGTTGCCGTCTGTCTTCCAGACACTGCCCCAGAAGCCGGAAAGCATACCGTCAGGCTCGCCCCATATTTCTGAAAGCTGCTCCTCGTTGTAGCCTTTCAGCTCTGATGTACCCCATTCCGAGCCGTTGGTGCGGATGAGTGAAAGGGACGGGATGTTGTCAAGGCTCTTGTTGCTGCTGAGCGCAGCAGTGCATACGATGATGCATATAACGCCGACAGCCGCAACGAATATCGCCACGCCGACTGCTATTTTCTTTGCGATATTGTTCATTATTCTTTTACGGTGGTGTAAGCTGCGGAAATTGAAATACGTCTGCGTAGCAGACACAACAACTCCACACTCTTCACTCCTAACTCCTCACTTAATAAGTCCCTTGTCCATCATAGACTGCGCCGCAAGCATAACGCCTGTCTTGCCTGTAGGGAAGGTAAGACCGCCCTGCAGCCACACAGCAAAAGGCTCTCTGAGGGGGGCGTCAGCGGAAAGCTCCACCGATGCACCCATGGTGAATGCACCTGCCGCCATGATGACCTGACTGTCATAGCCGGGCATATCCCATGGCTCGGGGGAAGCGAAGCTGTCCACGGGTGAGCCACTCTGGATGCCCTGACAGAAGGAGATGAGCTGCTGCTCGCCGCCGAGCTTCAGTGCTGCGATTATATCGGTACGCTTCTCGTTGTACTTCGGGAAGCACTCATAGCCGAGTATCTCGAACAGAGCCGTCGCAAAAACGGATGTTTTCAGTGCAGCGCAGACCGCCTCAGGCGCATGGAAGATTCCCAGATACATTCCACGCAGCTGGTCAAGGCTCGCACCGACTTCCTTGCCTGTGCCGGGGGTGGTGAGTCTGTACGCACACTGCTCAACGTAATCAGCACGGCCTGCTATGTAGCCGCCTGTCTCGGCGATACCGCCGCCTAGGTTCTTTATAAGGCTGCCGATGATGATATCTGCGCCTACTGCGAGAGGCTCACGCTCCTCAACCAGCTCGCCGTAGCAGTTATCCACCATGATGCAGCAGTCCTTGTTGACGCTGCGCACTGCCTTTACCATCTCGCCGATAACGTCGATGGTGAAGGAGGGGCGCAGGGAATATCCCCTTGAACGCTGGATATATGCTACCTTGCAGCCTGCAGCCTTTGCGGCGATTCCTGTATAGTCGGGAGTGCCGTCGGGCAGCAGCTCCACCATATCGAAGCTTACACCGAAATCCTTCAGCGAGCCGATGTTGTCGCCCTTGATGACGCCCTGAATGGTATCGTAAGGCTCGCCTGTGAGGGAGAGCAGCGTATCGCCTGTGCGCAGTACGCCGAAAAGGGCGGTGGTGATGGCATGTGTGCCGTTAACGAAGTTATGGCGCACAAGAGCGTCCTCGGCGCCCAGTATCTGCGCAAAAACAGCGTCCAGCTTGTCACGGCCGTCATCGCCGTAGCCGTAGCCGTTGGTGCCTTTCATGTGTATATCGCTGATGCGGTTGTCGATGAAAGCCTTCAGCACCTTCTGTCCGTTGATATCAGCCAGTCTGTCAAGCTCAGCAAAAGGCTCACGACAAAGCTCCATAGCCTTGTCTGCGGCGTTCTGAAGAGCGGGGGAAAATTCGAATATAGCCATTGTGTTTTGTGTCCTCTTGATTCTGAATATTTGTGTGGAAGCACATAACGCTCCAATATATTATTGTACACGAATTTCCTCATTATGTCAACCATTTAACGATATTAATCCGCAAATCTTTGCATATATGGTAACCAAATGACCCGATGCGCATAATATGTACTATGAAACGGAAGCTTCACAGGGAAGCGGAGTTTCAGAAAAGTACTTTTAAGGAGGACATCATTATGTCATGCTTCAACTTTGGTGGTAACAACTGCTGCTGGATCATCATCCTCATTCTCCTGTTCTGCGTATGCGGCAACGGCAACAACGGCTGTGCAACTAACGACTGCGGCAACAACT
>JAZSGG010000140.1:0-23563 GCA_045532595.1 Oscillospiraceae bacterium | reverse complement strand
TGCATGGTAACGGGTATTCTTAACATGGAAGCAAGGGTCAAAAGATCCTGCCCGATATGCCCGTAAACGAAGGCTCCGTGGTTTGCCCCCCACGCCGCCATAACGCTGTAAACGTCGGTGAAGGCTCCCTTGCCGTTAAGGCAGGGTGCAAACCAGGTGCTGGGCCAGGTGGGATCGGTTCTGTCAAGCAGTGTCTTGTTTACATCCGCAGGAAGCTCAACTGTATAGCCCTCGATGATCTGAATAGTCGGACCAAGGCCCTTTACGAGGTTAACTCTTGCAAATGTGCAAGGCATGATTCCCTGTGTGGAAAAGCTGGAGGAGAATCCGCCGCCACGGAAATAACCGAGGTTTGCACAAGGCCATGTGGTAGCCTTGAGGCAAGCGTCGATATCCTTGTCGGCCATATCCCACCAGGACTTCATAACACTCTCGCCATTCTCGTCCTTTACTGCGCCTGTGCCATCAAGTGCAGCAGCGCCGCTATTGATGAGATGGATGAAGCCGTTTGCAGCCTTACCCTCAGGCTTCCAGCCTGTAACTCTCTCAACTGCATCGGGAGACCAGTATGTACGAACATCTGCGAATACCGCAGCCTTACCGGTCAGCAGGTGCAGGAACATAAGAGTAACACCGTTCAGGCCGTCATTCTCTGTAGCAAAAGGAATAGGCTCACGCTTGCCGTTCCAGTCAAATGTGGAATTAAGGATAGCCTCGGTGAAGTCTGCGTTGGGCATGAAGTCAGTCCAGTTTCTCTGACCCTGGAAGCCGCCGCCGATGGCATTTCTGCCCTTTGCCTCTTCTAACCAGCCCTTGTCAGCCAGCTTCTTGTTGCCGTGCAAGATATCTCTGATGATGCAGGTCATCTTTGCAATGAACTCCCAGTTCTCCTCCTTTTCCTTTTCGGAAAGAACGGGGCGCATATATGTCATGCCGGGAGTGGGGTTGATATCCACACCCTCAGGACACTTCTCCTTGATCCACGCAAGAGCCTTCTTGTACTCCTCTTCATCATAGATGCCGAGCTTCTCACGGCGGATTATCTCAGACATATCGCACCATTCGGGATGGATTCCGAGATAAGAACGGAAGAAATCCTCATTGCAGTAGGAGCCTGCGATACCCATGGAAACCGCACCGATGTTCACATAGCTCTTGTTCTTCATTGCTCCGACAGCAACCGCACAACGAGCAAAACGCAGCAGCTTCTCCTCTACATCGGAGGGAATAGTCTTATCATCTGCATCCTTTACATCGTGACCATAGATGGAATAGCAAGGCATTCCGATCTGAGCATAAGCAGAGTTTGCCGCTGCAAGGAATACAGCACCGGGGCGCTCTGTACCGTTAAAGCCCCAGATAGCCTTGATGGTATTAGGATTTTCATCAATAACTGTGGTAACATAGCACCAGCAGGGTGTTACTGTCAGGGTTGCTACAACATTCTCTGTTGCAAACTTGTCTGCACAAGCTGCGCTTTCAGCAATTCCGCCAATGGTGGAATCAGCGATAACACACTCAACAGGCTCGCCGCTTGCGTGACGCACCTTTGAAGAAATAAGCTCTGCTGCAGCCTTAGCCATGTTCATAGTCTGCTCTTCCAGACCCTCACGGATACTGAACTGTCTGCCGTCAATGACGGGGCGGATACCGATCTTTGGTAACATAATGATACTTCCTTTCAACACACGATTTAGTAAAACGATTTCACGGAAAATCTACATTAATTATAACAAAACGCCGCCAAAAAATCAATAGATTTATGGAGAAAATTACAAATAATGTGTAAGACATAAAACAGGCTCACGGAATTACCGTGAGCCTGTAGTCAGTTTATGGTATTATGAACACTCAAAAATCAAAAGTCGCCCTTTTCGTATACAACAACTATTCCACCATCTGCCTCATAGGAAAGCATATTATCCGAAAGTACAAATTCCTGCAGAATATCATCCTCATAGAAGTACAGAACATCACCTTCGGATTCCCACTCGCCGTAGGTTGTAGTGCCGTTCCAATCCCAGTAATATGAGCCATCTTCAAAGATGTAAATATCACTGCTGAAGCCCCAGTCATCAGGAGAAGAAACCTCACCGCTCTGAATGATCTCGGCTGCCTGCCATAAACCTGCAAAACCATTCTGCGAAGAAGCAGCCTGCTCTCTTGCAGTATCAGCCTCCTCAACTATCTTATCGCAAAGCTCTGCTGCCTTGTCAGCAAGGTCGCTTGCCTTATCGGAGAGTGTATTGTAGGTCTCCATATCCATCTCGTATGCATACGCAACCTCATCATACAGATCATCCAGCTCATCATACAGATCGCTGCATTCGTTGTATGTTGCATCAGATACATACTCATAGTTCGCATCATAAACGCTGCTGAGCTGTACCATAATTTCGGATATGCCATCAGAAAGAGCAGAGATATCTTCGTAGCTGGCCATAGGAGTCAGCAGATCCTCAAAATATGTGATACCGCTGTCAACCATGGGAGAGATCAGGCCCGCAAAGGTGCTGGATGTATTCGCATCACACTTTGCCTTGATATCATTAAGTGCGTCCAGCATATACTGTGCGTTTGTCTTAGACTCTTCCTCTGTCCAGTTATCGGTGTTGGAGAAATCCAGTGCGCCAGAGGGAATAGCTGTAAGATCCAGCTGCTCAGGCTTTACAGCTACGGTAAACGCCATTGTTCCGTACTTGTCGAGATCCATAGAGAACTTGTTTGTCAGCTTATCGCCGTCAATCGCAGCATCGATAGTAAGGCCAATAGTGCCATCCTCAGCCTCAATCTCAACGTCGAACTTACCTACTGTAGTCAGCGTATTGAGATACTTCTCGGTTTTCACGCCTTCATAATTCACAGTCGCTGCGATCTCAGTATCTGCATCCTCAACAACGATCTCGATCTTACCGTCGGTCTCGTTTGTGGGCAGTATGTCAGCTGTGAGGAAATCCTCATCCTCGGAAACGATCAGCAGACCCTGATTTGTTTCTCCGCCTACATAGGTAACGGAATCCTCGCCGGTCTCATCATCATCTATACCATAATATTTTGCGAGTATATTGCCATTGTTATCTACAACTGTCTTGATCTCAAAGGTATAGGTGATCTCATCTTCCAGTTCGTCGATGGATTCTTCCAGCTCATCCTTGATATCAGCCTCGGAATAATCCTCGCCTGCGATCTCCATGAATTCTCCGATCTTCTCCATGAAGTAATCATCGTCGATCATAAAGGTGATCATAGCCTCAGTCATATCAGCAATGAGCTCCTCATCCATAACGACTGTGATGAGTCTGCCATCCGCCTCGGCATCTCCAGCCTTAAGGCTTCCCTTGTCGATAGTGATCTCCGCCTGCTCGAAATATGTAAGATAGATATTTACAAGCTCTGTGCCAATACGCTCGATCTCAGTGGGATCAAGCTCAAAATCAACTGCCTCTGCGGAAGATACTGTTCCATCCATCTCGATAGTAGCCTTGATAGCCTTATCGGTAGCAAACGGGAACATTACTGCAACAGTGCCATCAGCATTCACTATACCTCTTGCATTGATGGTGAAGCCCTCTGCATCAGTAGCAGATACTTCGGCCGCCATAGCGTCCTCCGCTGCCTGATAGGAGATGGAGAATGTGGAATCATTGATCACCTTCAGCACCTCATCCACAGAAGCAGCATCTCCGAAGCTCTCCTTACCCTCTGCAGTGAGATCAATATCCGCATCCAGATCGATCACCACGCCATCAGCACCATATACCTGAACAAAAGACTCGTTATATGTGGATATGATATCAGCAAAATCAACGCCTGCAAATGCGGAAGTCATTTCGTCAGAAGAACCATAATCGTTATTAACAGACGACATGCTTGATATAGCGGAAGAGATTGCCTCTACCATCTGTGCCTTCTCTTCGGCAGTTACTTCTGTTGCGCCCTCTGCCAGCGTCTTTATGGTATCGCCCTCGATCTTTACGGCATACTTGCTGTCTCCCATAAAGAGATTTGCAACTACGCCTCTGAAGCAGAGTCCGCCGACTGCAGCCGCCGCTGCAACAACACCTGCCGCACCAAGACCTATCCAAAGGCCTACCTTGCTCTTCTTAACAGGCTTTACTGCCGCTACACTTGCAGCATCCATATCAATACCTGCGATGTCCATGTCAATACCTGTCGCCTGAGGCGCTGTATAGGCAGGAGCCACAGGTGCCTGACCGAATCCATTTGCCATTCCAGCATCAACAGGAGCGCTTGCATTAGCAGCCTGAGGTATAACATCATTGACAGGCTGGGGTACTGCACCAAGAGGTGCGGACTCTCTTGCTGGCTGAGGGATCTCACTTACAGGTGCAGCTGCCTGAACAGGCTGAGAAACAACATCATTCACCGGCTGAGGTGCTGCAACAGGCGCAGGTGCTGCAGGAGCAACAGGCTGAGGAGCCGCAACGGGTACAGCTGCTGCAGGAGCAACAGGCTGAGGTGCCGCAACGGGCGCAGGTGCTGCAGGAGCAACAGGTGGTGCAGGCACAACGGGCTGGAATGCTGCAGGAGCCTCAACAGCTGTTCCGCATACTGCACAGAACTTTATTCCCTCGGCAAGCTGACTGCCGCAACTGCGGCAAACAGCAGCAGTTGCAACAGGCGCTGCAGGAGCCGCAGGCTGTTCAACAGGTGTGCCACAGGATGCGCAGAATTTTGCGCCATCTGCTACTACTGAATTACAATTCTTACAGATCATTATATTTTCCTTTCTCAGTTAAGATTATATCTCTACAAATATAATTGTATAACTAAACCACTTTCTTGTCAACACTTTAGCGCACAAAAATATATCAACATTTTTAGACCTTTTGCACAATTCTTACAAAATGAAGCATGCTTGACGTTTTCAGGTATAATTACAACGCCCTGTGCCAAAATATTAGGGTAATTTTCGGGAAAGGATCTGACGCTAATGAAAAGAATTATTACGGTGCTGTGCATTTCTGCCACCATCACAGGTATCATCGCTGCTGTTCCTTTTGCCGCTGCGGGCAATGCTCCTGCAGCAGAGGTCATCTCCGCAAAAACAGTCAGCTATGCCAAAAGCCTGAACGGCAGCGGCACTTTATCATTTAAGGGACAGTCCGATGTGACCTCCTCCCTGCCATTGGTAATAGCCAGAAGCTGTGTTTCGGAAGGCGACCTTGTTCAGGTGGGTGATACCGTTGCGATAGTAGACAAAAACGGCACATCCTCATTTATAGAAAGCCTCGGGCAGCTGCCGCAGCTGGCGATCGCCTCTGCCAGTCTCTCCACAGCCATGTCGCTCATCCCTGATGAGATCACCGCAGACAGAAACGGACTCGTCATCGCTGCAGCCGGAAACGGCACATCAGTGGAAGCAGGCTCTGCAATATGCACCATAGCCTCTACCGACCAACTGGTGCTTACCGTTCCCGTCAGCGAGCAGTACATTTCTCAGATAAACGAAGGCGGCAAGGCGAGCTTTTCCCTCACCGCCTATCCCGACACAACTTTTACCGGAACAGTAAGCAGGATCGCAGGCGCAGCACGGAATCGTTACATCGGATCAGTGCTTGAAACGGTCGTGGATGTGCAGATCGTTCCCGACAGCTACGACGAGCGACTGAAACCAGGTCTCACCGCAGATGTACAGTTCACGCTGACCGAACCCCAAAATATCTGCGTTCTGCCTTACGAAGCCATCGGGCAGGACGATGTGGGAGAATTCGTATATGTCTATGCCGACGGCAAGGCGGTGAAACGCCGCATCTTCACAGGCGCAGAGTTTTCTGACGGCACCGAGGTCATCAAGGGCATCACTGCCGAGGACAAGATATTCACCTCCCCCGAAGCCATCTCCGACAGCCGTTTTGTCAGATTGGAGCAGCCATGAACCTGAAACGAGCCATAATAAACATCCTGCGCTGCCGCTCTCGTACTCTGCTCACTATGTCGGGCATTGCTATCGGGGTGCTTTCTGTGGTACTGATCTCCACCGTTGGAGCAGTGGGAACTCAGCAGGTAAACTCCACGCTTGTAACCATGGGTGTTGATACCCTGTTGGTACAGACCGCAGACAAGACTGTAAGTGTTACGCTTACCGACGAAAGCGCCGACATCGCCCGAAAAGTGGATGGTGTCACCGATGTAATGCCGCTGATGGCATCCATGACCGAAGCTAAGATGATAGGAAGGCGGCTGGACACCTACGTCTGGGGCGTGGACAGGACCGCCGACCGCCTTATCTCTCTCGAAGCAAAGCATGGTAGGCTGATAACTGCTGCCGACACCGCCGCTCGGACAAAGGTATGTGTTGTGGATGAGGCTTTTGCCCTCGAAACCTACGGCAGGAGCAACATCGTCGGTAAGACGGTAACACTTTTCCTCGGCGGAAAATACCATGATTTTGAGATAATCGGCATAGCAAGCACGGGACTCAGCGGACTGCAATCCATGCTGACAAATATCATGCCCGGATTTATGTATATTCCCATCACCACAATGCAGCAGCTGTGCGGCCGCTCCACCTACGACCGTCTCGCCGTGAAGATAGATAGCATGGATGACAGCGCCGTAATAAGCTCCGTAAAAGAAGCACTCAACACCGCAGGCGGATATACCGACGGCTTCACCGTAAACAATCTGCTCTCTCAGAAAAAGCAGCTGGATGATATCCTGAACATCGTTACCCTTTCCCTTTCACTGGTGGCAGGTATCTCGCTGGTGGTCTCGGGAATATCGGTGATGACTACCATGATGATGAGCGTCGGCGAGCGCACTCACGAGATAGGCATCAAGAAATCCATCGGCGCACGCAATTCCGATATCTGTCTTGAATTTCTCACGGAAAGTGTATTGCTGACACTGATGGGCAGTGCCGCAGGTATCATAGGCGGCCTAACGCTTGCAAGTCTGGGATGTCTGATACTCGGAGTGCCGTTCACGGTGAACTGGCTGTCACTGCTGCTTTCGGGCGGTGCGGCTGCAGTGATAGGCGCAGTATTCGGGGCATATCCTGCATATAAGGCTGCCACAATGAAGCCTGTTGATGCACTGCGCATCTGAATAGCAAAAAGGGCGGAAAACCGCCCTTTTCTTATTGTGTTATGCTATTATTCTGTAAGGTCGTAATACGCATCACCGATCTGAAGTCCTACTATCCTGTCGATATCGGGAGCATTGAACTCTATGCTGAACACTCCGTCAGTCAAGTCATGTTCGATAAAGCACCCGCTTGCGATATTGATATCTGTATATCCATTCTCCTCATGTGCAACCGCAGAGCTAAGTGATGAATAATCGTCAAGCTCATAAATGCTGCCGTCATCAAGCACAAAGCTGATATCATTGACCGCGTCATCATTGCTTTCTTCATGTGTCATAGATGATGTAAACGACCACCAGCCACGCTCTGGTGCAGAGTTATCAACATATGCTCCCGTATTCTCACCATAAATTGAGAACGACATTTCGGAAAGTATCAGATACTTCGGAATATAGAACTCACTGGGTGTTTCGGTATCCTTCAGCTCAAACCATTTTTCCTCGATATTCGTTCCCACATCAAGCAATGTTTCACGCACTCTACCATCAGACATATAGTATTCAAAAGTTGCCTGTGTCGTGCCATAATGACGTCCATTTGCCCGAAAAAACACACAGAAATATCTGTCTGTTTCGGTTGCAAACTCAGTAAGCTCATTTGACGAACGACTATAATTTACCGCATAGAATTTACCAAATTCATTCCTGAATTTAGGGTTGATTGCTAATATATTATCGCCTTGCACATTTTGAAAATCCTCCTGAGCCAGCCACTCTGCACCCTCATCATCAAGTGCTGTATAATGCACAGTCAGATATGTGCACTGACCATCGGAAAGATACTCATCAACTGTCATTCGAATATGCTCGTCACTGTCCTCGAAAACACAGTTCTGTATCTCCGCCGCAACGCTTTCGTTGCCGCCGAATATATTTCTGATGAACTCCGCATTGTTTGCCGCTGCAACGCCGCCAACTCCGATAGCCACTGTCAGTGCCGCAGCCACGGGAATTATCACTGCTTTCTTGCTGAACTTCTTTTCCATAGTATTTTCCGCCTTTCTCAGAACTGCTTTGTACAGCTCGCTGTCGCTCTTTTCGGGAGCGATGTTGTCAAAGGCTCTGTTATAACGTTCTTTCACTGCTTATCCTCCTTCAAGAGCATTTCTTTCAAGCGTTCACGTCCACGCATGAGCCGTGTAGTCACCGACGATACCGAAGCGCCCGTCATATCCGCAATTTCTTTCACAGAGTACCCTTCATAATAGTACAGATGAATCGTGACACGGTATTTTTCGGGGAGCTTCATCACATATTCTATCAGCGACCTGTCCTCCTCATCCTCGCAGGGGATGTCCTCGGTAAGCTCGGTGCGTTTCGTAAACCAACCCGATCTCAGCAGATTCTTCGACAGATTGATGGTAACACGGATGAGCCAGGCCTTGCAGTTCTCGTCCGCCTGAAACTCGCCATGAAATTTGTACAGTTTCAGGAACACATCCTGTGTGATGTCCTCTGCATCAGCTTTATTCTTCACATAGCTGTATGCAAGCCTGTATACCGTTCCGTGAAATAGACCGATGTACTTTATAAGGCTTTCACCGTCCAATCCGTCACCTCCTGCCATATTTCCTTAAAAGCGCTTTCATGGATAAGACAAACTTCTGTGCTTTTATGTCACAGCTTTGAACTATTTTTTATTCTGAAGATAAAAGGTGAAAAGTTTTCAACATTTCAACAACAAAAACTCAGGGCAGCCGATCTCTCAGCTGCCCTTGTTCATTTTACTTAGCGACTACCTTATACATTGAAGAAGCAGGAGAATAGATCTTCGTGCTTCCCACTGTGTAGTAGGACTTGATATAGTAGTAATATGTCTTGCCGGACTTTGCCTTTGTGTCAAGGTAGGAACGAGCCTCCTCAGCACTTACATCCGCAACAACTGTTGTCTTGCCCTTAGGAGAAGTTCTGCGGTAGATCACATATCCCTCTGCGCCTTCGATCTCGTTCCACTTCAGCAGAACACCATCAGCTGTAGGCTTTCTGGTGGTAAGCTTGCCCTTTGCGGGACGAACATAGATCGTGATAGTGCGAGACTTTGTGGGATTGCTCTTTGCTGTGATAGTGATCTTTGCCTTACCTGTGGAAACTGCTGTTACCTTACCCTTTGCGCTTACTGTAGCAACATCGGGATCAGAGGAAGAATACAGCAGAGTCTTATCAACTGCGTTTGTAGGATATACCTTGCTGGTAATAGTGAAGCTCTGTCCGATCTTCAGCACCTTATTTTTAGAAGGTGTAACAGAGAAGCTGCTTACAGGAATAGTAACCTTTACCTTGCAGGTTGCTGTGAGACCGTTTGCGGTCTTTGCAGTGATAGTCGCATCGCCATAAGCGAGCGCTGTAACAGTACCATCCGCCGCAACCGTTGCAATCTTGCTGTTGGATGTTGACCATGTTACAGTCTTTACATCTGCGTCAGCAGGTGTAATAGTTGCGGTAAGCTTCTGCTTTGCATTGGGCTTCAGGATAAGCTCATTGTTGCTGAGCTTGATAGCTGTAGCCTGCTCAGGAACAGCGCAGAGCGCATCGCTCATAACAACAGAAGGCTTTGTGCTTACTCCGCCGCCGCCATTACCTACCTGACCGAGAGAATTCTCGCCCCATGCAAATAAGGTGCCGTCGTTGCGCATATATACGCCGAAATAATCACCGATAGCTACCTCTTCCGCAGAGGATGCTGTATAAACGTTAAACTTGCTACGGTCTTCCTCTGTACCATCACCGAGAGCGCCGGATTTGTTCACACCGCTGAGAGAAAGCTTCTCATCAGCATTGATGATAGCACATGCATACTTGCCTGCCGCTACCTTAGCTCCCACATAACCAAGAGGTGTGGGATTCTTTACACGGTAATCTGTCACACCAAGCTGACCGCTGGAGTTTGCACCCCATACCCAAACCTTATTATCCACATCAACTGCAATGGAGTGATTGCCTGCTGCCGCAATATGATCGATAGTAGCTGCCACGCCATTGTTTTTGCTCATTATCTCAAGGAACTGAGGAATTTCAGTGAACACACCTTCGATGTTGTTGCCAAGCTGATTGCTTCCGTTGCTGCCCCAGCCGTACAGCTCACCGCTTCTGGTAAGCACCAGAACATGATTGTCACCAACAGCGAGTTCTTCGATACCGGAGATATCACTCGTAAGCAACTCGGGATTTACCACATTCTTACCGAGATCGCAGAGTCTGCCGGAGGTGTTCTTACCCCAGCCGTAAACATCGCCCTCGATAAGTGCAACTGCGAAACCGTTTCCGCACTTGATATCGAGATCGTCATATTCGGAGAGATAGTAATTGAGTTCAGGCTTTGTCACAACAGACTTATCGGTCTCAGTACCCAGCATACCTGCGCTGTTATCACCGAAAACATATACTCTCAGATCGCTTGTCTGAACGAATGTTATCTTATTTCCGCACCATACCTGCTCTGCACTGTCAGGGAGGTCGACTTTAGTGGGCTTGTTTCTGGAGGTCACATCGCCAAGGCCAAGCTGACCACAGTCATTGTTACCCCATGTATAAAGCTTTCCCTTGGAGTCGATCGCCGCTGCATGATCGGAGCCTACAGCGAAAGTCTTCACATCCTCCATGATCTTGGCAGGCTTCAGAACAGTGCTTCCTGTAAAGCCGAAAAGCTCGCCGTTCATTCCTGCACCTGCAGTTGATATCTTGCCCTTCTTGGTAAGCATAACGGAATGATATCCGCCGAACGCAATAGATATTGCATCAGAAGCTACAGATTTAGGCGCCGTTACATCCTTATCGGAAGAATTCTGCAGCTGACCGTTGTCGTTATTACCCCATACATAAAGCTTGCCTGCAGTCGTTACAGCAGCAGATGAATAAGCATCTGCAAATACTGCATGGACGCTGCTTACAGAAAGCTCCTTGAATGTGTTGATCCTGCTTCCTGTAACGCCGACCTGTCCATCATCGTTAAGACCAGCTGCCAGAACCTTTCCCTTCTCAGTCAGCAGAAGCGAATGGCTGTCACCCGCCTCGGCAGAATCAATGCCTGATACAGAGGAAAGTGAAAATGCGTACTGTGTCCTGTAATTGCCTGCACCAAGCTGACCATTGTTATTAAGGCCACTAGTATACAGCTTTCCATCCTCGCTTACAAGAAGAGTGAAACAGTTGCCCGCTGCAATGTCCTTGATACCGGACATAAGCTTTACAGCCTCATTTGTCTTTTCGTTTGCCTTGAAGCCGAGCTCACCTTCAAAGTTGCTTCCCCAGCCATAAGCCGTACCATCCGCAGTCAGAACTACAGTATGGCTCTCACCTGCACTTACATCAATAACATTTTCCATTATCTTTGTAGGCTTATAGATATACTGCGCATTCTGCGACGGCGCTACCTGACCGTCAGTGTTATCGCCCCAGCCGTAAAGAACGCCAGCAGCATCAATGGCATAAGCAGTCTCGCCCTCAGCCTCGACCATAAGAACATTGCTCATGACCTTAGCTCCATCGGAGTTATCCACCCCTGCACCGAGACCTAGCTGACCATGATCGTTTGCACCTGCCGCCCACAGTGACATATCAGATTTGATAACAAAACTGGAATTGTCACCCGCAGCAATGGTCTTTACACCTGGCTTCTGTGTTTCGGCTGCCGAGGCAGTCATGCCGATGGTCAGCACGCTTGCCGCCTGCACCGCAGCAAGTGCTGCGCACAGTACTTTTTTCAAAGTCTTCATATTCTGTCCTCCCCCTTTCCGACATTGTCGGAATGATGTCATATCCTTTCCGCCCGATTAAGACGGTGTTTTCAGTAAGTAATTCCCTGCATATATAAAACAATCAAAAGGTGTAAAAAGTTACATCCTTTTAATAATTAAACGATTTTATTATGCATTTGGTTGCAATATATCAGAAATCCAGTGCTTCTCCGCCGCCAAGATACATTATCCTGTCGCCCAGAGTCTCATCCATCACATCGAAGCCACGGAAGCCTGTGCAATGGCAGGCATATACCTTTTCTGCACCGCACAGCTTGATACCTCTCGCCTGAGCAGTAACATACTCCGCAGAACAATTCAGTGTCTTAGGATTGCTGCCCGAAAAATGAAATCCTCCGATCACTGCAAGGATCGGTACACCATGCCAGCGATTTCGCACTGTTTCCAGCATATTTACTACGCCGCAATGAAAGCAGCCTCCCACAAGTATCAGACCATCTGCTTTTCGCTTCTTAGGGAAAATGACCGCAAAGCTTTCATCCGCATGATCGTACGGAACACTTTTCTTGCCCTCTAAGGTAAAGTAGCCGCTATCGGGATTATCATACTTCTCATCACGATTCTCGCAGGATGCAATGTAAAAACCCTCTGCAACCTCAGAAAAGCTGTTGAACAGTATCAGATTATCTGCGTACTTCTTAAAGAAAGACTTCCCCATTCCGACGGGAGCTTTCATCAGACCGCTGCGTCTGTACACTTCATCCTGTGCCGCTGCACGAAGATATATCTTTGCTTTAGGATTAAGGCGCATCACCGCATCTATTCCACCGATATGCGCATGATGATTGTGTGTCACCACCACAGCATGTATATCATTTATCGGCAGCCGCATGCGTTTTGCATTATCCACTGCCTTTCCTGTAAGACCTGTATCTATAAGGTAATTCCTGCCCTCATATTCCACAAAAAGAGACAGACCATCCTCAGAGAACAGCTTTTCATTAACTGCAGTGTTTTCTATAAGACATATTATTTTCAATAAATCCCCCCCTCGAAGTGCGATCCCCTGTTATATAAAATGCCGCACCGCAAAGACAGCAGTACGGCATTCACTTATGCACCTTTATACTCTTTTACATGACGCTTGATCGCTTCAAAGCTTTCCGTGCTGAGGCAATGCTCGATACGGCAGGCATCCTCAGCCGCAATATCCTCGGGAACACCCATAGACATCAACCATTCGGTAAACAACAGATGGCGCTCATACACCTTTTCTGCGATGGCTTTTCCCTTTTCCGTCAGCTCTATATATCCATTCTTGTCTACAGTGATGCATTCCTGCTCACGCAGATTCTTCATTGCAACACTGACGCTCGGCTTGGAATAATCCAGCTCGGTTGCGATATCAATGGACCTTACTTCTCCGTTACGGTTATGGAGGACCAGTATAGTCTCAAGGTAATCTTCTCCCGATTCAAGGATCTTATGCTTCATTTCTGGCCGCCTTTCCGATTTTGTCATAAACAGATAATAACTATAACTATATGATACCATAATATGTGGATTTCGTCAAGTATCGTTATTATTTTGTAAGACTTTTGTAATTGTTATTCCACGGATTTGAGCGATTCCACCATGCTTATCTTCTTCAGCACACGGGTCATGATAAGATTTACTATCATAGAGAACACAAACGTCATTACGAATGCATACAGATAGGATGTGCCATGTATATTCCTGCCGAACATTACCTCATCTATCTCCGCAGTCTGCACCACGAATTTGCACAGCGCTATACCCAGCAGCAATCCTGCACCGCTGCCCATAAGAGAAAGAATGATATTCTCCCTGAACACATAGCTGGATACCTCTCTGTCATAGAAGCCAAGCACCTTCAATGTAGCTATCTCTCGTATACGTTCTGTGATATTCACATTTGTGAGATTATACAGCACCACAAACGCCAGCGCACCGGCAGAAACGATCAGCACGATAATTACCATGTCGATCATACCAAGCATTTCTTCAAAGGTGCCTGCGGAAGTAGTATTCAGCATAACTGTCAGAACGCCGTCACACGTCATGATCCTTTCAGAGAAATCCTCCTTATCGGTCGGATCAGCGGTAAGTCTGTTATTGAAATACACCATATTATAATCAGGCGTACTACCGAACAGCTCGCTGTACATCTCTTCAGTCATATAGAAATAGTGACTTGCATAATGTTCGGTTATTCCACCGATAGTAACTGTACAGCTCTCCTGATCGCTTATGCGTATCGTTATTTCATCGCCTGCCTTTGCTCCGAGAAGCGTTGCCAGCTTTTCCGTACACACCGTTCCATTGCTGAGGGAAAGCTTTTCGCCCGATACACGCTCATGCATATCTATCATGCTTTCAAGTATCTCGCTGTCCTTTGCAACTGTGATATATGTCTGAACATTGGTATCACCGAACGAAACCGTGTACTGCTTCAGGTGTATCTGAGTATACACTGTTTCGGGATCAAATGCCATCAGTTCATCATAAAGAGCCTGTTCTTCCTCATCAGTCTGATCATCAGCCACAGCTACCATACCACTGTAATTGAATATCTCACCATACTGCAAATTGATTATATCCGATACGGAATTTTTCAGACCAAAGCCCGTAAGCATCAGCGCTGTACATCCTGCAATGCCGATAACAGTCATGAACATTCTTCTCTTATAGCGGAACAGATTTCTGCCCGATACCTTTGCGAAGAATCCCATCCTGTTCCAGATAAATCCGATACGCTCCAGTAAAACTCGCTTGCCTGCCTTAGGCGCTTTGGGTCGCATCAGGCTTGCAGGAGTCTCGCCCAGCACTTTTTTGCAGCTGAAGAACACTGTAAGAGCTATCGCCGCAAGCATAGAACCCGCAGAAAGCAGGATATAAACAGGATTGAACACGAACACCGTTTCCGTTACGATATACATGATCGAATACGCATATACGATAACTCCGGGGAACAGCACCATTCCGCCGAAAGCGCCGATAACGCTTCCTATAGCGGCACCCGAGAGCGCATACGTCATATAATGCGCCATTATACGACCATTTGAATAACCCAGAGCCTTTAATGTGCCGACCTGTGTTCTGTTTTCCTCCACCATTCTCGACATAGTGGTAAGGCACACAAGACCTGCTACTAGCAGGAAGAATATCGGGAATACAGATGCAATCTTATCAATTCTCTCTGCGTTGCTTGCATACTCCGAATATCCCGGGTTATCGTCACGGGTGAAGATATACCACTCCGCCTCACCTGCGTCTTCTATCTTCTGCTTTGCGTCAGCAAGCTCATTCTCTGCATCGGCTATCTCGGTATTGAAAGTCAGCAGACCCTCTTCATAATCCTTTTTGCCGTCTGCAAGCTCTTTTTTTGCATCCTCGATCTCTTTCAGACCATCCTCATACTGCTTTACGCCATCCTCATATTCAAGACGCTTTTCTTCGAGAGTAGCCTTGCCTTCATTATACTGAAGTTCTGCATCTTCTATCTGTGCAAGACCGTCGTTATACTGTGCCAGTCCGTCCAGATACTGCTTGTATCCGTCAAGATACGCCTGCTGACCATCAACGAAATCTGCATAGCCCTTTTCCCACTCTGCAAGACCTTCATTGTACTGCGCAAGACCCTCATCTATCTGCTGCTGCGCAGCTTTCAGCTGAAGCTCTCCCTCTGCAAGCATCTGCTCATTTGCAGCTATCTCTGCCTTGCCTGCGTCTATCTGAGCCAATGCACTGTCAAGGGCAAGCTTTGTCTGTTCAAGAATAGTTTTATTGGTTTCAATCTCTACTTTCTGTTGAATTATCAGCGGATTTTCCTCGCCGTATATCAAGATAGCCTGTTCGAGCTGCTTTTCTCCCTCACTTAGCTGCTGCATTCCCTGCTCATACTGAGAATAACCTGCGTTGTATTCTTCCTCTGCCTGAGCAATTTGCGCTTTCGCATCCTCCAGCTGAGCCTTTCCTTCAGCAAGCTCTGCAGCGTTTCTGTCGATCTCTGCCTGACCCTCGTCAAGCTGAGTCTTACTCTCATCCAACAGCTGCTTTGCCTGATTCAGCTCACGCTCACCGTTGAGCATCACAGTCTTTGCATCCTGAAGCTCTCTCTCAGCAGTAATAAGCTCATTCTTTGCAGCAATCAGATCTGTTTTTCCGTTCTCTATTTCACGGTAAGCATCAGCAAGCTCTTTTTCTGCATCTGCAAGCTGCTTTGCGCCATCTTCAAGCTCTGCTTTCGCATTGATAAGTTCCTGCTCGCCATCAGCAATCTGCTTCTCTGCATCTGCGATATCCGCTGCTGCGTCTGCCAGCTCCTGCTCGCCTTCCGCCTTCGCATCGGCAAGCTCTTTTTCGCCGTCAGCGATCTCCTGCAGCGCCTCTCCGACTACCTCGTCATAGCGAATCTCACTGCGGGATATTCCTAGTTCCTCCAGCTTTACGGTGATCTCTTCACGCAGCTCATCGTACTCGTCAGAATAGCTCTTCATTGCCGCCAGTTCTTCCGAACGAACATATATCTCAGTGTATACTTCTTGTGTAAAATTACTCTCCGTAACATATATAAATGAATCCAGCGCACCATCGCCAATGGTCGTGCTTCCATGCTGAGTCATTGAAATATACATAGGCGAATCAAATATGCCTACAATGGTATATTCTTTGTGCTTAAGCGGGAATTCCTCCGCCTCGGTAAGATCCACAACAGATACAGTTTCGCCTATCTTAAATCCCGACTGCAGCCTGTTTCCACTGACTATACACTCATTCTCCGCCTCGGGAAATCTTCCCTCATGAAGCAGTACCTTGTTTATCTCATCATCATTCCAGGAATAGACTCTTGTAAGATACTCCTTGTTATTGAAATATACCGCAAGATCAGAATACTTTGATGTGTATACCTCTGATACACCGTCTAGCTCTTTTATAGCCGCTGTATCATCGTCAGTCAAGCCGAATGTGGAAAGCACTCGCAGATCAAACAGCTTCTGCTCATCGAACAGCTTATCAGCGGAAAGCTTCATATCATCGCCTGTGGCACTTACTCCGCTGAAAAAGCCTACACCTATCATACATATCAGCATGATAGAGAGAAATCTGCCCTTTGAATGGGTTATTTCCCTGAAAATATTCTTGTTTATAGCCTTCAAATCTGTACCCCCGCCGTATTACCACTCGATCTCTTCCACTGGTGTGGGGTTCTCATTAAGAATGATCTTGCTCACCTTGCTGTTCTTGATCTTTATTACTCTGTCTGCCATAGGAGCGATTGCAGAATTATGGGTAACAAGAATAACTGTCATTCCATCCTTACGGCAGGTGTCCTGCAGCAGCTTCAGTATGACCTTACCTGTATTGTAGTCAAGAGCGCCTGTAGGCTCATCACACAGCAGAAGCTTTGGACGTTTACTGAGCGCTCTTGCAATGGAAACTCGCTGCTGCTCACCACCAGAAAGCTGCGCAGGGAAGTTATCCAGTCTCTCACCGAGGCCCACCTTTTCAAGTATCTCTGCAGCAGGGATGAAATCCTTTGTAGTCTGCACTGCAAGCTCCACATTTTCCTTTGCTGTAAGATTCGGCAGCAGATTATAGAACTGGAATATAAAGCCGATATCATGTCTGCGGTATTCCGTCAGCTGCTTTCTGTTATATCCATCAACTCTTGCGCCGTCAACACTGATTATTCCTTCATCGCAGGTATCCATGCCGCCCAGCATATTCAGAACAGTAGTCTTTCCCGAGCCACTGGGACCAACGATGATGACGAATTCACCCTTTTCTATATCAAAGGTCATTCCATCAGCGGCATTGATCGTAACCTCTCCCATACGATAACGCTTATATACATTATCAAGCTTTACAAATGACATTTTGCCTCCTGAAGCGATAAATAAAAAAGTAATATATGTAAATATTTGTTATTTAATATTGAAAAAATGGCAAGATCAAAAAACGTCCGTGTTCAGGACGCTTTTGATCCCGCCATATATGTTACCTAACCTTTATATCAGCAAACTTCGATCTTTGCCTTGCCGCCCATGTAAGGTCTGAGAACCTCAGGGATGTTTACGCTGCCGTCCTCGTTGAGGTTGTTCTCAAGGAACGCAATGAGCATTCTGGGAGGAGCAACAACGGTATTGTTCAGAGTATGAGCGAAATACTTCTTGCCATCCTGTCCGTTTACACGGATCTTCAGGCGTCTTGCCTGAGCATCGCCAAGGTTGGAGCAGCTGCCTACCTCGAAGTACTTCTTCTGTCTGGGAGACCATGCCTCTACGTCGAAGGACTTCACCTTCAGGTCTGCCAGATCACCGGAGCAGCACTCGATCGTTCTTACAGGGATATCCATGGAACGGAACAGATCAACGGTGTTCTGCCACAGCTTATCGTACCACATTGCAGATTCCTCAGGCTTGCAGACAACGATCATCTCCTGCTTCTCGAACTGGTGGATACGGTATACGCCTCTCTCCTCGATGCCGTGAGCGCCCTTCTCCTTACGGAAGCAGGGAGAATAGGATGTGAGAGTGTGCGGCAGGTACTCCTCATCAATGATGGTATCAATGAACTTACCGATCATAGAATGTTCAGATGTACCGATAAGATACAGATCCTCGCCCTCGATCTTATACATCATAGCATCCATCTCAGCAAAGCTCATAACGCCTGTAACGACGTTGCTTCTGATCATGAAAGGAGGAATGCAGTATGTGAAACCACGGTCGATCATGAAATCTCTTGCATAGGAGATAACAGCGGAGTGAAGTCTCGCAATATCGCCCATGAGATAATAGAAGCCGTTACCAGCAACCTTTCTTGCACTGTCAAGATCGATACCATTGAGCTTTTCCATGATCTCAGCATGGTAAGGAACCTCGAAATCAGGAACTACAGGCTCGCCATAGCGCTTGATCTCAACATTCTCGCTGTCATCCTTACCGATCGGAACGGAGGGATCAATGATGTTGGGAATAGTCATCATGATTGTCTTGATGCGCTCTTCCATTTCGGGAACAGTCTTGTCAAGCTCAGCCAGCTCCTCAGAGAAAGCCTTTACCTGAGCCTTTGCAGCCTCAGCCTCGTCCTTCTTACCCTGTGCCATAAATGCGCCGATGCTCTTGGATATCTTATTCTTGTCAGCCTGCAGGGATTCCTTGCGCTGCAGCGCCTTACGGTAATTTACATCCAACTCAATTACCTCGTCTACCAGAGGAAGCTTTGCATCCTGGAACTTCTTCTTGATGTTTTCCTTTACTGCGTCGGGGTTTTCTCTTAAAAATTTGATGTCTATCATGGTGTTTGCCTTCCTTTAATTTCTGTATTTTTCAGGTATTGTGCCTGTATTAGTTCTTCATAAGAGCCTTCATAATGCCTTCAAGCTGTTCCTTATCATCAAAGTTTATCTGAATAGTGTTGGTCTTTTTACCCTCAACTATTCTCACCTTTGTTGCAAGAAGCTCAGCAAGGCTTAACTCCACCTCGGTGTAATAGGATAATCTCGGCTTGATCTCATCCTTTTCTTCATTCTTTTTCGCCTCACGCTTTGCTATTGCTTCGATGCTGCGTACACTCAGTTCTCCGTCAGCTGCACGGAAAGCTATCTCGGTCATCAGCGCAGGATCCTTTATTGACTTGAGCGCCTTGCAATGACCTGCGGAAAGTTCTCCGCCTGCCAGCAGATCCTTTACGCTCTTTGGTAATGTAAGCAGACCGAGCGAATTTGCAATAGATGATCTTGCTTTTCCGAGAGATTTTGCAAGCTCATCCTGAGTCATCTTGTAATTATCGATAAGCTCCTTATATCCCATAGCTTCTTCGATCGGGTTGAGATTCTCACGCTGCAGATTCTCTATCAGAGCGATCTGCATTACCTGTTCCTCTGTGAGATCATCACGGATGACTACAGGTATCTCACTGAGACCTGCTATCTTTGATGCTCTCCAACGGCGCTCGCCTGCGATGATCTGATAATTGCCTGTTGAAAGGGGTCTTACCAGCAGCGGCTGAAGCACGCCATTTTCTCTTATTGAGGATGCAAGCTGTTCAAGAGCTTCCTTATCGAAATTCTTTCTGGGCTGATTTTTATTCGGTTCGATCTCAGTAATACGGAGCGTGCTTAAATTCTCGCTATCCTCCATAATACTGTTATCATCAAAAATGCTGCTGAAATTGCTGTTTATCCTTCTTTTAGCCATGTTTCTTCTCCATTTCACGGCACTTTGCAAGAATCTCCTTTGACAATCTCTTGTAAGCGTCTCCGCCCTTTGAGTTCTTGTCATAATAGAGTATCGGCTCGCCGTGGCTCTGTGCTTCAGTTATGCGTACATTTCTCGGTATCTCAGTATGGAAGAACGAGTCAGGCGAGAAATTTCTCTTGATATCACGCATGATCTCGTTGCTTGCCAGTAATCTCTTATCAAGCATCGTAAATACGATTCCCATAAGCTGAAGATCCTTGTTTACGGCACGCTTCACCTTTTTCATTGTCTGAATAAGCTGTGCAAGACCCTCCATTGCAAACGGCTCACACACCATCGGAACAATGATAGCATCACAAGCCACCAGAGCATTAATTGCAAGAATACCCAGAGACGGCAGGCAATCCACAATAATGATATCATAATCATCCTTTATCTGCAGAATGACCTTTCTGAGCTGGTGATTTCGCTGCTCAACACTTGAAAGCTGAAGCTCCGCCTCACAAAGCTGATTTGTAGCAGGCATTATACGCACATTCTTATATCTTGTGCTGACGATGACCTCCTGAGGGCGCTTATCGCCCATTATAACATCGTATGTAGTAGCATCCAGCGTCTTTTTCTTGATACCGAAACCTGTTGTCGCATTCCCCTGCGGGTCGAAATCGATCAGAAGTACTCTTTTGCCCAACGCACCGAGACCTGCCGCAACATTTACAGCCGTGGTAGTCTTACCGACGCCGCCCTTCTGATTTACTACACCTATAACAATGCCCAAAGCTTTTCCCCCTTTACATTATGGTACTTATATAGTATAGCACAGTTCTGTCGAAAAATAAAGGGTTTTTCAAAAAAATGTTCCACATGGAACAATTTTCGACACATTCATCGAAATGTTCCACGTGGAACGCTATTATTTGCACATATCGACAGTAACAGGAATCTTTATAGTATATTCGAAATATCTATCATTCTGATTAGTTACGGTTTCACAGCAGATATTATTACTTTTCATACGGCTGATGATCTTATTAATACTATTGATATAAACCTTCGGCAGCGGTATATTGAATATACTCGTTTTTTTGACCGCTACCTTCTTCACATCACCACTCAAAGCTTCTTCCACCAATGCTTCAGTCTGTTCAAGATTGAGGCGCTTACTTACAACCTCGTGCAACAATTTGATTCTTTGGTCCGGATCATCTATTCTAATCAACGCTCTCGCCTGACGCTCATTGAGATCACTGCCCGCCAGAATGTTTCGCTCAGCATCTGTAAAACGAAGAAGTCTAAGTTTATTAGCAACAGTAGACTGTGCCTTACCCAAACGTTTTGCTGCCTCCTGCTGAGTCAGTCCATAGACATTTATCAGTTCATTTATAGCAATTGCTTCTTCGAAAAAACTCAGATCGCTGCGCTGGATGTTTTCAATCAGCGCAAGAACAGCAGAGCTTTCTTCATCCACATTCAGAATAATACATGGCACCTCATCCAGCCCTGCAAGTTTTGAGGCTCTGCACCTGCGCTCGCCACTGATTATCTCATAAGTTACTCCTGTTTTTCTGACACAGACAGGCTGAAGAACACCATTTTCTTGAATACTTCTTGATAGCTGATATAATTCATTATCATCAAAACACTTTCTGGGTTGAGACTTATTCGGAATGATATTTGCAAGCGGCAGCATTATTACCTTATGTACGACCTTTTCTTTATTAATAAACATCATGATTAATACTTCCTTTCTGTTATCGTATTTTCATTTTACCACCATAAGGAAATAAAATCCACAAATAAATATCGCATTTCCCGACATATCATGATCTCAGGCAACAAAAAAAGCCGCATCAAAGCGGCTTCTTTGCAATATTAGCAGTTGTCCTCGGATATTTTGTCGGAGTCTGTCTTACTTTTTTTGTGATGACAAGACGCCTGTCATCACCATTGGGGAGCTTATAATCAGTTACAGCGGGAGATTCTCCACCAAGCAGCTCTGCCGCATTTAAAGCAACTGACATATCCTCATTTACAGATTTAAGCGCAATGAAGCTTCCGCCAACCTTAACAAAAGGCATACAATATTCCATAAGCACAGGCATAGCAGCAACTGCTCTTGCAGTTGAAAAATCGAATTTCTCTCTGAGTTTTCTGCCGAGTTCCTCGCTCCTCGCATGGATTATCTTAGCCTTCACACCTATTTCATCGCATACCTTTTCAAGATAAACACAGCGTTTATTCAAGCTATCACACAGAGTACCCTTCAGGTCAGGGCGATATATCAGCAGTGGCAATGATGGGAAACCTGCTCCTGTACCCACATCAATAAAACTGCTCCCCTGCTCAATATTAATCTCTGTAAACGGCAGAACACTATCAACAAAATGCTTCATAACAACATCTTCGAATTCAGTGATAGCAGTCAGATTCACATTCTTATTATACTCCACCATAAAATCACACAGCCGCACATACTGATCTGCCATAACGGGAGTAATTGAGATACCTGCAGAAAGAAAGGTGTCCTGCACATATTTAATTCTGTCCATCGTATCCTCCCTTTCCTGCACGCCAGATAAGCAGCACCGAAACATCCGCAGGATTAACACCGGAAATTCGTCCTGCCTGTCCGACGTTAAGAGGTCTGAACTTATTGAGTTTTTCCTGAGCCTCAAGTCTCAGACCCTTTATGGTCTTATAATCCACATCTGCTGGCAGAAGCTTTGTTTCTAGCTTTCTCATCTTATCTATCTGCTCCTGCTGTATCTTGATATAGCCTGAATACTTCAATTCTATCTCGATCTTATTTATGAGCGACGGTTTTAAATCAGGACGCTTTTTATCAAAAGGTTTCAAATCCTCATAAGCAACCTGAGGTCTTTTCAGCAACTCAATCATCCTTATTCCATTTGTCAAAGGACTGGTTCCTCTGGAAACAAGCAGTTCATTCAGCTCATCAGAAGCATGTATTGTAGTGGTGCGAACTCTTTCGAGTTCTTCCTCTACCTGTTTTTTCTCTGCAAGGAATTTCTCATATCTTTCATCAGATACAAGACCTATTTCATGGCCCAATGGCATAAGCCTCTCAGCCGCATTATCCTGTCTGAGAATAAGTCGATATTCGCTTCGTGAAGTCATCATCCTATAAGGCTCAGTACAACCCTTTGTAACAAGATCATCAATAAGTGTACCAATATAACTAGATGCCCTATCGAGGATGAGCTCCGACTGTCCATTAATTTTGCGAGCAGCATTGATACCGGCAACTATACCCTGAGCAGCAGCCTCCTCATATCCACTTGTACAATTAAACTGTCCAGCACCGTATAGACCAGATATCTTTTTAAATTCGAGTGTAGGAAGAAGTTCTAAAGGATCACAGCAATCATATTCTATAGCATAAGCAGGACGCATTATTTCGACATTCTCAAGACCTTCAATGGTTCTCAGGAATTTCAGCTGCACATCCTCAGGCAAAGATGAACTCATACCCTGCAGATAATATTCATCAGTATCAAGACCCATAGGCTC
>JAZSGG010000052.1:0-3338 GCA_045532595.1 Oscillospiraceae bacterium | reverse complement strand
AGGAGTGTATGTGCGGCTTCGCCGCTGATTTCAATGTGCTGATTGATTGTAAAGTGCGTTCAGACAGCGGTTTAGAGCAACGTTACGGCGTAGCCGTTTTTAAATCCGTGAGCGGAGCGAACACAATAATTCCTCACTCCTAACTCCTAACTCCTCACTGAATTTGACGAGCTTCGCTCGTCAAATTCCGATTTGTTATTCGTGACAGGTATGATTTCCGCAGCCATGCTCGCCGCAGCTGTGACCCTCTCCATGAGAGTGACCCTCGCCGTGGTGGTCGCACTTTACATCGGGATCGTAACCGAGTCTGCCCTCCAGCAGCGCCTGAACAGCCTCATCCGCAGAGCCTGTCACACCGCCGTAGAGCGTGATGCCTGCCTGGGTGAGCGCAACCTGCGCGCCGCCGCCGATGCCGCCGCAGATCAGCGTATCCACGCCCATGGAGGTGAGGAAGCCTGCCAGTGCGCCGTGTCCGCTGCCGAGAGTGGGCATTACAGCGGTGCTGATGATCTTTCCGTCCTCAATGTTATAGAACTTGAACAGCGCCGTATGGCCGAAGTGCTGGAATATCTGTCCGTCGTCGTAAGTAACTGCTATTTTCATGTTGGTGTCCTTTCTTGAATGTAATGTTGTATATATTGTACCACAGATGTGTCAAAATGTAAAGTAACAAAATACCATTTTCCGCATAGAATATGAACGACGCACATAACGATACACGGGAGGTACTTATGATAATCTATACAGTGGAAAGCGGCGACAGCCTGAACAGCATCGCACGGCGCTTCGGCATTTCTCCTCTCAGGATAGCGGCGGACAACGGCCTGCGTGAGCCGTCAAAGCTTGCGGTGGGGCAGAGCCTGCTCATCATGGCGGATGGCATCAGATACATCCTGCAGGAGGGTCAGACGCTGTTCTCGCTCTCGCAGGAATACGGCGTGCCGCTGGATGAGCTGATTGCCGCAAATCCCGATCTCAATCCGCTGAATCTTCAGGTGGGGCAGACGGTCATCATCCCTGTCGGAGAGCAGCCCGAGCAGTATCCTGCGGTGGTGAACGGCTACGCCTATCCCTCTATCACGGCAAATGCGCTGAACTGCGTGCTGCCGTTTCTGACGTTCCTGAGTCCGTTCAGCTATACGCTGACGCCCGAGGGCGACCTTATATCGCCGCAGGATGAGGATCTTCTCTACCGTGCGCTGCGTTCGGGAGTGATGCCGCTGATGGTGGTGACTAATCTTTACGACGGCGGCTTCAACACAGAGACCCTCTCCACCGTACTGAACGACCCTGAGCTGCAGGAGAATCTTATAACCGCAATAATGCGTGAGGTGCAGAACAAGAACTACTACGGTGTGAACATGGATATGGAGTATATCTCGCCTGCTGACCGTGAGGTGTATAACGAGTTCCTGCAGCGCCTTGCCGACCGCCTGCACGAGAGCGGATATATCCTCACCGTTGCGCTTGCACCGAAGATATCTGCAGAGCAGCTGGGGCTTCTCTATGAAGCTCATGATTATGAAGCCCAGGGCAGGATAGCTGATTATGTTATTATCATGACTTATGAGTGGGGCTACACATATAACCATCAAAGATATAAGTAAAAACCGCCCCGCAGGAGATCCTACGAGGGCGGTAATTTCATTATTCAACAGTATGTAAGGTATAATCATACCCCAGCGTTTTAAGCTGATTCTGAGCCGTTGTCAGCTCGCCTGTGGTCTTGCAGAGCTTTGTAGCCACCACCACCGTACCGAGAGCCGCATCCTGCTCGATGTGCTTGTTCTTCCCAAGTTCCTTGATGAGTCGGGCGTATCCCACATAGCACCAGTTGACATCGCAAGGACCATTCACGCCCTCGACATTGCCTACGGCTGTAGCAGCGCCCGCTTTGACCTCCGCAGCCGTGCCGAGTGCGGCGTACTGCCACATCTTCTGTCCGTAATCAGCAGGGTCTTTCACCCAATGGGCCAGCCAGAGGTCGTAATCAGCCTGCACCGATGTGTCAAGCACGTTTTCAAGGCAGTTGGGATTGGTATACAGGATCACATAATAGTTGGCGTTCTTCAGCACCGTCATAAAGGCGTTGACGATGGCTGTATACTTCGCCTTGCCGAGATCCAGCGCAAGCAGCTGCGGATCTTCAAAGTCCAGTGCAACAGGATAGTCTATCGCATATTCTCTGAGCTGCTCCACCAGCCACTGAGCCTCTTCCCGAGCCTGAGCGACGTTCTGAGCTTTCAGCCAGTGGTACACACCCACATAGATGCCTGCTTTCTTGCAGCCGTTGTAATGCTCGTCAAACATGATATCCTTAGATTTGCCGTAGCTGAAGCGCAGCATGGCGAACTTCACTACAGCGCCGCCTATCTTGCCCGATTTCAGAGCCTTGTAGTCTATCTCCGTCTGATACTTGGAGATATCTACACCTGCGTATTTAGCCATTACTGCTCCTCCTTTACATCAATAACGACGTTCTCCCACTTCTTGTAGGCGTCGAGGTACATTTCACCTTTGTCGCCGTTATGCGTTATTTCGTAGTACATACCGTCGGAAACGGTGGTACTCAGCAGAGCCTTGTTGTTCTGAAGAGCCTTGCAACTCCACACGATATACACATCATCCTCGGTTATGCGCTTATGGTCGGTTGCTTCGACTCTGCTGTTGTAATAGTCAACAACTGCCTTTTTGCAGAGGCGGTGAAAATCCTTACTTCCCATTACTCTTCATCCTCCTTTGTCTCGATTTTAACAACCGACGGGGCGCTGTCCGCCAGCCCCTCGCCGATGGCATAAGCGACCACCGCCGCACCTGCCATGATACAGCCGCTTACGGTCTCTGCGACCGCGCTGTCGCCGCCGAATGCTACGATAAGACCGCTCACAAAAGCGGCTACCGCCAGCCAGAACTTGCGGCTTGTGAGCTTTCTGATCCAGTTGATCTTATTATTATTCATGGTGTTTTACCTCCGTTTCTAAATCCGAAATTCTGTGGTTTATTACCTTGATCTGCTCCTCCACCACGGGCATACGCTTGGCGAAGTTGTTATGCTCCGCTACACGCTTTTCAAGCTGCTCGATGCGGTATGCAGTGAGCTTGCTGCTCACCAGTATACCGCCGAGAGAGCCGCAAAGTGTTCCGAGGAGCGAGATAAGGGCTACGATTACAGTGCTGTCGATCATGTCTGCACCTCCGTAAGTTCCACCCTGAGCGCCGCCGCCCGTGCTTCAAGCTCCGAGAGCTTGCTATGATCATAATCCGTCGCTGTACCTGCCACGATAGCTGCAAGCGGTCTGATGCGCTGTGTGTCGATAGCCTTCAGCTCACGCTTGATC
>JAZSGG010000127.1:0-5950 GCA_045532595.1 Oscillospiraceae bacterium | reverse complement strand
GCATAATCTGCCATCTTAAAAGCAACCTCTTTCACTTCTTCATTCACCATCTCGCTTTTCCTCGCTCCATCAATAATTTCTTTGATATCAACATCATAGAATTCTGCCAACTCTACAAGAATACTCAAATCAGGCATATTGCTCCCGGTTTCCCATCGGGATACCGAACGTCGGGATACATTAAACTGTTCTGCCAGTTGTTCTTGAGTAAGGCCTTTTTCTTTACGGAGATTTTTCAAGAATTCTCCAATTTTAACTTGATCCATATTTTTCTGCCCTCCTTGAAAAATATTGTATCGTAAACCCATTCAAAAGTACAGGACACAAAGCGAGCAATGACCGATTTTATTCAATGGGACACTTAATGTCTCAACCTATATCTGTTAAGAAACCTCTTATTTATCATTAAGTTGATTATAACAAAGCGTTCTCGTAAAGTCAACACCATAAGCAACACAAAGCCACTTCTGACACGATATCAAAAGTGGCTTTTACTTTTTATGACTCTCTGACATGCTTCGCGGGGGATTTGAATTGCCTCAAGAGTTGTTTCAGATCTTGATAAATTCAGGCTTGCGCTGTCTGAATATAGCGTAATATTTAAAGCCTGCCGCATTTAGTATATCAGGTGCTTTGTCGAAGTCGTAGGCAATATGCTCGCCTTTGTGTCCGTCAGAGCCTACGGTGATGATCTCACCACCGAGCTCACGGTATCTTTTCAGCAGCTCGGGATGGGGATGCGCCCAACCCAGACCGTACTTCAGACCTGCGGTGTTCAGCTCTATGCCCTTTCCCATTGAAATGAGTTTTTTCAGTATCTCATCCAGCAGCTCAGCGTAGTCGGCAGGACTGTATGATTTAGCATTTGAGTAACGCACCACATAATCGAGGTGACCATATACATCGAAATCATCAAAAGCATTGATATTGGCGAGTATGCTCTCAAAGTAGCGCAGAATGCCGTTTCTGTCGCCATGTGTACCGTAATACTCGGGATAATATGGATCCACACCGTCAACCAGATGAGATGATCCGATGATGAAGTCAAAGGGCTGTGCTTTGGCAAACTCATACAGCCGAGGCGCAAGATAATCCATAAGTCCCAGTTCCACGCCGAACAGAAGCTCTATCTTATCGGAATATTTTTCTTTCAGACGGAATACCTCGTTGCGGTACGAAGGAACATCAAGCTCAAATTCGCCTGTGGGATAATCCATATCCATGTGTTCGGTTATGCAAAGCGTCGTGAGACCTGCTGCGATTGCGGCCTTTACCGAATTTTCGGTAAGCTCTTCACTGTCACTTGAAAAGCATGAATGAACATGCTGATCGGCTATGATCATTTCTCGGTGTCCTCATTATCATTATTGTTGTTCTGGGAAAGAGCAGCTTTTTCAGCTTCCTTTCGTGCTTTCAGTTCACGAACCCTTGCAAGCATTTCGGCAGCTTCTTCTCGTGAAACACTTTCCTTTTTGGGCTTTTCGGGAGCATTTTCAGCTTCGAGCGCTCTTTGTCTGCGCTTTTCGGCACGAGCCTTGTTCGCTGCTTCCTCTGCTTCCGCAGCAGCCTTATATTTCGACATAACATCTTCGAGCTTGCGGCGGTTGGCCTCACGCTGCTCAGCCTGCTCACCACGGATAGATGCAACCAGATCATCTGCCTGCTTTTCGATAGCTGCTTCATGCAGCAGCTCTTTTTTGCTCTTGCGGCGGATGGGGATGATATCAGCATCGGGATCTTCACCACGGTCAAGCTTTCGGTTGATCGTATTGAGAGCAGCGCCTACGCCCAGCAGTATCCAGAACACAGGAGCAACAGATACCACAGAGTCATTGAACAGACCTGCTGCGAGGTAACCTACGATGCCGAGCATAACAGAGATGCCATATACCTGTTCGATTCGGTATTCTTTCTTCAGTGCATACAGCTTCAGGCTGTCGATGAGGTAGAAGCCGCAGATCAGCAGGAATGCTGCCAGTGCAATAATACCGTTATTCACTGCGATCTGCAGATAGAGATTATGCGGTTTGTCAACCGTTATGTGGAAGCCTTCTTCATATGCGTAGTATTTTGCAAGATAATCATTCTGTGGGAATGCGTATACGAAGTTATCGGGTCCATAACCTGTAACGATGCAGTTTTCCAGCAGCGGAATAGTACGAGACCAGATATATCCACGGGAAGAACCGAGCTTTTCCTTGCCCTTGAATCCTATCGCCTCAGCATTTTCGGGAATCACTCTGTCACCAACATCAAGATCAAGCATGTGGATCTGTTTTTCATTGAACATCTTGAACAGAAGAACGGTATAGTCCTTGCTGTCAAACCACACATAGAAAGCATCATTGTAATTTGGGTTTCCGTCGGATGAAACAAATTCAAAGTTTATCCTAGGGAAGTCAGGATCGTCTATGGCTCCATAACCCTTTTCATTGAAGCTCATAGTAAGCTCTTCGCCTGCACTATCAGTGAATACATATTCTTTCTGTGCAGTGTCGAAGCTTATGTTCAGTTTGTCAGTCTGAGTAGTGAAGGATACGCTGCCATCGCTGTTGTGTGTGATCTCTCTTATAGGAAGTGTATCAAAAAGATCTGCTTCGTCAGAGGGAGTAATGAAATCTACCACATCATTTACGAGGGAAGGTATACGACGGAAGAGCGCATTGTCCAGAGCAATATTTGCTCCTACTGCAAGAACAGCTACCGCAGCTATTACGGATACGGTCATCTTCCAGCGGCGTATCAGAACACGAGCGAATACTATCACACCTACTATAAATGCAGCGGCAAGTGCAATCAGACCGCTACGCGCACTGCTCGCCAACAGCATGAACAGGGAGGCTGCCGCAAATACGGCATACAGTATTTTATGCAGAATAGTCTTTCCGTATATTGCAAGCACGGAGAACAGCGGGATAACCATACCTGTGAAGCTTCCCACATAGTTATAGTGGTAGAGAGCGCCGTACATCTTGCCCTTTTCTGCTATTATCTCGGCATTCAGCTCCAGAATATCACGGTAACTGGAGTCTGTTGCCAGTGCTGCAAACCATTCATAGGAATAGAGGTTGTTACCAGCGTACTGGAAAAGTCCGTAGATGATATTTATTCCCGTACATATCATCAATGCAGCCACAATATACTTGAAATTCTGAGTCTTTTTAAAGGCATACATAGTGAACAGGAACATCACAAAATAGCAGGCGGTGGTGAAGAAGCCTTCTGCACGGTCGGATGCTCCGAAAAAAGCCACGTTCTGATAAGACGAACCCAGCGCTGAGGCAAGGGACAGCAGCACGAAGGTCACTGACGCTCCTAAATATATGAATGAGCGCTTTTCAACACGTTTGAAAAGGTATACACAGCACAGCAGCGCCACAGCAAGCATTATTACAGCAAACACTACTACTGCAAACGCCTTGCACTGTGAGTAGATATCAACCATGTAATAGAGCTTTTCATCTTCGCTGTAAGTGCCTCTGAAATAGCGGATATCATCCACAAGCTTTGAAGTAACTACGGTAATGCGCATCAGTATCGGGATGATAGCAAGCGCTACTACCGATGGAAAGAATACGAGAAGTGCGCTGAGATCAAGCGATTGTTTTTCTTTGTTCATCTGTTGTTTCTCCGTTCGGGGTTTCTTTTGTCTTGAGTTTTTCCTTGTTGATAAAGCCTGAGAAAACAGTTTTTATCAGGATAGAGATATCAAGGAATATATTCCATGTCTCTATGTATTCGATGTCATATTCGATACGCTTCTCAATGGAGGTATCACCACGGAAGCCATTTATCTGAGCGAGACCTGTCATTCCCGGCTTCACCTGATGCTTCAGCATGTACATTGGTATGCTGTGCTTGAAGCTGTCTACATAAAAAGGTATTTCAGGTCTTGGACCCACAAGGCTCATATCTCCCTTCAGCACATTGAAAAGCTGAGGAAGCTCGTCTATCGAGAATTTGCGTATAAATGCACCGAAGCGGGTCTTGCGTGGATCGTTATCGGTGCTCCATGCAGTATCTGAATCACTGTTGTCCTTCATGGATTTCAGTTTATACATGGTGAAGATCTTTTTGTTAAGGCCTACACGCTGTTGTTTGAAGACAACTTTGCCGCCCATAGTGATCTTGATGATAAGCGCAGATATCAGCATCACGGGCGAGGAGAGAATTATCATTACCAGCGAACCAAGAATATCCATTGTGCGCTTCATGAAGGCATTACCCATGTTGTCCAGTGGAATGCGGCGGATATTCATCATGGGGATTCCGCCAACCATGTCGATTGCAGGGGTGGCAGACATATACTTGTAAATTGCGGGAATAACAGATATTTTCGTACCTGTCAATTCGCAGGCTTCAACTGCATCGCCAAGATGCTCCATTTCCTCGGAGTCGAGAGCGCATACAGCTTCGCTGTAGCTGAATTCATCCAGGATCCTGAACATATCATCAAAGCCGCCAAGCTTTTCGGCATCAAGCAGGGAATCTGTGTCCGAGATATACCCTGCACATTCGAAACCCATCTGTTTTTCACGGCGTATAACATCAAGATAATGTGCCGCTGTATCTCCGCCGCCGATAAGTACTACGTGCTTTTTGTTGTAGCCTTTTGCACGGATGCGCTTCAGTGTCTTGCGGAGCAGAAGGCGCTTTACAGCTACCATCAGAATATCCAGCATAAGGAATATTGCAAGCGCCCAGCGGGAGAAGTTGATGATCTTCACGATATACAGTATTGCTATCATGGTAATACCATCAATGAAGAAGGCTCCAAAGATACGCATGAGTTCCTTGCCGAACGTGCTTGTCCTGTATGAATCATACAGACCTACACAGCCGAATGTAAAAAGTTGAACAGGCACAAAAAGCAGTGCGAGCTTGATATAATCGATCAGCGGATAGTTCCTTTCGAATACCAGCAGATAGAATACTATCAGGTATGACAGGACTACGGCTATGATAGATATCACTGCATCGCTGAGGATATTCAGCTGATTGAACAGTTTTTGGTTTTCCTTTATCATTATTATCCTTTCGCATTTATATTCAAAGGGGAATATTGTTTTTATATTCTATATAGTGTCACATACATAATTCATTATATCATATTTTGACGATATATGCAACAAATCCGGGCATAAAAATATTGTTATCATAGCTATATAGTTTTTGGTATTGCGGTTTGTTCGATATCACCAAAAAAATGCGAAAAAGTTTGTGCAAAAAACCGCCCTTGTAATGTAAACGTTTTACTGTTATAATAAAGGTACAACAGAAATTGCTGCCGGCGTCTGCTGCAGCAAAATATAAAAAACGGAGGAATTACCCATGAACTACGGTCATTTCGACGAACTCAATAAAGAGTATGTCATCACCCGCCCCGATACTCCTTCTGCGTGGGCAAACTACCTCGGTTCTCCCGAGTACGGCGCAATCATCTCCAACAATGCAGGCGGCTACAGCTTTGTAAAGTCCGGTGCTAACGGACGTGTTATCCGCTACCGCTTCAACGGCGTTGCTAACGATCAGCCCGGTCGTTATGTGTACATCAAGGATGCTGATACCAACGAGTACTGGTCCGCATCCTGGGCGCCTGTATGCAAGCCTCTTGACGAGTACAAGAGTGAGTGCCGCCACGGTACAGCATACACCGTTATCACATCCGAGTACAAGGCTATCAAGTCCGAGGTAACTTACTACGTTCCCAAGGATGCTACATACGAGGTATGGGCAGCTAAGGTAACAAACAACGATACAAAGCCCAGAAAGCTGAACGTAACAGGCTACTGCGAATTCGTTAACGATCCCAACTACGAGCAGGAACAGGTTAACCTCCAGTACACACTGTTCATCACCCGCACATACTACAAGGGCAACTACATCCACCAGATGCAGAACGAGGTTTACATCCCCAACAGTGGTCGTTTCCTCGGACTTGCACAGGCTA
>JAZSGG010000079.1:0-17952 GCA_045532595.1 Oscillospiraceae bacterium | reverse complement strand
GGTGCATTTTAAAAGGGGATCAGTAGCAAACGTAATGGTTTTGCGCAGCAAAATCGCATTCCCATTAGGGGAATGCGAAATGGAGTTTGCGCCCCGCGTAAGCCGAGCATCGCTCGGCGTCGCTGGCAAATTCCGATTTGCCATCAATTTCTTCCATAAAAAACGCAAAAAATTATTGACATTGCTGAAAAAATGTGATATACTGTACTAAATCGGCTGTGAAGGAAAGAGTACCGAAGCCAACGCATTCTCAGAGAGCCATGGTAGGTGTGAGCATGGCAGTGCGCCTGAGGGAAAAACGCTCCCGAGCCTGCGGAAGAACGCATGCGTCGGCATGTCAGTAGAACCGCACGTTACATTGCGTAAAGATGAAATTGAGTGGATCGGAAACGATCAATTTGGGTGGTATCGCGGAAGATGTCTTTCGTCCCATGTTCGGGCGAACGGCATCTTTTTTGTTTTTGCAAGAAAGAGCTGTTCACCGGAAAGTAAGCATATCAAAAAAATATATTGAAAAGGAGAACACCAATATGCTTAGAAGCCACACCTGCAATGAAATCAACACTGAACACATCGGTCAGAACGCCGCTCTGACAGGATGGGTGGATACTATCCGCGATCACGGCGGAGTTATCTTCCTTGACCTGAGAGATCACTACGGCGTTACTCAGGTAGTTCTGTCCAGCGACAGCCTGCTTGAGGGCGTATCCAAGGAGACTGTAGTAAAGGTAACAGGCACCGTTACCAAGAGAGACGAGGAAACTGTAAACCCCAAGCTCGCAACCGGTATGGTAGAGCTGAAGGCTGACACCCTGGAGATCCTCGGTCCCTGCCGTCAGAGCCTGCCTTTCGAGATCTCTGCTTCCACACAGACCCGTGAGGACATCCGCCTGAAGTACCGCTACCTTGACCTCAGAAACAGCAAGATCCACGATAATATAGTTCTGCGTGCGAAGATACTCAGCTATCTCAGACGTCAGATGGAGGATATGGGCTTCCTGGAGATCCAGACTCCTATCCTTACAGCTTCCTCTCCCGAGGGCGCTCGTGACTATCTCGTACCCAGCAGAAAGCACAAGGGCAAGTTCTATGCTCTGCCTCAGGCTCCCCAGCAGTTCAAGCAGCTGCTGATGACCAGCGGCTTCGATCGTTACTTCCAGATCGCTCCCTGCTTCCGTGATGAGGATGCAAGACAGGATCGTTCCCCCGGTGAGTTCTACCAGCTCGACTTCGAGATGGCATTCGCTGAGCAGGATGACGTTTTCGAGGTTGCTGAAACTGTAGTTTACAACACCTTCAAGGAGTTCTCTGATAAGGAAGTCGTAAAGCCTCCTTTCAGACGCATTCCTTTTGCAGAGGCTATGCTGACCTATGGTACAGATAAGCCCGATCTGCGTAACCCCCTTGTTATCAAGGAACTGTCCGATCTGTTCGTTGACAGCGATTTCAAGCCTTTCTGCAACAAGTGCGTAAGAGGTCTGCGTGTTCCTCAGATGGCAAGCCAGTCCAAGAGCTTCTTCAAGAACATGGAGGACTTCGCTACTCAGGAAGTTGGCATGAAGGGTCTCGGCTACTTTAAGGTAGAAGAGGGCGAGAACGGCGGCTTCAAGTACAACGGCCCCATCGACAAGTTCCTGGACGACGCTCAGCGCAAGGAGCTGGCTGACCGCTGCGAGCTTCAGGTTGGCGACGTTCTGTACTTCATCGCAGACAGCGAGAAGAACGCTCCCAAGTTTGCAGGTCAGATCCGTACAGAGGTTGCAAACCGCATGAACCTCATCGACGACAGCAAGTTCGAGTTCTGCTTCATCGTGGACTTCCCCATGTACGAGCTGAACGCAGAGACAAACAAGATCGACTTCACACACAATCCCTTCTCCATGCCTCAGGGCGGTCTGGATGCGCTCCTCAACAAGGATCCGCTGGAGATCTTCGCATACCAGTACGACATCGTATGCAACGGTATCGAGCTGTCCTCGGGTGCTGTAAGAAACCACAACCCCGATATCATGAAGAAGGCATTCGAGATCGCTGGCTACGGCGAGGAGGATGTAAAGGCAAAGTTCGGCGCACTGTACAATGCATTCCAGTTCGGTGCACCGCCTCATGCAGGTATGGCGCCCGGCGTTGACAGAATGATCATGCTCATTGCAGGTGAGGAGACCATCCGTGACGTTATCGCATTCCCGCTCAACGGTAATGCTCAGGACGTAATGATGGGCGCACCCGGCGATGTTACAGAGCAGCAGCTGAGAGAAGTCCACATTAAAGTAAGAGATTGATTTTTGGTTATCGCAGGGCGGAGTGTCCGCATTCCGCCCGCTTTATGAAAGGATAAACACATGGACAGAGATGTTTTAAGAAGGCTTGAAAAGCTCAACCAGCTTGCTCTTACCGAGGAGCAGAAGGATGCTTTCCTCGCCTTTTATGCAAAGCAGGAGCAGGAGATAGATAAGCTCTACTCCGCAGACACCGAGCAGGTGGAGAGAATGGTACACGTAATGCCCATCATGACAGTTGTCCGTGAGGACGTTGAGAAGAAGCTGTTCACCCGTGACGAGCTTCAGCAGGGTGCGCCCGAGGCCACAGACGGCTACTGGCAGGTACCCCGCCTGTTAGAGTGATAGGAGGGCAGACTAATGAACTTATATCTGAATAAGAAGGACGCTGCAAATGCAGTAGTTCTTGACGATCTTTTCCTCACAAAGGATATGCCCACAACAGCAGGCTCTAAGATGCTGGAGGGTTACATGAGCCTTTTCGGCGCTGAAGTTATCGACAGACTCACAGCTGCAGGCTACGCTATCGGCGGCAAGGCAAACATCGGTGAGTTCTCCATCGACCTTCTGGGTGAGACCTCTTATTACGGCGCTTGTGAAAAGGACGGTGTCCTCACGAATGCTTCCGCTGAGATACTTAACGACGGCGCAAAGGCAGTGCTGAATTTCGATGTAAACGGTACTCCCAGACGTGCTGCGGCTCTTGCTGGCAAGACCTTTGTTAAGCCTACATACGGCACCGTTTCCAGATTCGGTACCATTGCAGTGGCTTGCTCGGGCGAGACAGTAGGCGTTATGGCAAATTCTGCTGCTGACTGCGGCGAGATACTCTCCGCTATCGCAGGTCACGACGACAAGGACGGCACAAGCCTTTCCGAGGCAGAGTGCGCAAAGCTGAAGAGCGGCGCAGAGTTCACAAAGATAAAGAAGGTTGCTGTTGCAGCTTCCATCACCGCTTCTGCTGATGATGCTACCCGTGCAAAGCTCAGCCACTTCTGCGATGTAATGGCAGAGCAGGGCGTGGAGTTCGTTGAGGTGGACGATGCAGTGCTTGCTCTCGCAAAGACCGCATGGAATGTCTGCATGAGTGCTGAGCTGTGCAACAACGTTTCCCGTCTCGACGGCGTTAAGTACGGCTACCGCACAAAGAACTACAAGACCATCGAGGAGCTGTACACCAACAGCCGCACCGAGGCTTTCGGTGAGCTTCTCAAGACTGCCATCCTCTTTGGCTCTGAGGCTCTTTCTACCGATAATTACATGAAGGTATATGATAAGTCCTTGCGTATCCGCCGTGTTGTATGCGAGAAGTTCGCAGAGCTGTTCGGCGAGTTCGACGCAGTTTTGATGCCTGCTTGCGGCAAGAATCAGTACACTATGGACGACGTTAAGGCAAACAAGTACCTCTCCTATGATGAGGCTCTCTATACAGCACCCGCATCCCTGACAGGTCTGCCTGCAGTGGTAACAGGCGGCGTGCAGCTCATCGGCAAGGCGTTCTCCGACCTCGCCCTGCTTGATCTGGCAGCGACATTTGAAAAGGAGGACAAGTAATGAAGAAGTACGAAACCGTCATCGGTCTTGAAGTTCATATCGAGCTTGCCACCGAGTCAAAGATCTTCTGCTCCTGCTCCGCTAAGTTCGGCGGCGAGCAGAACGACCATGTATGCCCCGCATGCTGCGGTATGCCAGGTATGCTCCCCATCGTAAACAAGAGAGTAGTAGACCTCGGCATGACAGCAGGTCTTATGCTGAACTGCGATATCAACCGTGTTACCACATTTGATAAGAAGAGCTATTATTATCCCGATCTGCCTTGCTCCTATCAAACAACACAGTGGTTCAGTCCCGTTGCCATCAACGGTATCGTTCCCATTGAGACCAGCAAGGGCAAGAAGAACATCCGTATCAAGCAGATCCACATGGAGGAGGATGCAGGTAAGCTCGTTCACGATGACTGGACAGACACCACCCTCGTTGACTTCAACCGTACCAGCGTTCCGCTGTGTGAGATCGTTTCCCAGCCTGACCTTTCCAGTGCCGAGGAGGTAGTTGCTTACCTTGAGCAGCTGCGTTCTCTGCTGCGATTTGCAAAGGTATCTCACTGCCGTATGGAGCAGGGTTCCATGCGCTGCGACGTTAACCTCTCCGTTCGTGAGGAGGGCAGCGATAAGCTGGGCGTTCGTACCGAGATGAAGAACATGAACTCCATCTCCGCTATCACCCGTGCTATCGAGTACGAGACCGCACGTCACATCGACGCTCTTGAGAACGGCACTGAGGTGCTTGTTCAGGAGACACGCCGCTGGGATGATATCAAGGGCAAGAGCTACGCAATGCGTAACAAGGAAACAGCAGGTGATTACCGCTATTTCCCTGACCCCAATATCATGCCCATCGTTATAGATGACGAGTGGTTCGACCGCATCAAGAACTCCCTGCCTGAGCTTCCTGCACTGAAGAAGGAGCGCTACATCAACGAACTTGGCATCACCGAGTACGACGCTGAGCAGCTTACCCAGAGCAGAGCGCTGTGCGACTGCTTCGAGGCTGCATACGATGAGTGTGGTCAGGCTAAGGAAGTTGCAAACTGGCTCATTTCCGACTGCATGAACATCCTCAATAAGAAGCAGATGATCGCAGATGATCTGACTGTTGACGGAACAGCTCTCGGCAAGCTGATAAAGCTTGTTCAGGAGGGCAAGGTACAGCGTGGTAACGCAAAGAAGATCCTCACCGTGATGTTCGACGAGGATATCACAGACGTTGAGCAGTACGCTAAGGACAACAACTTCATCGTATCCAACGATACAGGCGCTATCGAGGCTGTTATCAAGGCTGTAGTGGCTGAGGATACACGCTCCGTAAACGACTATAAGAGCGGTAAGGAAAAGGCTCTTATGGCGCTGTTCGGCAAGTGCATGAAGCAGCTGAAGGGCAACTGCTCGCCCGATACTCTGAGAGAGCTTCTCATCAAGGCTATCAACGAGGCATAATTGTATCACATATAAATAGACGACCTATGGAAACATAGGTCGTTTTTGTGTATATGCTCTTAATCCAGTATCTGCACCGCAGCACCGAGGATGCCCTTTCCGATATGCGCACTCAATGTGCCGCCTATCTCGCCCTCCCAGACGTTTGAATATCCGCTCAAAGCTGTTGTGATACGTTCCCGCAGAGATTTTGCGCCCTCGGGATTTCCGCCGTTGGCTATCGCAAGATTGTGATGCCTGCTGCCGCCGAGCTTTTCAGTTACAAGCTCCTCGAACTTTGCTTCGAGATTGTTGCTGCCACGGACTTTTGCTGCGGTCTGAAGCCTGCCATCCTCCGCAAAGGTGATGACAGGCTTTATGTTTAGCAGTGTTCCTGCAATGCTCGTGATATATCCTATCCTGCCACCCTTGTGGAGATATTCCAGCGTGTCTACCGAGAAGAATGCAAAGGTGTTCTTTATCAGCTGCGGAACACGTTTTTCGGTAAGCTCCTCCCAGCTCATTCCTGCACGGATATCCTGTGCAAGCTGCAGAATGATGAGCCCCTGACCCATCGAGCCGTTCAGCGAGTCAAACACGCAGACATTGAGATCCCTGCGCTCGCTGCCCATGAAGCGCAGCAGATTATATGTTCCCGAAAGTCCGCCCGAGAGCATTACTGCGATAACTCCGTCATAGCCCTGTGCCGCAATATCATCGAATATCCCGGTGATATCCGCAGCGGTGGGCAGGGAGGTCTTAGGCAGCTCGCCACGCTCGAGACGCTCGTATATATCGCAGCTTGTGATATCCACACCGTCGGAGTATTCTCCATCCTCACAGAGTATCCGCAGAGGAACTGTATAAATACTGTTCTCTGCAAGGTCTGCCTTTGAGATATCGGCGCAGGAATCGGTAAGCAGTGCTATCTTCTTAGGGGAGTTCATAGTCATTTTCTTTTGTCCTTTGCATATTTTATCGTTTGTTCGTTTTGTCGCTTATGCGACTTTTATCGCACAAAGTATATTATAGCACACTGAGATAGGATAATCAAGTATATGCTGAAAAATGATGGTATTATATAGAATATACATCCATTTATCGACGTATTTCTACAGTATACCCCTTGAAAAATGGTGATTTTTGTGGTAGAATATATACTGTATTATTATGTGAAGGTATGCCTGTCTGGAATTAAAGTGTGGTAAGCGGCATATTCATCAGATGGGGAGATATATCCTCCAATACGGAAAGGACGCAGTGCTGGCACTGCGCAGGTGAAGATTATGGCAAAGCTGAAGATCGCAGTGTTGTTCGGAGGCGCTTCCAGTGAGCATGAGGTCTCGCTGGTATCGGCGTATTCCGTGCTGAACAATATCCCGAAGGATAAGTATGATGTAATGTGTATCGGCATCACAAAGAAGGGCCACTGGCTGTATTATCCCGGCGAGTATGAGGATATCAAGACAGGCGAGTGGGAGAACGACCCCGATTGCTGCACCGCAGTGATAAGCCCCGATACCACCCACAAGGGCATCCTGCTTCTTGACGAGGACGACGGCTGCCATCTGCGCAAGGTGGACGCTGTATTTCCCGTGCTCCACGGCGTAAACGGCGAGGACGGCACGGTACAGGCGCTCTGCACTCTGGCAGGTCTGCCTTGTGTAGGATGCGATATGACATCCTCTGCTGCCTGCATGGATAAGGCGATAACCCACACGATCCTTGATGCAGCAGGCATAAAGACCGCACCCTATTGCTATGTAACACGCACCGCTCTTTCCGATATGGACGCTGCCTGTGATGAGATCGAAGCAAAGCTCGGAGCATATCCCATGTTCGTAAAGCCTGCCTGCGCAGGTTCTTCTGTGGGCGTATCCAAAGCATCTGACAGAGAGTCCCTGAAGAACGGATTGAAGATAGCATTTGCCCACAGCGCAAAGGTCGTTATCGAGACCGAGATAATCGGCAAGGAAGTGGAGTGCGCTGTTCTCGGCAACGGCAAGGCTCTGCTTGCATCTATCCCCGGACAGATCACACCTGCCGAGGAGTTCTATGATTTTGATGCTAAGTACAAGCTCGGCACATCTGTTCTGGATATCCCCGCAAAGATCAGTGAGGATGAGATGGACCGCCTGCGTGATATCGCAAAGAAAGCATACATGGCAATGGGCTGCAGCGGCTTCTCCCGTGTGGACTTCTTTGTAACAGAGGATGATATCATCCTGAATGAGATAAACACCATCCCCGGCTTCACACCTATAAGCATGTACCCCAAGATGATGGAGAATATGGGCATCCCCTACGGAGAGCTTGTTGACAGGCTGATAGAGCTTGCCATCGAGCGCAATTCCGAGAACTGATAAAAATTGGAGTGTAAAAATTGGCTGAAAACGCAAATATCAAGATGAAGATAACACAGACCGCTGATGGTCAGACAGATCATTCGGAGCTGTTCACAAAAGGTGAATACCGCCTGCACGAGGGCGTGTATTATATCGACTATGACGAGAGCGAGGCAACTGGCTTTGACGGCAGCCATGTACAGCTTTCCGTCAAGGGCGATGTCGTAACGATGACACGCACGGGCAAAGCTTTCTCCAGCCTTGTTTTCGAGCAGGGAGAGCGGCATTTCTGCCACTATGGCACTGAATTCGGCGACTGCATGATAGGTATCACCACCTCTTATCTGCGCCATGTTATGGCGGATAACGGCGGCGAGATAAACGTAAAGTACACCATTGATGTGAACGCAGGACTTATGCTGGAAAATGAAATAAAGATAAACATAACAACAAAGTAAAGGAGACATAAATAAGATGTATAATGCTGTAAACGAAGCAAAATTACAGGTCAAGGAAATAATCATGGAGGCTCTGGGCAGACTGGTTTCTGAGGGCAAGCTCCCTGCTGAGCCGCTGCCGCCTTTTCAGGTGACTATCCCTGCGGATGTGGCGCATGGTGATTTCTCCGCAAATGCCGCACTGGTATCCGCAAAGGCGCTGAAGAACAACCCCCGTGCCATTGCTACAATGATCGCAGAGGCCGCTGAGCTTGCAGGAACCGCATTTGACAAGATCGAGGTAGCAGGTCCCGGCTTCCTGAATTTCTTCATAGGCAAGAGCTGGTTCAGTGAGGTAGTTACTAAGGCTATCGCTCTGGGCGAGGATTATGGTAAGACAGACATGGGTAAGGGTAAGCGCATGCTGGTTGAATTCGTTTCCGCAAACCCCACAGGCCCTATGCATATCGGTAACGCAAGAGGCGGCGCTATCGGCGATAGCCTTTCCTCTCTGCTTCAGGAGGCAGGCTACGAGGTAAGCCGTGAGTTCTATATCAATGATGCAGGCAATCAGGTAGAGAAGTTCGGCAAGTCTCTTTCCCTGCGCTATATGCAGCTTTGCAGCGAGGATGGCAAGAAGTACATTGCAGCAAATCCTGAGATGGAGCAGCTCACACAGGCTATCTTTGATGAGAGCGGCGAGGGTCAGCTGTTCGCTATGCCCGAGGACGTATATCTCGGACAGGATATCATCGAGCATGCTAAGAATTTCTACGATATCCACGGTGACAAGTACGCAGCATCCTCTGATGAGGACAGAAAGGCAGCGCTCGTTGACTATGCTCTGCCCCTTAACGAAGCACGTCTTGAGACAGATCTGCTGAAGTACCGCATTAAGTACGACAACTGGTTCAAGGAGAGCACACTGCACAACAACGGCGCAGTTAAGGATGTTATCGAGAAGCTGAAGGCAGGCGGCCACACCTACGAGAGCGAGGGCGCTCTGTGGCTGAAGGCTACTGATTTCGGCGGCGATCAGGACTTCGTTCTGGTTCGTGCAAACGGCTTCCCTACATACATCGTTCCCGATATCGCATACCACTATGACAAGCTGGTTACCCGTGGCTATGACAAGGCGATTAACGTTCTCGGTGCAGACCACCACGGTTATGTTCAGAGAATGAGAATAGCGCTTTCCGCAATGGGTATCGACGACAGCCGTCTTGATGTTGTTATCATGCAGATGGTAATGCTGGTAAGAGACGGTCAGCCCATCAAGCTTTCCAAGAGAAGCGGCAAGGCTATTACTCTGACGACTCTGCTGGATGAAGTTCCGCTGGATGCAGCACGTTTCTTCTTCAACCTGCGTAACTCTGATACACATCTGGAGTTCGACCTTGACCTCGCAGTTGAGGAGAGCAGCAAGAACCCTGTGTTCTATGTTCAGTATGCACATGCAAGAATCTGCCGTGTTATTGAGAAGATGGCAGAGGACGGCGTGAAGTACGAGGGCGGTGCGGTCGAATACACCGAGCCTGCCGAGCTGAACCTCATCAGAAAGATCGCAGAGATGCCTGAGATGATAAACGCAGCTGCTGCGGATTACAACCCTGCGGCTCTGACAAGATACGCTACAGAGCTTGCACAGGTATATCACAAGTTCTATGACGGCTGCTCCATCAAGGATGCGGAGCAGGATGTGAAGCTCAGCAGACTTGCACTGTGCGATGCAGCGAGAACAACTCTGCGCAATGTGCTGACTTTGCTGAAGGTAGACGCACCCGAAAAGATGTAAGTATCAGAGCGGAGATAAGCCGCCGTCTGCTTCGTCATTCCACCCTACAGCAGGCACAAAGCCTAGCCGTAGGGTAGATTCCTCGCATCCGACGACTTCTATCCGCTCTGATGTTGTCATGTATACCCTATCTCCGCTGCGGGAGCGGCGGAGATAATTTTTTAATGTTAGACAGGTAAAAAAACACAAGATGTTCAAGCAAGAAAAAAGATACTACAAGCAGGCTTTCTTTTATGCGCTGCTTATGTCCTGCATACTGCTGCCGTTCGTTATCATTGATGGCGGATATTTCGTGTTCTACGGCGATTACAACGCCCAGCAGATACCCTTTTACAAGACCTGCATAAGTGCGATACAGGAGGGAAATCTCGGTTGGAACTGGAACACCGATCTCGGTGCAAATTTCGTAGGCTCCTACAGCTTCTACACGCTGGGAAGTCCGTTCTTCTGGGTTGCGGCGCTGTTTCCGCCGTCTATATCCCATTTCCTGATGGCGCCGCTGCTGATGCTGAAGCTCTCGCTCTCATCGCTGTTTGCGTTCATCTATATACGGAGATTTGTGACAAAGCCTGAGTATGCCGTTATCGGCGGTCTGCTGTATGCTTTTTCGGGATTTTCGCTGTATAATATCTTCTTCAACCATTTCCATGAGGCGATAGTTTTCTTTCCCTTGCTCCTTATCGGATTGGAGGAAACGGTAGTCAACAAGCGCAGAGGTGCATTTGCCCTTGCGGTTGCGCTGAACGCATTTGTGAACTACTTCTTTTTCATCGGCGAATGCGTGTTCCTTGTGATATACTTCATTGCAAGGCTCTGCTGTGACAAGCGTTTTCGTATAAGCGCAGGAGATTTCTTCTGTCTCGCTTTTGAGAGCATTATAGGTGTTGCAATTGCAGGGGCGCTGTTTGTGCCGTCCATCTTTCAGGTGCTGGATGTTCCTCGCTCTACAACGCTGCTTTCGGATAAGAACTTCCTTTTCCACGACAGCTGGACACAGCGTTACGGACTCATTCTGGAAGCAATGTTCTTCCCACCCGAGATACCTGCAAGAACGCATATGTTCCCCGATGCAAATGCGAAATGGTCCAGCGTTGCGCTGTATCTGCCGCTGTTTTCCATGGCAGGAGTTGCGGCGTATATCAGGGGCGCAAAGAAGAACTGGCTGCGTGCTGTGCTTCTGGTTTGCCTTGTGATGGCATTTGTTCCGGGACTTAACGCAGCATTCGTGCTGTTCAACAGCAGCTATTATACAAGATGGTTCTATATGCCTGAGCTTCTGTGCTGCCTTGCAACTGTTTATGCACTGGAGAATAAGGATGAATGCGATATGCGCTTCGGCCTGAAATTCACTGCTGTGGTCACCGGTGTAATGGCGCTGCTCGTTATGCTGTATCCCGTCGAATATGAAAAGGAGATCGTCAATGAAGCAGGCGAGACAGTTACCGAGAAAGCAAGGCATCTCAATCTTTTTGAGATTGCACCGTCCTTCTGGGTGCAGCTTGTGATCGCTGTGCTGTTCCTTGTACTGGTCGGTATACTCGTGCGAACCCGCAAAAAGGACAGTGAATGGCGCTTCACTCAGCTGCTGCTTACTATGACGATGGTCTCCTGTATGCTGCTGAGCCTGTGGTTTGTCGGCTACGGCAGGATACTCGGCCCATATATCGGCGATTACGATCGTGCGCTGACGGCTGATATCAGCATAGACGACCCCGAATATTACCGCATCGAGGGCATCAGCGAGATAAACAATGTGAATATGCTCTGGGATAAGGGAAGCCTGAAGAGCTTTACCAGTATCATTCCCAGCTCCACCTTTGAGCTGTATGATCTGCTGGATATCAACAGGGATGTGAATTCCGCTCCCGAGCATGACAGATATGCTCTGCGTGCGCTGACGAGAGTTAAATACATCGTCGTGCGCAACGACCGTGACGAGGAAACTGTAAAGGAAGCGCTGGAAAAGCTCTATATCTACGAGCATCATTCCACCTGCGGAGATTATGATATATATTCCACTGAATACGTTCTGCCGATGGGCTTTTCGTATGACAGCTATGTAACTGTAGCCAACGCCGAAAACCACGGTGCAGCGGATAAGCTGATGTGCCGTGCGGCGGTGCTTACCGAGGAACAGGCGACGAAGTATGCCGATATCCTGACAGCACTTCCCGAAAACGAGGCAGCGAGAGTATCAGCAGAGCAGTTCAAGAAGGATGTGGCAGAGCGCATCGGATCAGGCGTGAGCGCATTTACCGTGACACGCACTGGCTTCACGGCAATGGCGGATTACACTGCGGATGAACTGGTGGTGTTCAGCGTGCCTTATGATAAGGGTTGGTCTGCTGAGATCAACGGTCAGCCTGCCGAGGTGGATAAGGTGAACGGCGGCTTTGTGGCGGTGAGAGTTCCCGCAGGCAAGAGCAGTATCGTGTTCACCTACGAGACTCCCGGCGGAAGATACGGAATCATGCTTACCGTGGCAGGTGTCGTGTTGTATGCGCTGTATCTTCTTATCCAGTATGTGTTGCTGAAGCGCAGACCACGCAGCTATGTTCATCTGTATGACGGCGAGCAGAGTAAGGGCGTCAAGGCTCACAGGGCATATATCAGCCAGCTCTCGGTACGCATCACAGAAGCGCCCGAGGCAGGCAATGTACCGAGACCGCTTACCGACGAGCAGAAAAAGGCACTCAAAGAGCTTGATATCATAGATATCAATGACGAGAACGGAGAATAAAATATGCATCTTGAAGAAAAAACACTTTCCAGTGAGCAGCTTTTTGACGGCAAGGTAGTGAAGCTGTTCGTTGACAAGGCAGAGCTTGAGGATGGCTCTGTCGTGAACCGTGAGGTGATAAAGCACCCCGGCGGCGTGTGCGTTCTGCCTCTTGACGACGAGGGCAATGTGCTGTTCGTGAAGCAGTTCCGCTATCCGCATCAGCAGATAATGCGTGAGATCCCCGCAGGCAAGCTTGAATGGGGTGAATCTCACCACGACTGCGGCCTGCGTGAGCTTAAAGAGGAAACTGGCTGCACCTGCGATGAATATATCTATCTCGGCAGCCTTATCCCGACTCCTGCATACTGCGGCGAGATAATCCACATGTACCTTGCAAGGGGACTTCATTACGGCGCACAGAAGCTGGATGTGGATGAATTTCTGGACATAGAAAAAATACCGCTTGATGAAGCGGTAGAAATGATAATGAATAATGAGATACCCGATGCCAAGACGCAGATCGCCATTCTGAAGGCAAAGCGGCTTATCGACGGCGGTCACTGAATATAATCGTTGTAGGCGTTCAGTATCTGCTCCTCTATCTTTTCACGCACATTTGCGGAGATGGGGTGGATGATGTCACGGAATACACCGCTCTCCTCACGGCGGCTGGGCATGGCTACGAACATTCGTTCATCACCCTGCACAAGCTTGATATCGTGGATTGCGATGGCGTTGTCGATGGTGATGGATACCACGGCACGCAGCCTTCCGTCGTTCATTGTTTTTCTGATCTTGATGTCGCTGATTTCCATATAAGCTCCTCCATGTTTTGTCTTTGCAAAGATATTATGCGGCGCTTTGTGGAATAATATTCATGTATTACTCGAAAGGACTGTTTGTTTTGGAAGATTTTCTTACAGGTAAAAAGCATATACATTTTATTGGTATCGGCGGCAGCGGAATGTATCCGCTGGCACAGATACTCCATACTCAGGGCTACTACCTGACAGGCTCGGACAACAACGAGACTGCCACCCTTGACGCTGTACGAAAGATGGGCATCCCTGTGTTCCTCGGACATGACCCGAAGAACCTTGAGGGTGCAGATCTCGTTGTCCACACCGCAGCCATCATGGCGGATAATCCCGAGCTTATGGCGGCTAAGGCAAGCGGCGTTCTGACTATTGAGCGCAGCGAGCTTCTCGGTCTTGTGACAAGCTGGTACAGCAAGGCGTTCTGCGTATCGGGAACCCACGGAAAGACCACCACCTCCTCAATGCTTACGCATATCCTGCTGGCGGCAGGTATAGATATGTCGGCGGTCATCGGCGGCAAGCTGAAGACTATCGGCGGCAGCGGCAGGGCAGGCAAGAGCGAATACATGGTGTGCGAGGCCTGCGAGTTCGTGGATACTTTCCTGAAGCTGTTCCCTGATATCTCGGTCATCCTCAATATCGACCGAGACCATATGGATTACTTCAAGACTATGGAGAATCTGAAGCTCAGCTTCTCGAAATTCTGCAAAAAGACCACCGATATGATAATCGCAAACGGCGAGGACGAGAACACCATGGACGCCGTGCGTGACAGCGGCAGCGAGGCTAAGGTCATCACTTTTGGCAAGACCTCTGTGTGCGATTTCTGGGCAGAGGATATCAATGTGGTGAGCGATTTCCACACAGATTTTACGCTCATGTATAAGGGCGAGGCTCTGACGAAGATTACCATCCATGTCCCCGGACTTCATAACGTATATAACGCTGTTGCGGCGTGTGCTGCGGCTTATTCCGCAGGCATTCCTGCCGAGGTGCTGCGTGACGGTCTGGAAGCCTATAACGGCACTGTCCGTCGTTTCGAGCGCATCGCAGAGGTCAACGGTATTACGGTTGCGGATGATTATGCGCACCATCCCGCAGAGGTGGCGGCAACGCTGCGCACTGCAAAGGGTATGAGCTTTAAGCGTGTGTGGGCGGTGCATCAGCCGTTCACCTATTCCAGAACAGCGATGCTGCTTGACGAGTTTGCAGAGGCGCTTTCCGTTGCGGATAAGGTGACCCTCACCGAGATAATGGGCAGCCGTGAGAAGAACACCTACAACATTTACGCAAAGGATCTTGCAGAGAAGATCGACGGCTGCGAATGGTATGCAACATTTGAAGAGGTCGCAGAAAAGGTAGCGGCTGAAGCGGAGGCAGGGGATCTCATAATCACTCTCGGCTGCGGCGATGTTTACAAGGTTGCTGAGATGATTGCGGATATATTAAAAAACAAACAGGAGAAATAAAATGCAGAACAAGATAAAAGACTACATTCATTCCCACAAGGATGAAATGCTGGCTGACCTCTCCGCATTGGTGGAGATACCCAGCGTAAAGGGCGAGCCTGCCGACGGCGCTCCCTTCGGCGTCGAGCCTAAGCGTGCTCTCGATAAGATGCTGGAGATATGCGGCGGTATGGGATTCCCCACAAGCTGCTGCATGGACGTTGTAGGCAGTGCGGACTATGCTCCCGACAATGCGGAGATAGCACTCGGCATCCTCTGTCACATGGACGTTGTTCCCTGTGAGCCTGAGAACTGGGCTACCGATCCTTATAAGGTGACCGAAAAGGACGGCGTGCTGTACGGTCGTGGCGTTATCGATGACAAGGGTCCCGCTGTTGCTGCTCTTTACGCTATGAAGTGCGTGAAGAATCTGGGCATTCCGCTGAAGAAGGGCGTGCGCTTCATTTTCGGTACTGATGAGGAGAATGGCTCGGGCGATATGGAGATCTACATGAAGCATGAGAAGCTCCCCCCGAACGTGTTCACCCCCGACGGAAGCTTCCCTGTGATAAATGTTGAAAAGGGCATGATGCGCTCCTTTGTCGGCGGTAAGTACGAGGGCGGCGCAGTGAAGTGCTTCCACGGCGGTAGCATCCCGAATGCCGTACCCGATAAGGCTTACGCAGAGGTGCAGGCAGCTATCGCAGAAGTCAATGCAGCTATCGCAGCAGACAAGAGCGGCGCAGTGTTCACGGCAGAGGAGAAGAACGGCCTCGTTTGCATAACAGCAGGCGGAAAGTCTGCCCATGCTTCCACCCCCGAGAGCGGCATAAATGCTGTTACAGCGCTGATATCCCTGCTGAATAAGCTTCCTAACGAGGGCAAGCAGGCTGAGATGCTGAAGGGTCTCGAAAAGATATTCCCCTGCGGCGAGACAGACGGTGCTTCTGTGGGTCTGAAAGCTTCCGACAAGACAGGCGCTACCACTCTCGTATTCAGTATCTTCGATATGGAGAACGGCGAGTGCACGGGCGTTGTGGATGTGCGTTTCCCCACCTGTCTGAATCTCACTGTTGTGGAGGAGAAGGAGCGTGCTGCGCTTGCATCTGCAGGCTGTGAGCTGGATCACTTTATGGGCGATGAGCCTCACTGCGTTGACGAGGACAGCGAGTTCGTACAGGCTCTGCTGCGTGTATACGAGCGTGTTGAGGGCGAGAAGGGTCACTGCATCGCCATCGGCGGCGGCACCTATGTTCATCATGTGGAGGGCGGCGTTGCGTTCGGCGTTGAGCGTGGCGATACTGATTACCACATGCACGGTGCGGATGAGTTCATCACCGTGGAGGAGCTTCTGCAGGATGCCGTGATCTTTGCTAATGCCATAGTTGAGATCTGCGGCTGATAAACGGTTTTTCGACATGTAACAGGGGTGCTTTGATGTACTCCTGTTTTTGTTGTTTTTACACAAATATGTATTGACTTGAACAATAAAATATGGTATACTTAATGCATGAATTTGATAGAAAGAGGTGTTTTTGGTGGCGAATCTTTTTGAGTATGAATGCCCGTGCTGTGCGGGTAAGATCGAGTTCGACAGTGCTTCTCAGCAGATGAAATGCCCTTATTGTGATACCACGTTCGATCTGGAGACCCTTCAGAATTATGACGAGGCTGTTAAGGGAGCATCCGAGGCCGAAGAGGATCTTGAGCTTTCTCCCGGCACCGAATGGATGACAGGCGAGACAGATAACATGCTGGTTTATGTATGCAACTCCTGTGCAGGTGAGATCGTTGCGGACAAGACTACAGGCGCAACTCACTGCCCTTATTGCGACAGCCCTGTTGTGGTTGCGGGACAGTTCTCAGGAGATCTGAAGCCTGATATGGTCATTCCGTTCAAGCTTGACAAGGACGCTGCTATGGCTAACCTCAAAAAGCATCTTGAGGGCAAGTTCCTGCTGCCTGACGCATTCAAGGATCAGAACCATATCGAAGAGATCAAGAGCGTATATGTTCCGTTTTGGATGTTTGATGCGGAAGCCCGTGGAAACATCGTATACAAGGCGACAAAGGTAAAGCGCTGGGAGGATGCGAATTATCGCTATACCGAAACCAAGCACTACAGCGTTATCCGTGCGGGTAATATCGGCTTTGAGAATATTCCCGTAGACGGTTCCTCCAAGATGCCAGATGATCTGATGGAATCCATCGAGCCTTTCAACTACAGTGAGGCTCAGCCGTTCAATGCGGCGTATCTTTCGGGTTATCTCGCAGATAAATATGATGTCACCGCTGACGACAGCGTGGATAGAGCAAACACCCGTGTAAAGGAGAGCGTAAGAGAAGAGCTTCGCAGAACGGTAACGGGCTTTGACAGCGTTGTTCAGCAGAAGGAATCCATCTCGCTCACTAACGGCACTGCAAGATATATCCTTTGCCCTGTGTGGATACTCAACACCACCTGGAACAACCAGAAATTCCTGTTTGCCATGAACGGACAGACAGGTAAGTTCGTAGGTGATCTGCCCGTGGATATGGGCAAGTTCTGGAAGTGGCTGTTCATCTTCTCAGGCATATTCGGTGCGATAGGCGGCGTTCTGGGCGCTGTTATCGGAATGATGTGACGGAGGTGCAGGGTTTATGAATATCGTTATCGGAGTAGTGATCGGCATAATCATTGCGATCTTTGTTATGCTGGGTCACAAGAGCAAGCTTACGAGCGTCAGGATGCAGCATGCAGCTGCAAGCTACATAAAGCAGGGCAGCTTTAAGCTGACCACATCCAGGGAGATATATCTCTACAAGCGTGTTGAGCGCAGAGAGAAGCCCAAGGATAACAAATAAAGTACCGAAGGCGTTTGACGCTGATAATAACTGTTAAAAAGGAGAGATTCATCATGACTTATAAGTGCAAGGTTTGCGGTGCAGTATTTGAGGTTCCCGAGGGAACAGAGGCAGTATGTCCTGTATGCGGCGTTTCCGGCGATAAGCTGGAGGCTGTTGCGGAGGCTCCCAAGGCTAACAAGTACGCTGGCACACAGACCGAGAAGAACCTTGAGGCTGCTTTTGCAGGCGAGTCTCAGGCAAGAAACAAGTACACCTACTTCGCTTCCAAGGCTAAGAAGGAAGGCTT
>JAZSGG010000073.1:0-6854 GCA_045532595.1 Oscillospiraceae bacterium | reverse complement strand
TCAAGGCATCCGCAGGCGGCGGCGGACGTGGTATCCGTCTCGTTGAGCGTGAGGAGGATCTCGAAGCGCAGTACACCGCTGCACAGCAGGAGGCACTGCAGTTCTTCGGCAACGATGAGGTGTACATTGAAAAGTTCATCGTAAACCCCCGTCATGTGGAGATTCAGCTGCTGGCTGACGAGCATGGAAATGTCGTTCATCTGGGCGAGCGTGAATGCTCCCTGCAGAGAAAGAACCAGAAGGTGCTGGAGGAAAGCCCCAGTCCCATCATGACTCCCGAGCTTCGTGAGCGCATGGGCAAGGCTGCTGTGGCTGCTGCAAAGGTCAGCGGTTATCAGAATGCAGGCACCATCGAGTTTCTCGTTGATAAGGACAGAAACTTCTATTTCATGGAGATGAATACCCGAATTCAGGTGGAGCATCCCGTTACCGAGCTTGTTACAGGCATTGACCTTGTAAAGGCTCAGATACGCATTGCGGCAGGCGAGAAGCTGTGGTTCACACAGGATGATGTGAAGCTCAGCGGACACGCTATCGAGTGCCGAATCAATGCTGAGGATCCCCGTCACAATTTCCGCCCCTGCCCCGGTAAAATAAAGTCCCTGCATATCCCCGGCGGTTTTGGCGTGCGTATTGACACAGCCGTATACACAGGCTATGAGATAACTCCCTTCTATGACAGCATGATCGGCAAGATGCTGGTCACCGCTCCCACAAGAGAGGAAGCTATCATGAAGATGCGTGTGGCGCTTTCGGAGTTCATCATCGAGGGCGTGGATACAAACATCGACTTCCAGCTTTGTCTGCTGAAGGACGAGGATTTCGAAAAGGGTAATTTCGATATCGGTTTCCTTAACCGAAAGAACGTAATGGGGGAGTGATTCTGAATGGCACTTGAAGATCTGTTTAAAGTCGTAAAAGAGCGTTTCGGTACAGAACAGCCCCAGACCGTTTCGGAGAAGGAGGTAGAGATCCCGCAGGATCTGCTGTTCAAATGTCCCCGATGCTCCAATGTAATATATAAGGAAGAGTTCGAGCATGCTATGAAGGTCTGCCCCAAGTGCGGATATCATGCACGTCTTACATGGAAGGAGCGCCTTGATCTTACTGTGGATAAGGGCAGCTTCAAGGAGTTTGACGAGGGCATGCATTCCCTCAATCCCATCGGATTCCCTAAGTACGAGGATAAGGTGGAGAAGCTTTCCGAGCAGGTCGGTATGAACGATGCTATCAAGACAGGCGAATGCACCATCAGAGGCTACCGTTGCGTTATCGGAGTTATGGACAGCCATTTCATGATGGCGAGCATGGGCAGCGTTGTGGGTGAGAAGATCGCTCGTGCGTTTGAGTATGCCACAGAGCATAAGCTCCCTGTTGTGATGTTCACCGCTTCTGGCGGCGCAAGAATGCAGGAGGGCATCATCTCCCTCATGCAGATGGCAAAGACCAGCGGTGCGGTAAAACGCCACAGCGATGCAGGCGGTCTGTACATCACCGTTATGACCGATCCCACCACGGGCGGCGTTACAGCCTCCTTTGCAAGCCTCGGAGATGTCATCCTCGCAGAGCCTAAGGTGCTTATCGGCTTTGCAGGCAGACGTGTTATTCAGGATACTATCCGCCAGAGACTTCCCGATGACTTCCAGTCCGCTGAATTCCTGCAGGAATGCGGCTTTGTGGATATGATCGTTGAGCGTGGCATGATGCGCAAGAGAGTATCCAATATTCTTAAATTACATGGTTTTCCGAAGGAGGGTACAGGCAGATGAGTAAGCTTACAGCCTGTGAAAGGCTCGAAATAATCCGCCACAAGAACCGTCCTACGGTGAACGATTATATACCTGCGATGTTCACACGCTTCATGGAATTCCATGGCGACCGTCTTTACGGCGACGATGCGGCTATCATCGGCGGCATCGGCTATCTCAGCGAGACTCCTGTTACTGTCATCGCACAGGTGAAGGGCAGAAACCTCGATGAGAACAAGAAGTCCAACTTCTCCATGCCCCATCCTGAGGGATATCGCAAGGCACTGCGCCTTGCAAAGCAGGCGGAGAAGTTCCACAGACCTGTTATCTGTCTTGTTGACACTCCCGGCGCTTTCTGTGGCATCGAAGCGGAAAAGCGTGGACAGGGAGAGGCTATCGCAAAGAATCTGGCAGAGTTCATGACGCTCAGAACGCCTGTTATCTCCGTAGTTCTCGGAGAAGGCGGCAGCGGTGGCGCACTGGCTCTTGCAGTGTGCGATGAGCTTGCAATGCTGGAGAATGCGCTGTATTCCGTTATTTCTCCCCGTGGTGCGGCATCCATTCTCTGGAAGGACGGCACTAAGGAGAAGGAAGCATGCGAGGTGCTGAAAATCACAGCTGAGGATCTCAGCGGCTTCGGCGTGTGCGATAAGATAATCCCCGAGCCTGAGGGCGGAGCGCATGTCAGCAAGGAGCAGACTGCGGACAGCATCTACGAATATCTCGTTGACGCAGTGTACCGACTGAAAAATACAGATATTGACAGCCTTTTAGAACAGCGTTATCACAAATTTAGAAAAATTGGTATGTTTGCCGAATAAGTTTGTGAAAAATAACTTGTAAAAAAAGCATTTTTGATATTGATTATTTCTGATGAATGCTTTATAATATTACATGAAATGCCGCATTCAATTCGTGGCAAATAATTTGGAGGGTATTAACCATGATTTTTGAAAAGATTAAGAAGCTTATCGCAGACCAGCTCGATGTTGAGGAGGATGCTATCAAGGAGACTTCTTCCATTCAGGACGATCTCGGTGCTGATTCTCTGGACGTTGTTGACCTCGTTATGAGCATTGAGGATGAGTTCGATGTTGAGATCCCTGAGGATCAGGTTGAGAACATCAAGACTGTTGGCGATATCGTTAAGTACATCGAGGATAACCAGTAATCTGTAATCTCAGATGACAGAATGCCCCTATGCAGTGCATGGGGGTGTTTTTTTACGGATTTGTGCATTTTACTGTTTTTTTGTGCATATTAAACAGAACAGGACAGCTGAATATGGCATTCTTGCGACGTAGTAGTCTTGAAAACGACGAAAATGTCGTCATTATTGATAAACGTCGCTTTTGTGGCATAAATTACCTTGTAATCAGGGGCGTAGTGTGGTAAAATTAATATAGATAATTACTATGGAGAGGGGCGTTTCAGATGCTTCCGCTGCTTGTTGTGGCAATGGTGCTAGCAATAGTGCTTGCTGGCGCTTTTGTTGCGTGTTTGTTCATAATACATCGCCTGAAGGCTTCTTCAGAGCTTGAAGGCATAGATATGATGACAGGTCTGTATAACCGTGACGGCTTCCTGAAGGCGTCCGGCAAGGTGCTGAGTACCCTGTCTGCTACAGGCGCAGGCGCTGCAATGATCGTGCTGGATGTTGACGGTATCGGCAAGATAAATACCATGTTCGGACCCGAGGTCGGCGACGGTGTGGTAAAGAAATTCGGTGAAGAGATCGCTCGTCTCTGCGGAACTGATTATGTTTGCGGCAGAGTGGATACGGATGATTTCGCAGTTCTGCTTACTTATCATAACAAGGATGCTATAACCGAGTTCATTTCCCGTTTTGAAGCAGGTCTCGAAAAGAATTTCGAGGGAACTACCATTTCCGAGCGTATAGATTACTATGCAGGAATTGCTGAATACGACGGCTGCGATGATATCCTGACGCTCTTCAATAAGGCTAATCTCTGCCTTATTACGAAGGATGGCGGCAGGCTGACCTGGTTCGCCGCTGATATGGAACAGCGTATGGTGGAGAACGAGCTGCTTCGCACTGAGATGCTGGAGGCTCTTGAAAAGGGGCAGTTTGAGCTTTATTATCAGCCGAAGATAAGCTTCAGAACAGGTGCAATCATGGGCGTTGAGGCGCTTATCCGCTGGCATCATCCCAGCAAGGGATTCGTTCCGCCAAATGCATTTATCCCGCTTGCAGAGCAGACGGGTATTATTACGAAGATAGATGAATGGGGTCTGCGCACTTCCTGCGAGCAGAGCATCAGGTGGCAGCAGCAGGGACTTCCGCCCGTGAAGATATCGGTAAATATGTCTCAGGCGCAGTTCCACCGCACTGATGTTATTGCAACTGTAACAAATGTTCTTAAGGAGACGGGGCTTGATCCTAAGCTTCTTGAGATAGAGGTTACAGAGACGATGGCGATGCAGGATATTGAGCGCACCATAAACGTTCTCGGACGCATACGCAGCATGGGCGTAAGCATCTCTATGGATGATTTCGGCAGCGGATATTCCTCGCTCAGCTCCCTTAAAACTATCCCGCTTGATATCCTGAAGATAGACCGCAGCCTTGTGTGCGATCTTGACGAAAACGAGGTCAGCAAGCAGATAACAGGCGCTATCGTGGATCTCGGAAAGGCTATGAAGCTCGTTATCCTTGCAGAGGGTGTGGAGACTCAGGCGCAGATCCGTTTCCTTACGGATATCGGTTGCGATCTCGCACAGGGTTATTTTTACAGCAAGCCAGTGCCTGCGGATGAGATCACGACGCTGCTTCTCATGCCTGAAGCACTCCGCCTTGCAAAGCAGATACAATAAACAACAACCGCACGGTCTGTACTGTGCGGTTTTGCTGTTTTCAGCGCTGTTAGGTATTTCATAGCTCATTATCTGCCGTCTATTTTGCTGAAATACCATCATATTCCGTTTTCTGCTTGCATTTTGTGCGTATTTATGGTATGATATATTTGTATATTTATGTCCGTATGCTATGTTTTTCCGTTACAGGAGGGCGCTATGCCGTATAGATTCACTGTTCAGGAGTGTAAAATGCTCCGTGTAATAATCGACACCGACGCTGCCTGCGAGGCGGACGATCAGTTCGCCATAGTACATGCGCTGTTGACTCCTCGTTTTGAGGTTAAGGGCATCATTGCAGAGCAGTTCTCTAAGGATATCAACGAGCGTTCTGTTGAAAGAAGCTATGATGAGATACAAAAGCTGCTGCGCCTTATGCATATCGAGGATATGCGGGTTCTGCGCGGAGCTTATCTGCCGTTGCAAAGCGAGGATGATACCCCTAAGTCCGAGGGTGCTGACTTCATCATTGAGGAAGCGCTGCGTGAGGATGACAAGCCGCTTTTCGTGCTGTGTCAGGGGGCGATAACCAATGTGGCTGTGGCGCTGAATAAATGCCCTGAGATCGCACATCGTATGACAGTGATATGGATAGGCGGAGGCTTCTATCCCGAGGGCGGATGGGAGTTCAACCTGCTGAACGACTACCATGCGGCGAACGTGGTCTTCAAGTCTGCTGTGAATCTCTGGCAGGTGCCTATGGACTGCTACACAACGATGCGTGTGGGATATGCAGAGCTGCAATATAAGGTCATGCCCTGCGGAGATATAGGAAAGTATCTGTTTGAGCAGATGGTCGATCTCGGTATGAAGATGGACTGGGTGGCAGGTGAGGGCTGGTCGCTGGGAGATTCTCCTGCGGTCGGAATAGCGCTATACCATGACTGTGGTCATTACGAGCATCGCCCTGCACCTGTCGTAAATGAAAAGGGAAACTACATCGGCACTGCCGATGAGCATATAATAAGAGTTTATCGTGATGTGGACACCAGATATATTCTGGAGGATTTCTTCGCTAAGCTCGCGATAAATTATCGTAAATAAAGAAAGGAAATAAAATACTATGAACGTTAAACCTCAGAAGGGAATGCAGGAATACCTGCCCGAAGCGGCGGCTCAGAGAGACCGCCTGATGAACATCATCCTCGATACTTACACAAAGAGCGGCTTTACCCGCATCTATACTCCCGCAGTGGAGAGCGCAGAGAACCTCGACAAGAGCGACGGCGGCGATAACCTGAACCTTATCTTCCGCATCATGAAGCGTGGCGACAAGCTTGCTTCCGCCCTTGCTAAGACTCCTGTGGACGAGAAGGAGCTGTGTGACCTGGGTCTGCGCTATGACCTGACTCTGCCCCTTTCCCGTTACTATGCGAACAACCGCAACAGCCTGCCCAATCCCTTTAAGGTAATCCAGATAGACAAGGTGTATCGTGCGGAGAGACCTCAGCGTGGCAGACTTCGTGAGTTCGTGCAGTGCGATATCGACATCCTCGGCTCTGACAGCTACTGCTGTGAGATCGAGCTTATCTCGGTTACCGCAAAGGCGCTCAGCAAGATCGGCATCGGCGAGTTTACCGTGCGTGTGAATGACAGACGTGTGCTGAGAAACTCTCTGCTGACCATGGGCTTCCCCGAGGAGAGCCTTGACACCGTATCCGTAAGCTTTGACAAGCTTGATAAGATCGGCGCAGAGGGCGTTGCTGCGGAGCTTACCGAAAAGGGTATGCCTGAGGCAGCTATCAAGGCGCTGACAGGTCTGCTGGAAAAGGGCAAGCTTACCCTTGATGACATGGCAGAATACTGCTCCGAGGACGCTAAGGAGATACTGGAGCAGCTGCGCACTGTTATCACCACTGCCGACAAGCTTTCCGACGGCTATTCCGTTGAGTTCGACCCCTCTCTTGTAAGAGGTCAGGGTTACTACACAGGAACAGTATTTGAAGTTGAGAGTATTGACTTTAAGGGTGCTGTTGCCGGTGGCGGAAGATATGACAATCTTATTGGTAAGTTCTTAAATACAAACGTACCTGCAGTAGGTTTTTCTATTGGCTTTGAGCGTATTTTCTCAATTCTTGTAAATAACGGAATTGAAATTGAGGAAAGAAGCAAGAAGATTGCTGTTATGTATGAAGATGGAGAACTTAAGATGGCATTAAAAGAAGCTGAAAAGCTTCGTGAGCAGGGTTTTGTGGCTTCTCTTTATATTAAGCCAAAGAAGCTTGGAAAGTT
>JAZSGG010000030.1:0-21807 GCA_045532595.1 Oscillospiraceae bacterium | reverse complement strand
GACCGCTTCGCCTCCGACTTGGAGCTACTGCGTTCACACGGATGTTGTATTTGCCCAGCTCACGGGCAAGGCTCTGGGTCATGCCGTTTACTGCGAACTTAGATGTGGGATAGCCGACGCCGCTCGCCTGACCGAACTTTGCCACCATGGAGCTTGTATTGATGATGCTTCCGCCGCCGATCTCCTTCATCATGGGAACTACAGCCTTGCAGCCGTTGAACACAGCGGTAACGTTCAGATCCATGATCTTCTTGAAGGCGTCGGGCTCGTATGCCTCGATAGGCTCACGGGCGGAGATACCTGCGTTGTTTACGAGGATGTCGATCCTTCCGAACTTAGCCTTTACCTCTGCAAAAGCGGCTTCAACTGCGTTGTAGTCCGCAAGATCGGGGCAGAGACCCATGATCTCCCAATCCTCATTCTCTGCGGAAAGCTTTGCGAGCGCCGCATCCACTGTTTCCTGACGGGAGCCGAGAACAGCCACCTTAGCGCCGTTTCTTGCAAACAGCTGTGCAATGGCGAAGCCGATTCCTCTTGTGCCGCCTGTGATAACTGCAACCTTGTTTTTCAGCATATTTTCATATCTCCTTTATGTTAATAAAATAAAAACCTTGTTCTGACAATAGCAGGGCGTTCGGGGAATGCGCTATCTGCGCTGCTGCTTTCTGCGCTTTTTCTCGGAATACATCAGGGAATCGGAGCATTTTATCAGCTCCTCAAAGCTGAGTGTTTCGTCAGGCGCAGTGTGGTATATTCCGATGCTTGCAGCTACTGTATAATTCTTTCCCGATGTCCTGTTGAACACGTCAAGGAAGCTTTCGAAACTGCTGCGGAAGTCATCGTCACTGACTTCGCTGACATACACAGCAAGCATCTCGTCGCCGCCCATGCGGGTGCAGAGAGCGTCGTCGGGGCAGGCATGCATCAGCGCCTGTGCGACCGTAAAGATCGCCGCATCACCCGATTCATGACCATAAACATCGTTTATTGTCTTAAGACCGTCCAGATCACACATTACCACAGAAAGCCGTTCGCCCTTGTGCCGCTGCAGGAATTTCTCGTATTCGATGCAGAAACCACGCCTGTTGTACAGACCTGTAAGTGCGTCGTTGCGGTACATTTCATCGATATGGCGCATAAGATACTGCTTGTGCCTGAGGTTTATTATGCCGCTGAAGGCGTTGTTCAGCACGTTCACTATCTGAGGGATGCGGTAATAGTCGCTGAAGCTATTGCCTGTGAGTCTGAATACTACAAAGCCCATAGGCGTATCAAGATCGTTTAGTGCTGTGATAATGATGTTGCATCCTTTTCCGATATAATCGGAAAGCTCTGAGTATAATCCGTCGGCAGTGATGCTTCGTGATGTGTCTGCCGCCTTACTGTCGTAAAGCACAAGGAAATCACTTCCCGACATGTCCTTGCTTATCTCGGTGAGATCGTTTCTTTCATCGGTGCATTCTGTCCTGATGTAGCAGCTCATGGAGCGCATCAGCCCGCATTTATCCACTATGGCAGCGGCGTCTGCGAACTCTGTGCATTTCTGCAGCCTTGAGCCGGTTTCGGAAAGCTCCAGATTATCGTCCTGATAACTGCAGAAGCGGTTGTGGAGCACTGAAAGCTCGGCAGTGGAATTCCGTTTGCAGGAGCTGGTGCAGCCGCAGGATTCGTTGTAGACCATGGACGACGGCAGCACCACAGAACCTGTGATTGTGCCGTTGCTGAATATGCTGTCAAGGGCATTGCGTATCGCTTCGGAGGTGGACTCCGCACTTATGTAAGCCGAGGTGATGGTAGGTTCGGAGCAGTATATCGCGTCGATGCAGTCATAGCCTGTGACCGTCACTCTTTCGGGAACGGAAATGTTCATCTCGTTGAGAAGCGCAGCCACCGCAATAGCCATGTTGTCGTTAGCGCAGACGATGGCTTCAGGGATCCTGCCGCTGTCGATAAGCCTGCGCACTGAATCCTCTGCAGGCTGCGGCCAGAAATCGCCGTAGCTTATCATGCTGTCGTCAAAAGGTATCCCGTTTGCGGAAATGATATCTTTGAAGCAGGCGATCCTCTTTTCGGAGTATATGTTTCCTTTCAGACCTGCTATCATGTGCAGGTCTTTTTTTCCGTGATCCTTTATGAGATGCTCCACGATATTTCCGAAACCTGCGCAGTCATCATAGATGATATTGAAGCAGCCGTTCATTTCGTGACCGAGGGAGATCACGGGCAGCCCCATTGAAGCAGCGTTGTCGGCTATCATCCTGCATGCCTCGGTATTGTCGAATCTGTCGGCGAGTATCACCACCGCATCCACATAGGAGCTGCCTATAAGGCTGAACACAGACAGCTTTGCATCCGTTTTCTCTGTGCCCTTTCGTATCAGTGAGCAGCAGTTGTATATGATGAGGTGGCAGTCCATTGCGTGAAGAGCAGTCTCCAGTGCAGAGATCAGATTGTGGCTCTCCTTATCCTGCATGCGGCAGGTGCAAAGAGCGATTATCCTTTGTTTTCCGATCATCTGTTCATCCCTCCTGACAGCTGCGGTAAAGTTACTTGAAATCATTATACCACCACTGATAAATTATGTCAACTTTTCCCGCTGACAAATTGCGGCAACGGGAAAACGGCAAGCCTAGCCTGCCGTTTTTGCATCACAGATTTTCACTGAAATATTGCTGCATTGAATCGTACGCTTTTTCCTCGTCGCCGCCGCTTACTGTTACGGTCACTGTATCTCCGCATTTCACGCCGAGACCCATCACAGCCATCAGCTTTGTGACGGATACCGTTTTTCCGCCAAAGGTGAGAGCTACCTCGCTGTCAAGTTCCTTTGCCGCCTTTGCCAGCATTCCCGCAGGCCGTGCGTGGATGCCGAGCTTATCTTTTATGGTGTATTCAAAGCTTTTCATATCGTTTCCTTTCTTCGGGGAGTCTGCCGTATATCTGCGTCATGGCGAGCATATCCGCACACAGCTTTTCGGTGAGCTGCCCGTCACGCAGGCGCCATTTCCAGTTGTTGCCGAGGGTGGAGGGCGTGTTGATGCGGCTCTCATCCGTAAGCCCCAGCCAGTCCTGCAGGGGAATTACGCAGAGCCTTGCCCTGCTGCGCATTATGAGCGAGATAAAGCTGCGGTGAAGCAGTGCGTCGGGCGTGTGATGATCGCAGAGGTAATCCCGTGCCTGCACCCGCTCCTGCAGCAGGATAGTCCTGTACCAGGAGGTAATGGTCTGATTATCGTGAGTGCCTGTGTACGCCACGCAGTTTTCGCCGTAGTTGTGGGGGAGATGCTCGCTGCCGCTGCCCGTATCACGGGAGTCGAATGCAAACTGCAGCACCTTCATGTTGGGAAAGCCGCTGTCACACACCAGCTTTTTCACGCTCTCCGTCATAAATCCGAGATCCTCGGCGATTATCTCACGCCTGCCGAGAGCCGCCTCTGCCGCCCTGAAAAGCTCAATGCCCACGCCCTTTTTCCACTCGCCGTTTATGGCGGTCTTTTCGCCGTAAGGGATGGAGTAATATTCGTCAAAGCCACGGAAGTGGTCTATCCGCACGACATCGTACAAGCTGAAGCAGTGCGAGAGCCTTTCTATCCACCAGCGGAAGCCTGTTTTCCTGTGCTGCTCCCAGTCGTACAAGGGATTCCCCCACAGCTGACCCTCTGCCGCAAAGCCATCGGGCGGACATCCCGCCACTGCTTTCGGCAGCCTGTCCTCATCCAGCTGAAACAGCGCAGGCTCTGCCCATACATCGGCGCTGTCCGCCGCCACATATATCGGGATATCGCCGATGATGCGAATGCCGTTTCTGCCTGCATATTCCCTGAGCCTTTTCCACTGCCTGTAAAAGTGGAACTGCAGAAAAACGTGAAAGCCGATCTCCTCCGCAAGCTTCGCTGTATACCGATTTATCGCAGCAGGCTCACGCTTTCGTATATCGCTATCCCATTCGGTGAACGGCGCACCGTTGAAGTGTTCCTTCAGCGCCATGAACAGCGCATAGTCTCCGAGCCACATTGCACCTGCTGCAAACTCTGCGATATCAGCAGCATAACGCTTACCGCTGCTTAGGTATGCCTTTTTCAGCAGCTTGTAACGCTCCTTGTACAGCCTGCTGTAATCAATGCTTGTGGGGAAGCTTTCCATATCTGCGCTGCGGCATTCCGCTTCTGTCAGAAGTCCGTCCTTCACGAAAGCGGAAAGGTCGATGAAATACGGATTCCCCGCAAAGGCAGAGAAGCTCTGATACGGCGAATCTCCATAGCTTGTGGGTCCCAGCGGCAGTATCTGCCAGAAGCTTTGTCCCGCTACTTTCAGGAAGTCCACAAAGCGGTAGGCGCTCTCGTCAAAACAGCCTATGCCGTATCGGGAGGGCAGGGAGGATATCGGCAGCAGCACGCCTGCGCTTCTCTCCATCAGATCAGGCTCCTTTCGTAGCTTACCATCACGCCGAAGTGATCGGATACCACGGGATGCCGGGTGCCGTTGAACACCACTTCCGAGCTGGTGATGACCACCTTTTTATTGCACCATATCTGATCTATCCGCATGGCTTCGGCAGTATCGGGGGCGTCTTTCCAGCCGTCAATGCTGCCGCTCACCGTGGCGCCGCTGTCCCTGACCTGAGCAAGCTCGTAGGTGTCCTGCCAGAAGGAGCGCTTCACAAGATCGTAGGCTGCGCCTCTTATGCTTGCAGGGGCGTTGAAATCTCCCATCAGCCACACGCTGTCGTATCTCGTCATGTGTTCGGCGGTGCGGATCCACTGATGACGGAACGGCTCGTCGGGATCTCCCCACCATCCGTAATGCACGCTGAAGAACCACTCATCGGGCAGCGCTTCGGTGCGCACGCCCAGCAGCCTGCGTGTTTTCCAGTTTTCGTAGTCGTCGCTGTCGCTTACAGTGAGGATATCCGTTTCAAGTACAGGGGAGAGGCTCATCACCGCAATGCCCTCGTCATATTGACCGTATCCCTTTTTTATCGGCAGCCAAGTCCAGTAGTAATCCAGGCCCTTTTCCCGCAGCAGCTGAGCCGCCCTGTAAACATAATTGTTGCATTTTATCACCGCATTTCCGCAGCAGGGATGATAATATTCCGTCGCCTCCGCAGGCATTGCCGAAATGCTCTGATTCACCTCCTGCAGTGCGATGATCTGCGGCTTTTCGGCAGCTATGCCTTCCACGAAGGCTTCGAGCTTCTGCGGATAGTTATCCTCCACAAGACTGTGGGTGTTCAGTGTCAGCAGCTTCATTCTGCGCTCCTTTCCGATATCTGCATCACAGCCGCCAGATATCCCTGTTGTATTCCGCTATAGTTCTGTCCGAGGAAAAATAGCCTGCCTTTGCGATATTCACGAGCATCTTTTCCGCCCATGCTCTTCTGTCGGTGTAATCGGAATATGCCTTCTCCCTTGCCCGCACATAGTCCTTGAAATCGGGGAAGGTCATGAACCAGTCCTTGCCGATAAGCTCCGCAGAGAGCCGCTCCAGCCGCTTCTTATCGCCGAGTTTCACAAGCTCCTTGCCCGTGATGAAGTCCACCGCACGCTTTATATCGGCGTCGAGGGAGTAGTATTCCCGTGCGTTGTAGCTGCCGTCCTTGTAGCGCTTTACGACGGTGCTGCTGTCATCACCGAAGATATAGATGTTTTCATCGCCCACAAGACGGTGTATCTCCACATTTGCGCCGTCCTCGGTGCCGAGGGTCACCGCACCGTTCAGCATGAACTTCATGTTGCCCGTACCGCTTGCCTCCTTCGATGCGAGGGATATCTGCTCCGAGATATCGCAGGCAGGGATTAGCTTTTCCGCCCATGTTACGTTATAATTCTCCACCATCACCACGTTGAGATGTCGGTTGACGGCAGAGTCGCTGTTTATAAGCTGCTGCAGGCAGAGTATCAGATGGATTATATCCTGCGCAATGGTGTAGGCAGGCGCAGCCTTTGCGCCGAAGATGACGGTTATCGGGGTCTCGGGCAGCTTTCCGCTCTTTATCTCAAGATATTTGTGGATGACGTACAGCGCATTCAGCTGCTGCCGCTTGTATTCGTGCAGCCGCTTTATCTGGATATCGAATATCGAGTTTTCGTTAAGCTGAACGCCTTGCTTTTTCAGCAGATATTCCTTCAGCTTCAGCTTGTTACTGTGCTTTATCCGCAGCAGCGAGTCGTATACCTCTTGCTCATCCCGATGGTCGAGCAGGCGCACTAGCTGCATGGCGTCCTTCTTCCAGCCGCTGCCGATAAGCTGAGTGATGAGCGCTGAAAGCTCGGGGTTGCAGTGCATCAGCCAGCGGCGGAAGGTTATGCCGTTGGTCTTGTTGTTGAATTTATCGGGGTATATCCTGTAGAAGCTGTTCAGCTCCTCTTTTCTCAGCAGCTCGGTATGCAGCGAGGCAACGCCGTTCACGCTGAAGCAGCAGTGGATATCGAGATTCGCCATGTGGACACGCTCCTCGCCGTCGATGATATACACCTTCGGGTCGGGGAACTTCCTGCGCACCTTGTCGTCCAGCACCTCAATTATGGGGATAAGCTGCGGCACTGCCTTTTTTAGCAGCGACATCTCCCATTTTTCCAGCGCCTCGGCGAGAATGGTGTGATTGGTGTAGGCGCAGGTGAGGCTCACGGTGCGGATAGCGTCGTCCATCGGGAGTCCTCGTGCTGTAAGCAGTCTGATAAGCTCGGGGATTATCATGGTGGGATGGGTGTCGTTTATCTGTATCACTGCGTATTCGTGCAGGTCGTGCAGCTTGCAGCCTCTTGCGGTGCATTTGTCCAGTATCAGCTGTGCGGCGCAGGATACCATGAAATACTGCTGATATATGCGCAGCAGCCTGCCCTTTTCATCGCTGTCGTCAGGGTAGAGGAAGAGGGTGAGGTTCCTTGCGATATCCTCCTTGTCAAAGGAGATGCCCTCGCCCACGATGTTTTCGTCAACGCTCTCAAGGTCGAACAGGTGCAGCCTGTTGGTGACGCCCTCATATCCCGTGACGTTGATGTTATACATCCGTGCGGTGACGGTGCAGTTGCCGAATCTCACGGGGTAGACAGTGTTCGTGCGCATGAGAGGGCTGTTCTTGCTCAGCCATTTATCGGGCAGGGCGGTCTGTGCGTTCTTCTCAAACACCTGCCTGAACAGACCGAAGTGATAGCACAGACCGATGCCGTCGCCGCAGAGTCCCAGTGTTGCGATGGAATCGAGAAAGCAAGCCGCCAGTCTGCCGAGACCGCCGTTGCCGAGGGAAGGCTCGTTTTCCTGTTCCTCAATGGCGGAGATATCCCTGCCGTTTTCGGCAAGCTCCTGCCTGACTTCATCGTATATGCCGAGGTTTATCAGGTCGTTTGAAAGCAGCCTGCCTATGAGGAATTCCGCTGAGATGTAGTAGAGCTTCTTTTTCGGGACAGGCGGACGTTTCTTTTCCCCCATGGCGTGAACTGCCTGCAGCAGCGCAGAATATATCTCGCTGTCGCTGCATTCGGATATCTTCCTGTTGTATGCTTTACGGATTATCTCTGATAATATCATTGCTGTTCTCCTGTACTGATAGTTTCGTATCTCAGACTTATCATGCACAGAAAATCTCAAAACTTGCATTGCGGCGAAAGTTTTTTCTGCAAAGAGTGCAAAAAAGCCTGAGCAGGTCATTGACCCTCTCAGGCTTTGTGCGATATATCAGAACAGCTTTTCGTATTCCTTTCCGGCGAGCCTTGTCACGAATTCCTCGCAGCAAAGCGGCTTATCGAACAGATATCCCTGAACCATGGTGCAGTCGATATCCTTCAGGAACTGTGCCTGTTCAACGGTCTCAACGCCCTCGGCGATGGTGCTCATGCCCAGCTCCTTTATCATCTTGACGATGTTGCGGACGACTATCTCATCCGTTCTGCTGTTGCTCTTTGAGATGTTGTCAAGGAAGGACTTGTCCAGCTTTACCACATCGAACATGAAGTCCGTAAGCAGGTTCAGCGAGGAGTAGCCTGTGCCGAAATCGTCGATGGAGGTGACTACGCCGTTTTCCTTCATCTTTGTTACAAGATCCTTGAAGGCGTCGTAATCGTTGAAGTCTGACATCTCTGTCATCTCCACCTCAATGTACTTCGTGTCGATGCCGTATTTGTTGATGATCGCCATGATCTCTTCTGCGATATGCGGATCGTGCAGGTGTGTTTTGGAGAAGTTTACGGACACCGTTACAGGCTCCAGACCCTGCTTTATCCACTCTCTGATATCACGGCATACGCAGTCCAGCATATAGAAGTCCAGTGCGCAGATGTTGCCGTCACGCTCAAACACCGGGATGAACTCCGCAGGGGAGATTATCCTGCCGTCACGCTTCCAGCGCACCAGTGCCTCGCAGCCGCACATCCTGCTGTTTGAAAGATCGACCTTAGGCTGATAATACACGATGAATTCACGGTTCTTCACCGCACCTGCGAACATGGCGGTAAGAGCATGCTCACGCTCTATCTTCTGCATTATCTCGGGCGTGAATCTCACCACATTAAGCGCAGGATTGCGGCGTGCGCCGTTTATGGCGATGGAGATGCAGTTCATTGCATGGGTCATAGCGTCGCCCTCGTGGATATCATAAACACCCATGCGGGCAGCAATGATGAAGGTCATTTTTGCGCTGTCCAGTTCAACTTCCACGGTCATTTCGGAAAGCTTGCTGATGATCTCTTCCGCACGCTCATCCTTTACGAGCAGCGTGAAGTTGTCACCGCCGAGTCTGCCGATGACCTCATCCTCCTGCAGCATGGAATGCACCGTCATGGCATACGCCTTAATGACGTCATCTCCGTGCTTGTTGCTTATCTGGCTGTTTATGCATCTGAAATTCTTCAGATTGATGTACATTGCCGTGTATTCATGCAGCTTGTTCTGCGCTGCCAGACGGGTTCCGATAGCGATGAAGCCGTTGGAGTTCGGCAGCTGCGTGAGCGCATCGCTGGAAAGTGAGGATTTTACGATGTTGATGAGGCGTGTGCGGCCGAATATAACGAAAAGGCTCTTGTGCAGGAAGGTTATCTCGTTTTCTTCGTCCTTGCTCCAGTTGTGACCTTTCACGGGAGCCGATGAAATTATAACAGCTCCGTTATCGCCTGTTGAAAAGTTTGTGGTTAATGTATCCTCTCCGAAACCGTTTTCCGAAAGGTACAGCACCTTTGTGTCTCTGGTTCCGCTCTGATTATATGGCATGGGCGGGGATGCGAAGTTTATCGTCATCCTTCCGAGGGAGATATCTCCCGCTATGGTGGGAAGCTCAGCTGCAACTACATCCGCAAGCTGCTCCAGAGGAAGTCCGACTCTTTCGATGCTGTCATAAAATGCCTTGAAATTTTCACTGCACAGAATGCTGCTCATAATTTCCTCCACTATTATTCTTAGTTATGTTTATTAATTATAGTGTACCACTTTTTAAGTAAAAGGTCAATGTTTGTTTTGTGACATTTTAACGTAATTTTGCTCATTATTTGTTGATTTTGCACAAACATTAAGGGCGCTTATACAGCACAAAAAGCGCCCCTCCCATTACGGGAGAGGCGCATTTGTCATGTATCGTTTTTCTTGTCCTTTTTCATCAGCAGTATAAAGCATACCACAGCAGTGACAGAAGCAAAGGGGAACATCAGCGTTGCACGGAGAACAGGCAGGCTTCCGAGGAAAGCCTCTGTGCCGAAAAGTATCAGCAGCATGCCTACGCCCATGTTGTTTGTCACCATGTGGCAGATGGAGGCGGGGTAGATGCTCTTAGTGCGCTCTGTCAGCAGGGTAAGGAACACGTTTACCAGTACGCAGAATACGCACATCAGCAGGACGGTAAGCAGCGGATTCATCTCCGTGCCGAAGTTATGTCCCGAAACGGTGAGCGGTGCGTGCCACAGACCCCATATCACGCCGCCGACAACGATAGCGGCAGGTCTGCCCATAAGCTCGGTGAGCTTAGGCATCATGTAGCCACGCCAGCCCCATTCCTCACCGAAAGCAGGGAAGAACACCACCAGCGTGAACGCAAGCTGCAATAACAGTGTGCCGATCTTCAGTGCAGGCTCGTCAAAGCTGAATGCCTCGGAGAAGCTCATGCCGTTGCCGTAGATGAGCCATATCATCACGCCGCACAGCACAGCCTCGATAAGCTTCACCACCACAGACGCTATGTACCATTTCACATTACCTTTGAGGTTAGCGGCAAGGTAGGTGTTTCTGAAGCCCTCCTTTGTCACGAGCCTTGTGACAAGGTGCGCAACGGACGGTATCATCATTCCGAACACGCCGAGGGCATACACAGGAGCGGCAGCCTCCTCGCACTCGAAGATGGGTGCACCGTAGTAGGCGTTCATTATCGGCACTATGATGAGGAACGGCAGGAAGGATATCAGCAGGAATATTCCCAGTCTTATAAGGGTGCGCTTCTTATCCGTCATAGCTTTCCGCCCCCTTTCTGAACAGCAGCAGGGAAATGCGATAGGAAAGATAATACAGCCCCATCGAAACGAACGGAAACAGTCCCAGCATCAGGACGATGTTTCCCTGCGTGAAGAATCTCGCAAGCGACTCTAAAAAGTCATCCTCCATGAACATCGAGATATCTCCGAAAAGCACATACAGTCCCACGATAGCGCATATAACGCCTAAGGTCGCTCCCTTCACACCTACGCCGTGGTTAGAGCTGAAGCGCACGAGGAACGGCACGGAAAATGCTTCAATTATCATGTTTCCGCTGAAGATGATAAGCAGCACCGAGCCGAGAGAAACAGCCACATCATCTGCGATGACTACCGCCACGGTGTCCGTCAGAAAGCAGCAGAAAAGCACCGCAAGGTTTATCAGCAGGATGGAGATATACTTGCTCTGGATATGGTGCTTAGCGCCCATCGGTGTAGATATCAGGAACGCCATAGCGGCGGGCTTTTCATCATGGGCGAACAGTCCGCTCTCAAAAAAGCCTGTAAGGAAGAATATGATTCCGTATGCCAGTGCGCTGTTCATTATCATTGTTTCCGTAGCGTTTGTCTGACCGTTGCTTGTGCATGCCAGAAGAATGACTGTCAGGCTGCACAGCGCCTGAAGAACGCCCAGCACGATAAGCTCTATCCTGTAGTGGAAGAAGTTTTTGTAAAGAAGTCCGCCCATTATTTCTCCCTCCTTTTATACAGCAGTGTAAGACCCACAACGCCCAGCGCAAGTGTACCGATAAGGATGAAAGGCAGAAACGGCAGAAGATCAGTGCAGATATCCATCGTCTTTTCTCTGATCTGCGCCATACGCTCCGGATCTGTTGCGTCTGAGGACTGTTCGTTGTTTTTAATGTACAGAGATATCGTTGTCGCTATTGCCATCAGGCAGCCAAACAGTATAAGCATGCCCTTGTCCACGGATTTAAACGCCGTAACGAAAAGCAGAGCCAGCACAGAAAGCAGAGTTATCGCAGCAACCATAGTCAGAGCCATTGCCACGTCTGTTGCGGAAAAGCTCACGCCGAGTGCAATATCCATCAGCCATATCAGCAGTGTCGATATTATGATAGCAGCCGCAGAGAACATTGCCTGCACCGTTATCTTTGCAAGAGCCATCTTTGCGGGAGGGACAGGCGTGCTGCGGCGGAAATGATCCCATTTGAGAGCAATATCACAGCCCATGCTGTCTGAGGAACACATGGCAAGCGCTGCACCGCCTGCCAGTATGGACAGCTTGAGGGTGATGCCGTCTACGCCGAGGAATATCCATTGTGCTTCCTCGGGGATAAGCATACCGAGATTGCCGTGCCTGAAGCTAAGCAGACAGAGGAACGGCATCGGCACCATTATCAGCATCATGATGATATATGATTTCATAGCCTTACTCACACATATCAGCTCACGGCACAGCAGTGCGGAAAAAGAGCCTTTTTTCATCACGACCACTCCTTTTTCTCTCTGTTCACATAGAACAGCATTATCTCCTCAAGGGTGGTTTTATCGAAAGTAAGACCCGAATACTTTGCCTTTGCGGCGTTCACATCCGCCACCATGACCTCGGCGCCGAATTCATTTATGCGTGCGCTTATGTAGTCCTCAGCGGCAATCTCAGCGAGATCGGATTTGCCGCACTTGATGACGGCGTGGTTTTCCAGTATCTCATCCTTGTAGCCTGTCAGCAGGATGTGTCCCTTGTCAATAAAGGTAACGCAGTCTGCGATCTTTTCGAGGTCAGAGGTGATGTGGGAGGACATGAGGATGCTGTTCTCCTCATCCTGTATGTATTCACGGAAGATATCCAGTATCTCGTTTCGTACCACGGGGTCGAGACCTGTTGTTGCCTCGTCCATGATGAGCAGCTTTGCACCGTGGGAGAGTGCGGTGGCTATCTGTAATTTCATCTTCATGCCCTTTGAGAACTTCTTGACAGGCTTTTTTCTGGGCAGGCAGAAGCGGTCGAGATAAGCGAAGAATTTCTCCTCGTCCCATGCGCCGTAAAGACCTCTGAACATGACAGATATCTGATTTGCATTGAAGCTCTCGTTGAACGGCATCTCATCGAAAACCGCAGCGATATGCTCCTTCATTTCATATTCGTCCTTTATATGGTCCATACCCAGCAGCTTTATGCTGCCGCTGTCTGCTTTGATTATGTTCAGCAGCGCACGGATGGTGGTTGTCTTGCCTGCGCCGTTCTGACCGATAAAGCCCATCACGCAGCCCTTAGGCACGTTGAAGCTGACGTTATCAAGTGTGAAGCCGTCGTACTTTTTGGTAAGACCGCTTATTTCAATAGCATTTCCGAAGTTACTCATCTGTATCTCCTCCATACATTAGTTCAAGCATCTCTTTCATCTCGTCGAGGGTAAGCTCGCACAGGCGTGCCTTTTCGCATGCCTTTGCGAGAAGCTCCTCCGTCTGACGGATGCTTTCTTCACGCAGAAAATCAGTGTTCTGCGCTCTCACGAAGCAGCCCTTGCCTGCGAAGTTTTCTATGAAGCCCTCACGCTCCAGCTCCTCGTAGGCACGCTTCGTGGTGATAACGCTGATGCGCAGCTGCTGAGCAAGCATTCGCATTGACGGCAGGGCGTCCCCTGCGGCAAGCTCGCCGCTCATTATGTGAGCCTTTATCTGAGAGATTATCTGCTGATAGATAGGCTCATCCGTTGAATTGCTGAGAATGATATCCATGGTGCACCTCTGTAGAAATTGTATATATACGATATACACAGTATAGCATGGATATACACAGTTGTCAAGAGGCTGCGGAAAATTTTTTTAAAATCTTATATTTCTTGCCATTTCCATGGAAATATGCTACAATTAAACCATCATCAAAAAGGAGCACACAGCATGAACATCAGCATAGATATCAGCAAGGCAAACACAGCGAAAAACAAGCTGTACCGTGGTGCGGGTATGGTGAGCGGCAACAATTCCTCACGCCTGCTGCTGGATTATAAATACGAAGCTCCCGAGCGCTATAACGAGCTGCTGGAGCATATCTTCGGCGCAGAGGGCATAGGAGTGAACCACCTGAAGCTTGAAATGGGTTCGGATATAAATTCCTCATCAGGCACTGAGCCGTGTGTGAAGCGCAGCGAGGATGAAAAGGCGGATATCCGCCGTGGCGCAGGCTATCAGCTTGCCGCAGATGTCAAGGCGAAGTACCCCGATGTGACTCTCGATATGCTGTACTGGAGCGAGCCTGCATGGGTCACCGCCGCTGCGGATGTCTACGACGCAAGATACAGATGGTATAAGGAGACTCTCATCGCCGCATACGAGACCTACGGACTTGTTTTTGATTACGTCAGCGTATCGAGAAACGAGCGTGATATAGATTCCGACTGGATAAAGTACATCGCCCGCCGCTTAAAGAGCGAGACGGAATGCCCCTACGACTTCTCCGCAATAAAGATAGTAGCGGCAGATGAGGAGAACGCATGGTGGATAGCGGCAAGAATGGCGGATGACGAGGAGCTGCGCAGTGCGGTGGATATCGTGGGCAGCCATTATACGAGCCACGCCACCGAAAAGGCAAGGCTGATGTCCGATGAATACGGCAAGGAGCTTTGGTTCAGCGAGGGAAGTCCGCCCATGACCTATTCAAAGGGCGCAGCACGCTTTGACGGTTCGGGTCTTGCGGGAATAAACGGCGTTCTGGATGTGGCAAACCGCATCGTTGCGATGTATCCCTGCGGCTGCATGACGCTGTACGAGTATCAGCCTGTGGTGTCCGCCTATTATGACGGTGTGACCTTCTGTCACAAGCAGCTCATCACTGCCTGCGAGCCTTGGAGCGGATATTACTTCCTTGACAGCGGCTATTATATGTCCCTGCATTTCTCACGCTTTTTCCGCAAGGGCTGGAGCTTTATAGACTCCGCCTGCTTTAACGACAGCAAGGTCGGCGGCGATGGTCACGCACTGGTGGATACCGTTCACAGCTGTATGACCGCCTGCGACCCCGAAACAGGCGATTACAGCACCGTTATCGTGAACTCCACCGATAAGCCGCTGGAATATCACATCACCGTAACCGCTGACAAGACCGTGCATATATGGGAGACCCGAGGCGCTGACAGCGGAAGCTATGACGAGAACTATTTCAGGCACATCGGCAGCATAACTCCCGATAGGGCAGGGGATTGCTACAGCTATACAGTAACGCTGAAGCCGTATTCGCTGGTGACTGTCTCTACCCTTGAAACAGGCGAAGCGCAGAGAAACAAGTACACCTCCGAACTCCTGCCGCTGCCGTACAGCGATGACTTCAATTACGGCGATGACATTATTGCGGCAAGGGGCGGCGCACCGAGATTCACCACCGATCAGGGCGGCGCATTTGAGATACTTCCCACCGATGGAGAGTATCTGCTGACGCAGCTCATCACGCCAGAAACAAAGGCGATGGAGTGGGGCGGCACACCGAATCCCGTGACCTGCTTCGGCGACGACCGCTGGTATAACTACAGCATCACTGTGAAGGTGAAGCTTTCTCGCTCCGAAAAGCCTGAGGAGAACTACATCGGTGCAGGCGTGCGCTGCTTCATGACCTGCAGCGGCAACAGCGGATATTCCATCCTGCTTTATGAGAACGGCACCTGGAAGCTGCGCCGCAATGCAGAAGTTATAGCCGAGGGCAGTGCGGATATCTCGCCCTATGAGCTGAATGAGATACACATAGCTGCAGAGCGTGGCAGGGTCAATGCCTATATCAACCGCACTCATGTGGCGCAGTATGACGATGAGGTCATACTCTGCGCAGGCAGAGCGGCATTGTACAGCTCCTATAACAGGAACATGTTCGCAGGCTTTGATGTCCGCCCGATCGGCGAGAGCTACTCCATCCGCCGCTGCGATGATACCGACAGCGAGTTCTGTTACATCGGCGAGTGGCGGCACAACACCATGACAGGCTTTGCGGATTACAGGCGCACTCTCTCCACGGGAGAAGCAGGCGCAGAGGTGATATTCCGCTTTGAGGGCAGCGGCTTCGCCATCTTCGGCGGAAACGGTGAAGCGGAGCTTGCTGTGGATATCGACGGCGTGACGGAGCAGGTGAAGCTTAACGGCAGCTGCGGACGAGAGATCTTCCTCAGCCGCTACGGACTTCCCACAGGCGCTCACGAGGCAAGGATAAAGGTGCTTGCAGGCACGCTGAATATAGACGGCGCAGAGATAATGTGAAACAAAAACAGGCGGTACTCCCAAAGGAATACCGCCTTTTGCTGTGTATCAGATAAGTGCGCATTCAGCGAGCGCCGAAAGCGAGGGGATAGCCGCCGCCACCTTTTCGGGTGTGGATATCTCGCCAAAGCCGTAAGCCGCATGGATGAACGGAATGCCTGCGTCAAAGGATGCGTCGCAGTCGCCCTGCGTATCTCCGACATACACTGCGCTATTGCAGCCGCAGCGTTCCATCAGCGCCTTTATGGTGTAGCTTTTCGGCATCTCGGTATCGCCCCAGCACATGTGGTCGGCGAAGTATCGTCCATAGCCGCTGAACTGCAGGAAAGCCTCAATATAGCCCTTCTGACAGTTGCTGACGATGAACAGCCTGTGGCTCTGCGAGAGCTTCTCCAGTGTTTCGGTCTCGCATTCGAACAGCCTGCCGCCGTGCTGTGAAATGTACGCATTTTCATGCTCCATGCACTTCCCGAGGATATCCATCCGCTGCTTTTGTGGGAGCATCGGGAACAGCGTATCGGCGATCTCGTCCATGGTCTTGCCCATGATGCGGTGCATATCCTGTATGGTCACCGTCATGCCCGATACCGCAGGCTCATCCATCATGCGTAGCGCCTCTGTCCATGCTTCCGCAACGCTTTCCGAGCTGTCCCATAGGGTGCCGTCAAGGTCGAATATAATGCTTTCTGCTGTCATATTGTCATCTCCGTTATGTGTGGATCTCGTCGCCGTAAAGGCCGCCTCGGGTGCCTGAGGCGATGTAGACACGGCCTCTTTCCCTGAGGTCGCCGTCCATTGAAACTATGCCGCCGAACATCTGCGCATCGGTGTTTATCCTTGCCCAGCTTTCGCCGAGGTCAAAGCTGCGCCAGAAGCCGTATTCTCCGAAAAGCACGCCGCTGATGTAGAGCGCAGGAGCATCCCCGTCGCCCTTTCCGAAGCCAACCGCCTTTACGAAGCTGTCGGATATCTGCTGTGCCGAAACGCTGTTTTCGCCGAACTCCAGCCGCCACAGACCATGCTCCTTCAGTGCCGCATAGCACACGCCGCTCTCGTTGTGGAGAAAGCGAATCTCGCCGCCCTTGAAGCCGTCGATGCCCGACATCCTGCATTCGGGGAAGCCGCCCGAAACGCTCACCTGACGGAAGCCTGCACCGCCGTCAAAGCTTGCATACAGCTGACCGCTCTCGCCGAAGCCGTAGGCTCTCTTAGGGTCGGTGCGGTCGCTGAATATCTTTATATGATGCTCGCTGTCCGAGATATCGCAGCCGTTAAGGTCGGATATCCTTATCTTAGTGAAGCGCTTTTCTGCGATATCGTATCTCACCGCCGCAGAGCAGGGAATCTGCATCCACTTGTGCGCAAGAGTCCACAGGATATATCTGCCGTCCGCAGTTATCGCAGCCCAGCCGCTGTTCGTGTTGGGACGTTGGATGAGCTCGGATATCTCGTCCAGCTGCTGCGAGATGCCTGTGGGATATCCGATATGCGTGAAGCTTTCTCCGCCGTCACGGGTGAGGATAACTCCGCCCTTTGTGTGACCTGTCCAGTTGCCCCTTGCGGTGGCGATAAAGGTGTCGGGGTCGCTGTGCAGGAAATCCGCATTCAGGCAGGTGATGTAGCGGTGACCGTTCTCGTCCGCAAAGGAGTTCTCACAGGGTCTGCCGAGATCATTGAACGCAAAGCCGCCGAGGTCTCCCACAAGGTCTATCACACGGTTCTTTCCGCTCGGCAGGCCGTAGATGTTCATGTGAACAGTCTCCTCAATGCCGATGGTGTGGGTTGCGATATACGGCGCATCGCTGCCGATATCCTTCAGCGCAAACACGCCTGTTCCTGTGTTTATCACAGCGTAATCGGGATGGAAGGGGTCTATGCGCAGGCAGCTCGTCCAGTGGAGAGGCAGCCTGCCGCCGTTGTATTCGGGCTTCAGATACGGCACATCCACCTGAATGTTCTCGGTATCGGTGCTTTTTATCCTGCTGTAGCTTCTGCCGAAGTCATGGGAGACAAAAACAGCGTCCCCGTGACCTCCCACGGAGCATACCGCAAGAGTATCAGAAACGAAATCCACACCGCCCAGTCCGAAGGGCAGCCTGCGGCGCTCGTTTTCGTCCGCAAAGCCGCTGAGAGTGGGGGTGATATCCTCTCTGAAAAGCACTCTGCCGCCGCTTATCTCGTAGTGATACAGCCTGCCGTCAAAGCCGCCGCCGTTATCGCAGGAGAAATCGTTCCAGCCGCCCCATGGATTGCTCTTTATGGAGTGGGTGAACGTAATGAGTATATCCTTGCCGTGGCAGGCTATGCCGCCTGCAACAAAGCCGTTGTGTTCGCAGCGAGGGTCGCAGAGAGGCTCGGGTATAGGCAATGGCTCGAAGCTTTTGCCGAGGTCGCAGCTCACATACAGCGTGTGCGCACGGTCGCTGCCGTCTGCGCAAGTCTCGCCCGAGCAGGAGATTATCATGATATCGCTGCCCTCGGGGAAGTGTACGAATACGATGTTCTCCTCACGGAAGCCGAGCCTTTCCCAGCTGTCGCCGTTGTCCTCGGAGAGCCACAGACCATCCCCCTGTGAGCCGAAATACAGCCTGCCATCCTTGTAAGCAAGCCTTTCGGCGGTGGAGCGTGCGGGGGAATTTCCGTTGCAGCAGAAGGGAACAGGCTTTTCGGTGAAGGTATCGCCGTAGTTGTCGGATATCAGCAGGGCAGCCCTGCCGCCCGTTGCACCCTTTCTGAGGTTGCCGCACATGGCGTAGAGCATCTCGGGGCGCTCCTCATCCAGTGCTATCGAAAGCGGCTGAGTGAGGTGGTGCTGAAACTCCGTAAAGCTGTTGCAGAGCGGCTGCCATCTGCTGTCCTCAAAGCAGAAGCGGTAAACGCCGCCGATATCCGTCCTTGCATAGAGGATATCGGGAAACTTCGGATGGAACACAAATCCCGTGACAAAGCCGCCGCCCGGCACGGAAAGACTGCTGTAGGTATACTGAACATTCTGAAGTCGTTTCATATAGTTATTTCCTTGTTATGCTGTAGCCGACGAACTTGCCGACCTCCGCACGCAGCCTGAAAGCAGCTACGCCGTTTTCGGTGTAACGCGGAGCGATAGTCCTGCCGTCAGAGAGCCTTGTAATGCTCTCTGCGTTTCTGATATGCACTGTTATATCGCTGTCATAGGTGCCGTTGTCAACGTAGGGGTAGATAACAAAGCTGTCGTTATCGTAAACGAAGATGCTTATCTGTCCCTTTGCGTCAAGGCGGATGCCGTTTACTTCAAATTCTCTCCTCATGCGTGAAAGCACGGTCTCGGGGAGATATTTTATATCGGAGAACACATCGGGCAGCACCATCGTCATCATCTGACCGTCGCCGTAGGTGTCACGGGCAAGCAGCGTGCATGCCTCCTCCTCTGAGATAGCCTTGCAGATAGCGCCCCAGGTGGCGTTGTTGCGGAATTCCATCACAGGCACTGTAAGCGCCTTTTCGGAGCTTGCTCTCTCCCATCTGTCGAAGAAGAAGGAGTTCTCCGCACAGAATGCATTGGTGGTGAGGCGTCTGCCTCTGCTGCGGATGGAGGTGATGCGTTCAATGCCCTTGCCGAGGGTCGCATTCACGAAGCCTGCCGTTACAACAGCCTTGCCGCCCTTTGCGATGTAGTTCTCCAGCTTTGCGACGATGTCCTCGTCATAAGCGGAGGAGGCTGTCAGCAGCATCTCGGGAGCGTCCTCCTCGAAAACGGGCGTAGGCAGCACGGGGAAGCCGTTCATGCCGAGATAGTCCTGCACATTATCCTCGCCCTGAGATGCGTTGGGGATATAGCAGGGGATGCCCACAGGCTTACCGAGCTTATCAAGGAGGGAATCCAGCTTATCCAGCATAAAGCCGAGCGCAGGCACGTTCACGGTGTCCACGAGGCTCTGGAAGCAGAACATCATCATCTCTCTCGGCTTTGAAAAGGCGGTGAGGTACGCCTGCTCGAGGTAGTAATCCAGCATCCTGCAGTCGTAGGGGTCAAACCAGCCGCCGCCGTTTCTTTCGGGAGCCATCTTTTCCATATAGCTCATAAGCGAATAGGAGAGATAGCGGGGCAGGTGCTGATCGTGGTTTATGGGGTCACGGGTCTCTGTGCCTGTGTAGATGAGGTCGAAGATCTCCTTCTGCGAAGCGGGGTCGTAGCCTGTTTCCTGATAGGATTCCATCCAGTTTGGATATTTGATGGTTATCCTGCAGTCGGGTGCAATAGCCTTTGCGGGAGCGATGACATATTTCTGCGATGCCTTGTACATAAGGTCGCAGCGGTAAGCCTGCCAGCTGCCGTCGGTGATGCCATGCTCACGGTTGAATTCATCCCTGCCGTTCCTGCACTTTTCGCAGGTGCAGTTGGTGAAGAAAAAGTCGTCTATGATGAAGCTTCCGAACACTCTTGCGTTCATCTCGCAGACCTGCTTCAGGGTGTTCATCATTGCTTCGTCGTTATAGCACATCACGTTGAAGATGCGCTGTTTTTTTGCGGCACCCTCGGGGTCGGGCATGCTTGTTGTGATGCCGCCCTCTGTCTTTATGCCGTTGCGCTGAAACACATCCCTGCACAGCTTCAGCTCGTCCTCGGTGGCAAAGCAGCCGTCCCTGAAGGGCTCGATATACACCTTGTCAAGGCGCATGTGCTTCGAGAAGAAATCTATCTGCTTCTGAAGGGTCTGTTCGTCGGTGTGCTTTACACCGTGTGCGATGAAATATACTACCAGCTCAAAATTCCTGTAGTTTCCCATAATTTATTCTCCTAACAGATGTTGTGATTTTACAGCAAGACCCGACGTTGCCGCCGGGTCTGTATTCATGATTTTCAATCAGGGTGCCTTGTAGGTGAAGGTGATGGAGATGGTGGTCACCTTGTCCTTGTTGCCGAGGGGCATGATCTGTGCTGTGCAGCCTGTCAGATCGCCATCGGGAGTTCTTGCCTCTGCGGGGGGCTTTGATACCCAGCCGTTGTAGAGGTTTACTCTCGTGCATTTCTCATCATCGGATGCGGTGTACTCTCTGCCTGCAAGCTCGTAGGGAGCGTTGTTGATGAGTATCTTGTCGATAGTCACGGTGTAGCCTGGGAAGAGGATCTCGCCGTTGGAGATACCCAGTGCGGAGAATGCTGTGCCGTAAACGCCGCCGATATCGGAGAAGTCAAGGCTTACGGTGTAGGTGCCTTCGCCTGTGATCTCAACGTTCTGTGCGAGAACGCCCTTGGTCTTGTTTGTGGGGTCGTAGTTATCGCCCACGCTGTAGGCAACGCCCCAGTCGCCGCTCTGGAACATGATCCATGCAACAGCCTTGTCGTCTGCGGGGAGGATATCCACTTCGTCAAGGAAAGCCTCGTTTGCAGCGGCGTAAGCGTCATCTATGCGCTGCTTTGCGGCAGCCTTGATGTCCTCGGTGGGGATTCCTTCCTCGCTCTTTGCGTAGCGGCGTGTATCGAAGATATTGCCGATGTCCTCGTTAGCCCATGCAAGGCTGCGGCGCTTGTAGAATTCGCTGCAGTCCCACAGGAGAGGGCAGAAGTCGTAAAGATCGCAGTTGTCCAGCAGGTTGTTGTAGAAGTCGGTGACGTTCTCCTTGCCGCCGCCCATTACCGCATATTCGCCGATAACAACGCCGTAGCCTGCCTCGGAGAACTTGCTCAGGCGCTCAAACAGCTTGTTCATCTCGTCGTAGTCGGAGGGAGAGCCCCACTGTGTAACGGCGTCGGTGCCGCAGTAATCCCAGGGAGTGTAGTAATGCACGGAGAGCAGCAGCTTGTTCTCGGCAGTGTCCTCGGGCATCTTGAAGCGATCGTCGCAGGTCATGGTGATATCGGTGTTGTAGCCTGCGATCAGCAGGAAACGGTCGGCGTTGTTTCCGCCTGTGGAGCGAACCACATTTACGAACTCGCTGTTGATCTCATAAGCCTTTTCGTAGCACTCATCCTGTGTGAGTATGCCCTTTGAGCCTGTGATCTCCTTATCGTTCAGGCGGTCGCCCAGCTCCTCGTTTGCAGCCTCGAATATCAGCTTATAGGAGTAATCCTTGAAGCGCTCGGATATCTGAGTCCACATGGACTTGTAAAGCTCCATGCCCTGCTCACGGACAGCCATGTCAGCGGAGCCGAACATGCCCCACCAGCCGCCGT
>JAZSGG010000064.1:0-1833 GCA_045532595.1 Oscillospiraceae bacterium | reverse complement strand
ATCTTGCTCTGCAGCTTTTCCTTCAGCGCAGAGTCCTTCGCCTTCATAGCCGCACGCTCCATGCGCTGCTCCTGCTTTTCCACGGCTTTAAGCTCCTTGCGGAGCGCTTTTGTGAGCTTCTTGTCGTTCATCGGAACTCCTTGTCATATCAATTATGTGCCAACTATGGAAACGGCTTCGATAAATAGATCCAATGCGCTTTTACGCTGATGGAAAACATTATAATATCTGCTGACCCATTCGCCGTTACTTAAATGCACCATACCCAGTTGAGATAATTCGGTGCTGTATGCTTCTGCACGCAGATAGTATCTTTCGTTCATTTTATAATCGCCGCCCAGCATTTCATTCATATCCAGCCATATCGAGCGCTCTTCCTCGGTAGTAAACTCGGTTGCGTTGCGCTGTTTGCCGTTATTCTTGACTGATAATAGTGGAATATCATCATTCTTTACCGAATAACACGTTTTTCCGCCCGAATCGATCAGCTCCAGTGAATAAAGCGAAAATTCAGCGTTGCTCAGCATATCCCAGACCTCAAGCTTTACCTTTCCGTCATCAATATCGCTGATAGGATAATACATTATACGGCGTTCGTCAGACGGCTCAGGCAATCGGTTCATTAAGCCGATGCTTATCTCACCGCTGTCATAATCAAATGACATTTCAATCTGCATAGTCATCATAACGCCATCATGACGATATACATTCTTTCCCTCGGCTTTGTGCAGTCCGAAGCAATATCCGAATTTGTTCGGTGAAAGCAGCATATCGTAGCTTTCCGAATTGAGTATACGCCTGTTCAGCAAAGCGCTGCACCATTTAATCAGATCGTCAATGGTGGAGACCATCCCGAAATCAGCACCGCTGTAATCAGGAAGCTCGGTGTATAGGTCACGGTCATATCCCTTTATGATTGCTTTGGATGTGCCAAAGAAGGTGTCATTCATGCCGAGAATGCCAAAAACATGCTCAGATAAAAACTCATCTAAACCTGTTCCTGCAACCCTTTGAACGATAATGCCGAGCAGCAGGTAATTGAAGTTTGAGTATAGATAGTCCTCTCCTGCTGCAAATGAGGGTGGCTGACTGTTGAGATAGTCAAATAAACTACCCTCGCTGAACTCTGAAATGAAGCAGGCAATGTACTTTTCCCAATATTCCTTGTGGATGGTATCGCCGTTAAAGCAGTCTGATACTGCATTTACCTCATCCTCCGATGGATAAGCATCTGTTATTCCCGATGTCATATCCAGCAGATTTCTGATAGTTATCTTATCACCGTAAACATATTCGGGGATATAGCGACTGACACTGTCTGCAATATCCAGCAGACCCTTTTCCATACACAGCATCACAGCAAAAGCGGTAAACTGCTTTGTCAGCGAAGCTATGCAGAAGCGGCTCGTCCGTTCAAAACTGATATTATTCTCATAGTCAGCCAAGCCGTGCGTAAGGAATCTGTCGCCGTCAGAAGTATATATAAATCCGCTGAATCTGTAATCATCGAGTATTCTGTCAAGCATAGACCCTCTTCGCAATATCCACCGTTTCCTTAGCGTCCTTTGCGTAGAAATCAGCGCCTATCTTCTCGGCGTATTCGGGAGTAAGCACCGCACCGCCCACAACTACCTTGCAGTTCACGTTGTTCTGACGGAGCAGCTCGATGGTCGCTTCCATGCTCTTTAAGGTGGTGGTCATGAGGGCGCTCAGACCCACAAGGCGCACGTCGTATTTTATCGCAGCGTCCACCACTGCCTGATAGTCCACGTCCTTGCCGAGGTCGATCACCTCAAAGCCGTAGTTTTCAAGCAGCGTCTTTACGATGTTCTT
>JAZSGG010000135.1:0-5925 GCA_045532595.1 Oscillospiraceae bacterium | reverse complement strand
CCGTTGATCCTGTTGATCCCGTTGATCCTGTTGATCCTGACGAGCCTACCGAGACAGATGACCCAGAGGATCCCGACGATCCCGTCGTTGTTCCCAAGTCGGATCGTAGCCATGTCGTTCTGTGAGCCAAGGAGTTGTTCCTGAGTATTGTCTTCCTAAGACCGCTTGGCATCCGACTTCCGTTGATCCTGTTGATCCCGTTGATCCTGTTGATCCTGACGAGCCTACCGAGACAGATGACCCAGAGGATCCCGACGATCCCGTCGTTGTTCCCGATAAGCCCGTAGATCCTGTAGATCCCGTAGATCCTGTTGATCCTACAGATCCCGTTGATCCTGACGATCCTTTCACGGTCGATTCCGTTGATGGTAACATCGATCCCGATACACCAGTGATCCCCGAGGGTGCGGGCGGCGTGGTTGTCACACCTGATGACGACAACGATCCTGATGATGTTGATGGCAGCACAAACCCCGATACAAGAGGCGCAAATGCTATTCCTGTAATGATGGCTGTTCTTGCAGCTTCGGGCGCAATGGTTTCCATCCGCAGACGCAAGGAAGAAGAATAAGGCATAAAAATTTCGGACCGCACTGAACTGTGCGGTCCGATTTTTTAGTATATGTGAGGTCGTTTTCGGTATGCTGTGGGACTGCAGCCGTTGTACGACCTGAAGCAGCGGCTGAAATAAAGCATATCCTGATAGCCGAGCTGTGATGCGATCTCTCCCACGGGCAGAAGCGTGGAGCGCAGCAGGCGGCACGCCTCGTTCATGCGCAGCTTTGTGTGATACTGCTGCATGGTCATGCCCTTTTTGAATTTGAACAGCATGGCAATGTGCTTGTAGCTGAGATAGAACTCCTGACTGATGCGCTTGCCCGAAAACGGCTCACGCATGTGTTCCGAAAGATATATTGCCACCGTTTCCGCAAAGGATGGTTCGGCTGCTTTGTCCATCTCCGAAAGCGCTATCAGGCTCAGCAGCGAGAACAGCTCGGCATTGAGACTCCAGCAGCGCAGAGGATCATCTGAATTGAAGTGGCGTATCAGCTCCTCAATGTCACGCTCCGTCGAGGTGCCTGCAAGATCGGTCAGATGCTTCGGCAGGGAAAGTGTGTTTTCGAGCTTGGTGTACTGCGGAATGGGCGTGCTGTCAGGCTGAAAGGCGGGGAGTTCTGTCTGCGGGCAGGTGAAGTGGGCGAAATACCACTTCGTTCCTCGGGGGATGAGCTGCTTGCCGTAATGCCGCACGCCGCTTTTCAGAAACAGCAGCTCGCCTGCTTTCACTTCGTAATCGGTATCATCTTCCGTAACATAGATGACGCCCTTCGTCACATATATCATAACGTGGAAATCTGCGGTGCGGTCTGCGTGATAGAAAGGCTCTGCTGCCACAAGATGATCGCAGCCGCACAGTATCGGCATCACAGAGCTTGATAAAATTATCTCGTTCAAGAATATCCTCCATATAATTCGGAATATTATCCATTTATTTTGCCTTGTAATAAGATTATAATACATATAAAGGCTTTTGTCAAGAAAGGAAATATGATTATGAAAACACACAGGCAGATAGATTCGGGCAGATATATTTCAGGCGGCTTCATCAACCGCTGGCAGAGACTCATCAAGGACACCGTGATACCCTATCAGTATGATGTTCTGAAGGACAGGGCAGAGGGTGCGGAAAAGAGCCATGTGGTGCAGAATTTCATCAATGCGGCTAAGGCGCTGCGTGGTGAGGATGTGGGAGACGGCTTTTACGGCATGGTGTTTCAGGACAGCGACGCCGCAAAGTGGCTGGAGGCTGCGGCTTTCTCGCTGATATCCTACCCCGACAAGGAGCTTGAAAAGACCGCCGATGAGCTTATAGACATCATTGCCGAGGCGCAGGATGAGGACGGATATCTCAACACCTATTTCACCATAAAGGACAGGGAAAAGCGCTGGAAGAACCTGCTGGAGGGTCACGAGCTTTATTGCTCGGGCCACATGATGGAGGCTGCCTGCGCATATTATGAAGCCACAGGCAAGGACAAGCTGCTCAAAGTCATGGAGAAGAATGCGGAGCATATCTACGATATCTTCATCACTAAGGGACGGGAGGGCTACCCGGGACACCCTGAGGTGGAGCTTGCACTTATGAAGATGTACCGCCTGACAGGCAACAGGCACTGTCTGGAGCTTGCGGAGCATTTTGTCAACATCCGTGGTGTGGATACCGAGTTCTATAAGCGTGAAAAGGCTGCCCGTGACTGGACGGTGTGGGGCAACAACGCCGAGGATAATTATTATCAGCAGAGCTTTGCGCCCCTGAAGCAGCAGAATGACGCTGTAGGTCATGCGGTGCGTGCGGTGTATCTCTACACGGGCGCTGCGGATGTGGCTTCCGAGAACGGCGATGAGGAGCTGATGGCTGCCTGCCGCAGGCTGTGGGAGAGCATCACAAGAAAGCGTATGTACATAACAGGCGGCATAGGCTCCTCACTTAACGGCGAGGCGTTCACTGTGGACTATGACCTCCCCAACGACACCGCCTACAACGAGACCTGCGCTTCCATAGGACTTATGTTCTTTGCATCCCGTATGCTGGAATCCGACGCAGACAGCGAATATGCGGACGTGATGGAGCGTGCATTCTACAACACCGTGCTTGCGGGAGTTCAGCTTGACGGCACGAAGTTCTTCTACTGCAATCCGCTGGAGATAATTCCCGGCATTTCGGCGTGTGCATCCACTCACTGGCACACGAAAACTCAGCGCCCCGGCTGGCATACCTGCGCCTGCTGCCCGCCCAATGCGGCGAGACTCATCTCCTCAATCGGCAAGTACGCTTACGGAGAGAACGAAAGCACCTGCTACTGCCACCTGTATGCGGATGGCGAGGTGTCCTTTGCAAACGGTGTGAAGCTTGTCTGCAGGACAGAGTATCCCTACGGCTTCACAGTGAACTATAGTGTGGCAGAGGGCAGCGGACGAATGGCAGTGCGCATTCCTGCATGGAGCAGCGAATACTCCCTCACAAAGAACGGCGCTGCTGTTGAAACAGCACCCGAAAAGGGATATGTTTATGTGGATATCACGGCAGGCGATGAGCTTGCGCTTACGCTGGATGATACTCCGAGATATGTTTATGCAAGTGCGAAGGTGCCTGAGCTTACAGGCTGCACCGCCATCACAAGAGGTCCGCTGGTCTACTGCTTCGAGGGCAGGGACAACGGCGATATCCTGCCGCTTTCCCTGAAGCGTGGCGGAAAGCTCACCGTATCGGATGAACGTGTCGAGGCTCTGGACGGCGCATTCACCATCACCGCAGAGGCGTACAGAAGCGAGGAGAACGGCAGCCTTTACAGCTTTGTACCGCTTAAAGATACCCCCTGCGAGGCGGTGGCTATCCCGTACTACACCTGGGGCAACCGTGGCGAGAATCAGATGCGTGTGTGGATGACAGAGGTGCGCTGAGATGGAGATCATTCGTATAACAGACTTTTCCGCTCCTGAGCTTGATATCTTTGCAAGGCTTTCCGAGCCGCAGCTGCTGCATTATTACGAGCCTTGCGAGGGCGTGTTCATTGCGGAGAGCAGCGGTGTTATAGGTCTTGCACTGGATGCAGGCTACGAGCCGATAGCTATGCTCATCGAGGATAAACAGCTGGACAGCGAGCCTCTTATCGCAAGGCTCGGGGATGTGCCGGTATACACCGCACCCTTCGATGTGCTGACGCAGCTCACAGGCTTCAAGCTGACAAGGGGAGCGCTGTGCGCCATGCGCAGAAAGAAGCTTCCGTCCGTTTCTGAGATATGCAGCGGCGCAAGGCGCATTGCAGTGCTGGAGGATGTGGTGAATCCCACCAATGTCGGAGCGATCATCCGTTCTGCCGCCGCACTGAATGTGGACGCAGTGCTGCTGACAAAACCCTGCTCCGATCCGCTTTACAGGCGTGCGGCGAGAGTCAGCATGGGAACGGTGTTCCAGATACCCTGGACGTATTTTGCGCAGGAGGATTATCTCATCGAACTGAAGCAGCTTGGCTTTGCCACCGCAGCAATGGCGCTCACCGACCGCTCGGTCAGCATCGATCATCCCGATCCTGCGGCAGAGCCGAAGCTTGCTATACTCCTCGGCACAGAGGGCACAGGACTTTCGGAAAGCACCATCGCCGCTGCCGACTACACCGTAAAGATACCCATGACCCACGGCGTAGATTCCCTCAACGTTGCGGCGGCAAGTGCAGTGGCATTCTGGCAGCTGTGCAAGGCGTGAACGCCTTAGTAAAGCGATCATAGCGAGATATCCACAACCTCCCTTCGGGGAGGTTTAAGCTTGTCGAAAAGCTATGTTTTCGCCCGCAAAGCGGGCATTTTGATAACTTTTTCGACGGTCTGATACCTCCCTTCGGGGAGTTTTTTTTACGCCATTTTTGCGTTTGCAGTTTTTTGCAGTTGCGGATGGTTTATCATCATGTCAGCGGGGAAAGGCTCCGCCGGAGAGGATTCTCCGTAACTGATAAAGGAGGAAAGGATTTGGGTTTCAGAAATTGGCTGCTCGGCAGGAATGCCGAGAAATGCAGTCCCATGCTTTCGGCTGCGTATGCGGATATCACCCGCTGGGAGGATATCTACAACGGCGGCGGCGAGTGGCGCTACACCCGAAAGGGCGGTCTTAACGGCGGCAGCAGAAGAGTGGCTTCGCTGGGCGCTGCAAAGGCGCTCTGCGGCGAGCTTGCAAGACTCTGCTTCACCGAGGGAACCGAGATATGCAGCGCTGACCCCGAAACGGAAAAGTTTCTGCGTGATGTGCTGAGGGAGAACCGATTCTACGAGCGCTTTCCCGAGTTTCTCGAGAAAATGTTCGCACTCGGCGGCGGTGCTGTGAAGGTGTACTGGAACAACGGCGTGAAGCTGGATCTGGTGCAGGCGGATTGCTTCGTTCCCACACGCTGGGACAACAGCGGCATAAAGAGCGGCGCATTCGCATCAAAGCTCACCGAAAACGGCAGGAGCTACACCCTCGCAGAAACGCAGGAGCTTAGCGGCGATAAGCTTACCATCACCAACAAGCTTTATGACGAGAACGGTGCTTCCTGCAAGCTGAAGGATGTTGTGGACGGGCTTTCCGAGCAGAGCGTCATCAAGGGCATGAGCGATCCGCTGTTCGTGTATTTCAGAGCCTGCAGCGGCACTACTGCTCCGCTGGGCGCTTCGGTGTTTGCATCGTCTGAGGACACGCTGAAGAGCATCGACCTTGTGTTTGACAGCCTTGCCCGTGAGTTCGTGCTGGGCAAGAAGCGCATCATCGTGCCGTATTACGCTGTAAGGGGCGAGTATGACGAGAACGGCGACATCAGGCGATATTTTGATGTGAACGACGAGGTGTTCCAGGCGATGTCCGTATCGGACAACGAGGAGCTGAAGATCACCGACAACACCGCCGAGCTCCGTGTGACGGAGCATACCGAGGCGCTTTCGGCGCTGCTTGATCTGCTTTGCATGCAGGTGGGACTTTCCGAGGGAAGTCTTTCCTACAAGGACGGCAGCATCAGGACGGCTACCGAGGTGGTGAGTCGCAACAGCCGCACCTACAGAACACAGGCGCATTACCGTGGAATGATCGCACAGGGACTGGCTCAGGTGATGGAGAATATCTGCATTCTGGGCAAGATGGCAGGCGCACTCAGCGAGGACGCTTCCGACAAGGCTGCGATAATGTTCGCCGACGGTGCTGCGGAGGATGACGTATCACGCATTGAAAAGGCGCTGAAGCTTTTCGAAGCGGGACTTATCTCAAAGGCGAGAGCGCTGTCGCAGATCTACGGCGTAACGCTGGAGGAAGCAAAAACTATGGAAAGGAATGAACAGGATGAACGAAGAAATGAACGAGATTCTACCGCAGGAGACTGAGGCAACAGAGGAGGTCACCACACC
>JAZSGG010000028.1:0-16713 GCA_045532595.1 Oscillospiraceae bacterium | reverse complement strand
AGGATACAAAACATGAACAAGAACGTAAGGATCATTACAGACAGCGGCTGCGATATCTCCGCTGCAATGGAGGAGCAGTACAAGGATCTGCTGGTGGGGCATGTTCGGCTCCGCTGACATGGCTGTCCGTGAGCAGGGCATGGAGCTTTACAAGTCCATCACATAGCCATCCTTCATGATGACGATACGGTCGCCGAGGGTCATAGCCTCTGTCTGGTCGTGGGTTACATATACGAAGGTGGTGTTGATCTTCTCACGCAGCAGGATGATCTCAGCACGCATCTGGTTTCTGAGCTTTGCATCCAGATTGGAAAGCGGCTCATCCATCAGGAACACCTTAGGCACACGCACGATGGCACGGCCGATGGCTACTCTCTGGCGCTGACCGCCCGAAAGCTGCTTGGGCTTTCTGCCGAGAAGATCGCTGATGCCGAGTATCTCTGCGGCTCTCACTACCTGCTCATGCACCTCATCATTCGGCACCTTGCGCAGGCGCAGACCGAATGCGATGTTCTCATACACGGACATGTGGGGATACAGAGCGTAGTTCTGGAATACCATTGCGATATCTCTGTCCTTAGGCTCCATGTCATTTACAACGTTCTCGCCGATCATGATCTCGCCGCCCGAGATATCCTCGAGGCCTGCGATCATTCGCAGTGTTGTGGACTTGCCGCAGCCCGAAGGACCAACCAGCACGATGAATTCCTTGTCCTTTATTTCAAGATTGAAGTCATGTACGGCAACGAAACCGTTCTCGTACTGCTTTCTTACGTTCTTAAGAATTACTTCAGCCATAATATATATTCTCCTGTTCCGTTAATGTATTAGCCCTTTACGGCTCCGCCTGTTACGCCCTCAACATAGTACTTCTGCAAGCTCATGAACAGCGCTGTTACGGGCAGGGATACGAACAATCCGCCTGCGCAGAATACCGTGAAGAAGTTGTTTATCTGCTCCTTCTGCAGCCATTTGTAGAGACCTACAGCAACGTTGTAGGCTTCCTCGTGACCGAAGGAGATGAGGGATGCGTACATATAATCGCCCCAGGGTGCGATGAACGCCATCATGATTGTGTAGATGATGATAGGCTTTGCCATCGGCATGATGATGCGGAAGAATACTCTGGAACGGGATGCGCCGTCGATGCGGGCAGCCTCGTCAAGGGATTTCGGGATGGTATCGAAGAAGCCCTTTGCGATGTGGTAGCCCATGCCTGAGCTTGCTGCGTATACGAGTATCAGGCCGGGAACGGAGTTCTCACTGGTGAGGCCAACGAGCTTCAGCAGGAAGTATGTAGCGATCATGGAGAGGAAGCCCGGGAACATTCCCAGCACCAGCATAACATTCATCAGCAGCTTACGGCCCTTGAAGCGCATTCTGGAAAGAGCATACGCTACGCACAGCACGATGACTGTCTGAAGCACGGCGTTGAACAGTGCGATTATCAGTGTGTTGAAATACCACTTCAGGAAGTCGGTCTCCTGGAACAGTATTCTGAAGTTCTCAAGCGACCACTGCTTCGGGATAATATATGTTACCATGGAACGGGATTCGCCTCTGAATGCCTGGAAGATCAGGTAAACAAAGGGTATCAGCCATATAACACAAAGGATTATCAGGAAGGTATAGATGCTGAAACGCACGAAACGTTCCTTTCCTGACTTACTTACAGGTTTACTCATTACTGGAAATCCTCCTCATTTTTCATAGCAGGCGACAGATTGTATACGATCAGCGAAATCACTGCGACAACAATGAACACCAGAATACCGATAACGGCTGCCAGCTTGTAGTCGTTCTTTTCGATGGTCATGGAATACAGCCAGGTTATCAGCAGGTCGGTGCTGCCTGCGCCGCCCTCGTAGTCCATGGTCTTAGGCTTGCCTGCCGTGAGAAGATAGATGACGTTGAAGTTATTGATATTCGCCGTGAAGCTTGTAAGCAGGTACGGGCCTGTTACGAACAGCATATACGGCAGTGTGATCTTAGTGAACTGCTTGATACCCGATGCACCGTCGATCTTTGCGCTCTCGTAGAGGTCTGCGGGGATGTTCATCAGCACGCCTGTGGTGATGAGCATCAGGTACGGGATACCTACCCAGAGATTTATCACAAGCACCATTATCTTTGCAAGATCGGGAGTTGACAGCCAGCCTATCTTCTCTGCTATCACGCCGAGATTCATCAGCACGCTGTTAACGATACCCTCGTCAGCAAACATGCGGGAGACCAGCAGCAGCGATACGAACTGGGGAACTGCGATGGTCATTACAAGGATGGTACGGAACACCTTCTTGAACCTGATTCCCTTGCGGTTGATGGCGATAGCCACGAACATTCCGAGGAAGTAGTTGGAGAAGGTTGCGATAAGCGCCCAGATAAGAGTCCACACGAGGATATCACGGAAGGTGTATGCAAACTTGCCTGAGCCTGAGAAATCTGTGGAGAGCATGGTGCGGAAGTTCTCGAAGCCGACCCAGTCGAACAGCTTCTCGGGAGGCAGGTGCGAGTAGTCGTAATTCGTGAATGCGATCAGTATCATGAAGAATATCGGGATTACGGTGAAAACCACGATGCCCAGCAGCGGAACTGCCAGCAGGGTCTTGTAATACTGCTCGTCTGCGAGGGATTTGATATCATCCTTGAAGGACTTCGGGCGGACGCCCTTTGCGATGAGATCCTGAGCAAGCTTGTTCTGCTTTACGTTAATGACCCAGGTATAGATGAATCCGAGTACGAAGAACAAAGTCAGAACGCCGTACAGCAGGATCTGCAGGCTGTTGTCCTTATAAGTAACTACCTCGAGGCCCCATTCGTTCAGCGTGGTCTCAACTGCGACCTCACCGAGAGTGCCGATGCCTGCGATGTAATCAAAGCCGAAGAAGATCATGAATGCAATAAAGATGATCTCGAACAGCAAAAAGAGGATGCCTCTGCCCACCTGACGGCGGAAAAGCTGTCCGAAGCCCATTATGAGGAATGAGATTCGGGTGAGCCAGTCACCATCACGGAAGGCTCTGCCTATCTCGGCGAAGAAGCCGCCGACGCCGCAAAGCATCCGCCATAAAGCTACAGGGATCTTCTTCAGAAATGCCAGCAGCTTTCCGGGAAGTTCCGCAAAGAATAAGCAGAAGTTATAGCCGAATTTCTTTATCGGCGATAACCCCAGATATTCCAGCTCGGGTAATCTTTTCATAAAATATCATTCCTTTCGTTGGTTGGGGGTATTTGCTTCTTCAAAGGAACACTATTCGCAGCCTACCGAAAACTTGTATCAGCCTGCGAAGCAGGCATTTAAATAACTTTTTTGACCGAATTCACTTCGGTCAAAAAACACTGCTATCCGCACAAATGTACTAGAAACGGCTGTGCCTTATTCTTGGTGCGTGCAGTGCGGATGTTTCGGCGGAAAGTCCCAACGGGACTTTTCGACGGGCGGAGCCTTCCCTTGAAGCAGCAAATACAGCGGGCGGACAGAGCCGCCCGCTGCAACTGCTTATGGAAAAATGGGAGTTTTATTTACCTGTTTTTAAAATTACTTAGCTTCCTTGATGCCTGCCTCGAGGTCAGCCAGAGCTGCGAGAAGCTCATCATCGGATGCAGCGTCGTACTTGCCGCTGTTAACGTCTGTGCCGAATGCCTCTGTCAGTGTCCAGTAAGCGTTGGGGTACTGACCCTGGCCGGGGCAGAATGTCAGCTGCTCTGCGAGAGCTGCGAGAGCCTCATTGGACTGAACTGCGTCGGATGCCTGAACTGTCAGGTTGGAGGGACCCCAGCCGTTGGAGTCGAAACGAGCCTGCTGCATCTCTTCGCCTGTCAGGTAGTCAGCCAGCAGGTGGCAGAATACGAGCTTGTCGGAGTCTGTCTGGGGCTTAACGCCTACGAGCTTGAAGCCGCCGAAGCCGCTCATCTGGTAGGATGTGCCGTCAACTGTGAATGTGGGGAGCTTAGCTGCGCCGAAGTTGTCGCCGAGGAACTCCTTAACGGTAGCGGAATCCCAAGTACCGGAAACGATAGCACCTGCTGTGCCGCCATCGGGGTTGAACAGAGCGGAGTCAGAACCTGTGGACTGAGAGAAGTTGGGGTGAGAAGCCATAGCAACCATACCCTTCAGAGCTGCGAGACCCTTATCGGAGTTGTAATCGCAAACTGCGCCTGTTACGTTGCCCTCTGTATCGTAGTTGTAGTAGCACTCAGCGCCTGTAGCGAAGAAGAATGCAACGTTGTACCAGCCGGACTGGATATCCATGTACATGTTCTTGCCTGCTGCGCCGCACTGATCGAGGATGCCTTCCAGTGTGGAGGGATCTGTAACTACGGACTTGTCGTAGTAGAGGAAGAAGCCGTTATCGGAGGTCTCGGGGTAAGCGTAAACCTTGCCATCCAGTGTAGCAGCACCGGTAGAGCCTGCGTCGTTGTTGTTCTGAACGTTTGTCAGGAAGTTGCCGCCGAGAGGAGAAAGAGCGCCTGCAGCAACGAGTCTTGCCAGCTGATCCTGTGCGAAGCCGTAAACATCGGGGCCTGCCTCAACGTCTGTCAGCATCTGGGTAGCAGCCTCACCCTCGCCCATAGCGGAAACGGTGATGGTGTACTTGTCAGCGAAGTCAGCCTGACCTGCGAGCCAAGCGTCCAGCTTCTCCTGTGTGAGAGCGGATACTTCCTCGGGAGCCCATACTGTTACAGTGGTCTTACCTGTGGATACTGTGGTGTCGCCGCCTGTTGCGCCTGCATCTGCGCCGCCGTCTGCAACTGTGGAAGAGTTGTCATTAGCGGGAGCGGAAGAGCCTGCGTCGCTTGTGTCTGTGTTAGAGCAGCCTGTGAAGCCGATGGATGCTGCAACTGCGAGAGACAGCATCATGGAAAGAAACTTTTTGGTTTTCATAATTAAATTCCTCCTATAATAACATTCCGTTGCGGAATGCTTTTAACATTTTTCTGTGCGTATCAGTCGTCGTAATCCTCGACGGTGATGCGCTTCATCATATCCCTGTACCTGAAGCGTGCCATTTCGTTCTTTTCCAGAACGTCCTGCTCGTTTCCGTGGTAGCAGCAGCGGATACAATAATATTCCTTAAGGTCCTTGTCATAGAACATGTCTATGTCGATATCACGCATGAAGCATGAGGGGCAGCGGAAATTCAGCTTTCCTTTTGCAGACTGAGCCATGATGTCAGCACCTCCCCCTTGCCAAGCGGCTTTCTGATGCCAAGTGTGAACATCGGCGAGAACGCATAGCCTTCGGTGATATAGCCGTCGGCTTCTTCGCTGCATCCGAACGTCACGCCTGTTTCGATGGGCGGGATGACTGCGTGAAGTCTCTTTACGCCCGTTACCTCCTCGGTGCGGTTCTTATACGCATAGGGAATGGTCTTTACGCCTTCCCTGCCCTCGGCGGTGAGAACTATCTCCGTCATGTCCTCGGGGTACTCGGTGGTACCGTAGCAGGCGGTGATATATTCCGTGATATCCAGCTTTTCATTCGGATCGGAGATCTCCAGCACCTCACGGCGGTAATCTATCCTTGAAGAGCCTTCCTCAAAGGTGATGACCGTCTGTAGCTTTGCCGAGAGACCGTCGAACACGATGTCAACGGGATCGAGGGTGAGTATGCGCTTGTTTCCGTCCTGAGAGAAGTGCGCCTTTGTTCTGCACAGGCACATATCCGTCTCCTGACCCTTCCAGGATATCTTACAACTGCGGATGGTTCCCTCACCTGCATAGTGGGTGAAATAACCTGCTCTGTAATTCATCTGGATAAGGAACGGATAGGACACATCCTGAACGTGCTTTGTTCCGATGCCGTACTTCCAGTCAAGCTTTGATACATAGGGTCTGAGATCGAAGAGCGCTCCGCCCTGATTCATATCTATGCCCGCTCTCATGTAAGGATCGCAGTACCAGAACACCTGCTTTTTGCTGCCGTAGAGGATATCCTTCCACAGCGCGCATTCGGGCTGTTCGTAGTGCTTGTTCTCACGGTAGAAGTGTGCGAACTCCTCCATGGTCATGTCAAGCAGCTTGCCCTCTTTCTTCAGCTTGCCGTAGTATGCGAGGCCGTCCTCGTAGCTCTTTGCGAGAAGCTCGTAGGGGGACTCCCATCTGCCCAGCTTGTTGAGCCAACCCGGGCCGACGAACATCATATTATAGGCGATGCCGTCGTTATACTTTGCGAGGTGACGGTACTGATCCACCAGATTGAACAGGTAGGGATATTCTCCGTCACGGTAGATCATGCCTCTCAGCACGTTCTGCGGATGGGTTCCGAAGTTGGAGCCGTTTCCGTCATAGCATGCCAGCAGATCTCTCGAAAGATGCGGGATAGCGACGATGCCGCTGTCCTCCGCTTCGTTTGCGGCGGGTGCATGGGTGTTCTGCTTTGAGGGGATCCAGGGCGCCCAGGGGCCGCCGTCCATCAGCGTGTACCAGCTGTTGTTGCAGGTGTGATACGCCTTGGGGCCTTCCTCCCAGCAGGTGGCAACTGCGCACACCACTTCGGGGTATTTTTCCTTTATGTAATTGGTAAGCTCAGCGTCCATGTAATAGGAGCCTGTGGAACGGGGATAGAATCCGAAGCGTTCGTAGAACTTGCCGAATACATCATCAACAATGGACTTCTTATCCTCAGACGAGAACATCCAGATGCAGAAATCCTTTGTCTTGTACTTTTCACGGAACTCCTTGCAAGGCAGTCCCAGCAGCGAGAGGCTTATCTCATCGCCGTATTTTTCATGATGCTCCTTAGCGAGCCTGCACGCTTCATCCGAGAACAGCGAAGCGTAGGTCATCTGGATGGTGGTCTTTAAGCCGTTCTTATGAGCGGTCTCCTGCTGGAACAGGAAGATATCCAGCGATTCATCACGCAGATCGGAGCGGGAGATATCCTCCTTCTTTCCCTGACCCGTTACCTTCTCGGCATACTCGGGAGCAAGCTCGGGACGGTGGATCAGGTTGAGCACAAATTTTTCTTCCATGTGTGCCTCCTTATTCAGCGGGATTCAGCAGCACATCGTCGATGCTTCCCCAGCTGCCTGCCGCAGCCTCCACATGAATGCCGATGGTGACATCTGCATCTGCGGGGATATCAACGCCGTTTATCACGGGATTCTGCCAGTTCACCCAGCCGTCTATCGTGGCGGGAGCGGTGTATTCCTCGCCGTTTACGTTGCAGAAGATGTAGATATTCTGCGTTGTGTCTGCGTTGTCAAAGCCGCCCTGAATCGAGAGCGAGAGATTGTACTTTCCTGCGGAGAGGCTTTCGATCTTCTGTGAAAGCTCGAACTTTGTGCCTGTCTCGCCCCAGAAGTGTACGGAATACTCGCCTGTAACGGCGTCCATAGCCTTCTGCTGGAAATCTATCTGTGTTGTTGTATCATCAATATTGTCGATCACCCACATGGAGCGGTCGTTTTCTTCGAAGCTGTAGTTGTTGCAATAGTTAGCCTCCACCATGGAGATGTGGCAGACAGTGGGCATTCCGTCCGCTGTGCCGTTCACGGTGTACTTTGCGACTGCGCCGTTAGTCATCGCTGCGAGGTCTGCGTCCTCCCACTCAACTGCGATCTCCTGCTCGCTGCCGTCGTTGTAGATGGCTGCGACAGCTTCGGGAAGCTTTATCTCCTCGCCTAAACGTACTGTAAGCTGGGAATCCTTGATGGCATCGGGGGCAGGAGCAACTGCATTGCCCGTGCGCACAAGCTTGAAGGTCTTGAGGGACTCCAGCGGATAGCCGTTATTATCGAACATCGCCTGATTGTCCCAGGCGGAGCCGCCGTAATAGATGCCTGCGTCATCGGGATCGTACTCTGCGGAGAAGCTTGACGCCCAGCCTGAGCCGTGGGTCTCCCACAGAACGGACTGCTCTTCCCATGTCTCCCCGGGAACGCCTATCCATGCAGGCTCCCAGTAGAACACGCCGATTCCCGCATCGCCAACGTCAGCCACCGCTTCGATAACGTCCGCAAGCGCTCTGGACTGACCCTGAACGGTGATGGGATAAGGCTTTTCGTAGTTCACCTCGTCGCCGATGGTGTTGCCTGATTCATCGCCGTTATCCAATGTGTATGCGTAAGATGTCTCTGCGACCATTACTTTCTTATTATAGGTGGTGGATATCTCACTCAGCACTGCGGTGAGATTTTCCGTTGTGCCGTGCCAGTAAGGATAATAAGAGGATGCGAACACATCGTAATCCAGCTTGTAGTAATCAAGCTTTGAAGCGTAGTTCAGCATGTTATCCACCGACTCGGGATTTGTGAAATGCACCGCAACCATCGCTTCGGGAGCAACCTCCCTTATCGCTCTGGAGCCTGCATCCATCAGATAATAGATGTTCATCCATATCTTTTCGCCGCACATCTTGCCGTTGGTCTCATTGCCGACCTGCACCATGCCGATGTCAGCGCCTGCTGCCTTTATCTCTTCAAGGGCGGATTTAGTGTACTCGTACAGTGCCTGAGACTTCTCCTCTATCGCCATGCCCTCCCATGCTTTGGGAGTCATCTGCTTTGAGGGGTCTGCCCAGAAATCGGAATAGTGGAAATCCACCAGCAGCTTCATGCCATGCTCTGCGGCACGTCTGCCTATCTCCGCTGCGGTTGCCGCATCGCAGTTACCGCCGCCGTAGCCGTTGCCCGAAGCGTCATAGGGATCGTTCCAGACACGCACTCTTATGTAGTTCACGCCCGATTCCGCAAGCACTGCGAAAAGATCGCTCTCCTCGCCGTTGTAATCGTAGATCTTGACTCCCGAAGCCTCCTGAGCCAGCACCATCGAGATATCGCAGCCCATGATGAAATCCTCGGAAAGGTTTTCGATCTGCTCAACGTACAATGTGCTGCTCTTATCGGCGGTGTTTCCGCCTGAGCAGGATGTCAGCAGGAGCATGGACGCCGCAGCCAGCGGCAGAACAGTTCGTTTGATATTAATGTTCATCGTTTTGTCCTCTTGTCGTCTGTTGCGCTTGTTGTTCTCATCTTTGCGCAATCGGTTGCTCTAAATTAAATATACCACATATTTTCTTGTGTGTCAATTGGCGCAATTAATCAACTTTTCTGAAAATATTTTATGCACATTGCACAATGTCGGATTTTTTCCATGCTTTTCCTGTTGCGCACCGATTTTACAGCACAAGGCACAAAGCCGCATCACTAAGCCATTTCACGGCGTTTCGCAGATTGTGCAATCGGTTGTACAGCGCTTTATTGCGCAAAAAAGCCTGAGGAAAATCCCTCAGGCTTCAGTTGCTGTTTCAGTTACATTTACTCCTGCACGCTGAACATATCCTTGCCAACGCCGCAGAGCTCGCACTCGAAATCATCGGGCAGATCCTCGAACTTTGTACCGGGAGCGATGCCCTTCTCAGGCCAGCCCTTCTCCTCGTCATAGACCCATCCGCAAGCATCGCATACATACTTTTTCATGTTGTTTTCCTCCTGTAATTACTTGATTGGTTCAAAATCAGCGGCGCCGTGCTTGCACAGCGGGCATACGATATCCTCGGGAAGCTCGTCGCCCTCATACACATAGCCGCATATCTTGCATACATAGCCCTTCTTGCCCTCTGTATCAGGCTTAGGCTTCACATTGTCGAGATAATAGGTATAGCTCATCGTCTCGGCATTGGAGATAACTCTCGCCTCGGTCACCTCGCATATGAACATGCCATGGGTGCCGAGATCCACATACTGCTCCACCTTCAGCGACATAAAGGAATTGATATGCCTCGGCAGGAATATCAGTCCGTTATCGGAGCGCAGAGGCTCGCAGCCCTCGAACTTATCGGTGTTTCTGCCGCTGGTGAAGCCGAACTTCTCAAACACCGAATAGGGTGCATCCACCGTCAGGCAGTTGATGTTCATGATGCCTGTCTGCTTGATGATATGGTGGGAATAGTTCTCCTTGTTGATAGTCACCGCAACACGGTTGGGAGTATTGGTCACCTGAGTGACGGTATTCACGATAAGGCCGTTGTCCTTCCTGCCGTCGTTGGAGGTCACCACATACAGACCGTAGCCGATATTGAACAGCGCTGTCATATCGTTCTTGTTGGCGGTGGAATCCTGTCTTGCGAGATACTCCTTGCTCAGCTCCTCCGCAAGGGCGTTCAGCTGCGCTGTGCTTTCCTCGTTGAGGGCGGAGAGTATCTTCACATTGTTCTCGGTGTAGGTCAGATTCTTGCTCTTTCCAAGCATTCCCTTCATCACCTTTGCAGCAAGGGGCGCCCAGCTGCCGTTTTCGATAAACGCAACTGTTCTGTTGCTGAAGTTGCGCTCTGTAAGATGTGTGATGAACTCACGCATGAAGGGGAATATCTCTGCATTATAGGTGGTGGTTGCGAGAACGAGCTTGCTGTATCTGAAAGCATCCTCCACAGCCTCTGCCATGTCACAGCGGGCAAGGTCGTTGACGACCACCTTCGGGCAGCCGTTTGCCTTCAGCTTCTCTGCAAGCTGCAGAACAGCCTTCTTTGTGTTGCCGTAAACGGAGGTGTACGCAATCACGATGCCGTCCTCCTCAGGCTGATAGCTGGACCAGGTGTTGTACAGCCCGATATAATAGCCGAGGTTCTCGGTGAGGACAGGGCCGTGCAGCGGGCAGATGGTCTGAATATCAAGACCTGCAGCCTTTTTCAGCAGAGCCTGCACCTGTGCGCCGTACTTGCCTACGATGCCGATGTAGTAGCGCCTTGCCTCGCACGCCCAGTCCTCCTCCACATCCAGAGCGCCGAACTTGCCGAAGCCGTCAGCGGAGAACAGCACCTTATCGAAGCTGTCGTATGTCACGATGACCTCGGGCCAGTGTACCATGGGAGCGGTCACGAAGGTAAGGGTGTGCTTACCGAGGGAGAGAGTATCGCCCTCGCCCACTACCACCTGCTTCTCGGGGAAATCTGTGCCGAAGAAGTTCTTCATCATCACGAACGCCTTTGCGGAGGAAACTATCTTCGCATCAGGGTAGCTCTTCACAAAGCTCACGATGTTTGCGGAGTGGTCAGGCTCCATGTGCTGCACCACGAGATAATCGGGCTTTCTGCCGTTAAGAACGTTCTGGATGTTATCCAGCCACTCATGGGTGAAGCCTGCGTCAACAGTATCCATAATGGCGATCTTCTCATCTACGATGGCATAGGAATTATATGCCATGCCGTTGGGAACGATGTACTGACCTTCGAAAAGGTCAACAGCGTGGTCATTCACGCCGATATAGCGGATATCCTCCGAAATAAACATGATATGTGTCCTCCTTTATCAAAAGCACTTGCCGTCCTTGCAGTCCTCTGTGTTGCCGCAGCGGAAGCAAAGCTCGTTAGCGCATTGTTTCTTCTGTGTGAGATCAACGATGTTCTGCACCGTGGTCTCGGCGATGTTCTCCAGTGCCTCCTCTGTCAGGAACGCCTGATGGGAAGATACTATAACATTCGGCATGGAGATGAGCCTTGCGAGGGTGTCATCCTCCATGATATGACCCGAGTAGTCCTCGAAGAAGAAGTCGGATTCCTCCTCGTATACGTCAAGGCAGGCAGCGCCGACCTTGCGGGATTTGATGCCTGCGAGAAGTGCCTCCGCATCGACAAGGGCGCCTCTGGAGGTGTTCAGGATAACAACACCCTGACGGCACTTTGCGAGAGAAGCCTCGTTGATGATGTGATAGGTGTCGTCTGTCAGCGGGCAGTGCAGCGAGATGATGTTGCTCTTTTCAAAAAGCTCGTCCAGCTCAACATATCTTATAGTGTCGCCGTTGTCGAGACCCTGTGCGGGGAACTTGTCATACGCAAGCACGTTCATTCCGAAGCCACGGCAGATATCTATGAAAACACGACCGATGCGTCCTGTGCCGATGACTCCCACTGTTTTGCCGTGGAGATCAAAGCCTGTCAGTCCCGAAAGGCTGAAGTTGAAATCCCTTGTGCGGATATAGGATTTGTGGATGCGGCGGATGGAGGTCAGCAGCATCGCCATGGTATGCTCCGCAACAGCGTAGGGGGAATACGCAGGAACTCTCACCACATGCAGCTTTCCGAAGGCGTGCTTCATATCCACATTGTTGAAGCCTGCGCAGCGCAGCGCTACGATGCTCACACCCATTTCATGAAGGCGGTCTATAACTGCGGCGTTCACAGTGTCGTTCACGAAAACGCACACGCCGTCGCAGCCCTTTGCGAGGTCTACCGTATCCTCATTGAGCTTTGTTTCGTAATATTTGAATCTCACGCCGTGCTGTGCGCCGTACTTCTCAAAGGAAGGCTTGTCGTAGGGTTTGGCGTCAAAAAAAGCAAATTTCATTGTGGTCTCCTCCTTGACTTTCTATCAATAGTATAGTATAATTTTCGTAAAAAATCTGTTGAAAATTCAACAAAGGGAGAAAAAATGAAAAAATATTTTGAAATTCTGAGAAAATGCTCGCTTTTTAACGAGATAAGCGATGATGACCTGATGCCCCTGCTCTCCTGCCTGAATGCAAAGGTGGAGAGATTCGGCAAGAAATATACCATCATCCCCGAGGGCAAGCCTGTGAAGCACATCGGCATAGTGCTTTCGGGGGCGGCGCAGATAGTCCGCAATGATTATAACGGCAACAGGAGCATCGTAAGCGGCATATCCCCTGCGGAGGTGTTCTGCGAGGGCTTTGCCTGCGCCGAGGTAAGCTCCATGCCCGTTTCGATAATCGCAAGCGAAACGAGCGAAGTGATGCTGATAGACTCCTCACGCATCACGCATCCCTGCCCGAAAGCCTGCGGATTCCATCAGAAGCTGATATTCAACCTGATGAAGGGGCTTGCCGAAAAGAACGTGATGTTCCACAAAAAGATAGAGGTGACCTCTCAGCGCACCACCCGTGACAAGCTGATGACCTACCTCATGCTTGAAGCAAAAAAGCACGGCAGCAATAGCTTTCAGATACCTTTCAACAGGCAGGAGCTGGCAGATTACCTCGAAGTGGACAGAAGCGGTCTTTCAGTGGAGATAAGCAAGCTGAAGGACGAGGGCGTGATAGAAGCCGACAGAAGCAGCTTTACTTTACTTGCCCTTTAAATGCGGCGGCGATGCTTGCGGATATTTCGGTCATTGCCTTTTCATCGGGCTTTATCAGCTGACGGTCATAGGTGACAAGACCGTTGGTCTCATCCTCCACATCGCTCAGCTGGGTCAGCACTGCGGCGCAGAGTCCGTTCCTTATAGCAGGTATCAGCTGCTCGTTGTACAGCTTTGAAAGCTCTGAGGTAAATTCCTCGGCGGTGGCGCAGGTCTTGTAGCCGTAGTTCTTATCCAGATTGAAGCAGTGACCCTCAACACGATATGAGTATCCGCCGAATTCCGAAAGCACCAGTGGACGGCTCTTGTGCGGCTTCAGGGAGAGCCTGCGGAAATAGATATGCTCGCTCTTTACGTCGCTTTCCTTTTCGGTGAACCATCCCGATGTGGCGTCCCAGATGCGGGAGGCATCGTAGTTCTTCATTTTATTATAGATGCGGTCGGCATCGTACTGACCCCAGCCCTCGTTGAATATCGTGTAATAGCACACACAAGGGTGATTATACAAGAGCTTTACGGTATCAGCGCCGTCACGCTCGAAGCGCCTTCTGCGCTTTAAGCTTGCATTGTGGGATATCCCACGGCGCAGTCCGATGGTGGGCAGTGCGGTGTCAATAAAGAAATTATATTTACCGCTGTTGACAAGATCCTGGAACACTATCATTCCGTATTTGTCGCAATAATAATAGAACAGCTCAGGCTCGGTCTTGATGTGCTTTCTCAGCATATTGAAGCCGAGCTTTTTCATGGTGGTGATATCATAGATGTATCCCTCGGGGGATGCGGGAAGGTATATTCCGTCGCTGAAATATCCCTGATCCAGCACGCCGTGGAAGAAATACGGCTCGCCGTTGAGACATATCACGGGATGCCTGCCGCTCGTATCTATCGAAACGGTGCGCAGTGCGAAGTAGGACTCCACCCTGTCGCTGCCCGATGTGAGCGTGAACTCATAAAGGTGCGGATGCTCGGGACTCCACAGCTTCGGCTCGTCAATGGTGATAGTGGTGCGGCTGCCTGTGAAGCGGTATTCGCTGCCGCAGAGCGTGATGAGCTTCTCCTCGGCGCCGCCCTTTACTTCGATAGTCACGCTGTCGAGAGTCGGCGTGATGCGCAGGGACTCTATATGGTGCTGCGGCACGCTCTCCAGCCACACTGCCTGCCATATTCCGCTGATGGGGGTGTACCACATTCCGCCACGCTTTCGGCACTGCTTGCCGTAGGGGATATCGGTATCGAGAGCGTCTGTCACAACGACCCTGAGGGAGTTTTCTCCGCTCACCAGATGCTCGGTGATATCCAGCGAAAAGGGCAGGTAGCCGCCCGTGTGGGTGCAGGCATGGATATTATTGACGTACACCTCGGCTATCTGATCCACAGCGCCGAAATGCAGCAGCACCTTGCCCACATTGAAGCCATTAGGCAGAGTGAACTTCCTGCGATAGACATACTGCTCGTCCGCAGCGAGGGGGCGCTCTATGCCTGAGATGCGGCTCTCGGGCGGAAAGGGGACTCTGATACTGCCCAGCGGCTGCTCTCCCCCGTTCTTCCTGACGGACAGCTGCCACTCGCCGCAAAGGGATATATATGAAGCTCTTTTCATCTGAGGGCGGGGGTATTCCTCCCAGCCTTTATCGCTGCCCTCAAACGGCGTTGTAAGCGATATCGTACGCACTGCTTCCGAAGCCATCGGCGCACACCTCCAAAGTAGATTAATCTGATATTAATTATATATTTTATAAAGTAAAATGTCAATGATAAACCGTCGGCAAAAAAAGTCTTTAGCGTTTCTTAACCTGTTGAAAATTCAACAGATTTTCAGCTGAAAACATGATATAATCAGGGCATAGACTATAAGGAGGTATTTGATATGATAAGAAAAATAATCAGAATTGACGAAGATAAATGCAACGGCTGCGGTCTCTGCGCTGCTGCCTGCCACGAGGGCGCTATAGGCATGGCAGACGGCAAGGCTAAGCTGCTAAGAGAGGACTACTGCGACGGTCTCGGCGACTGTCTTCCTGCCTGCCCAACGGGTGCGATAAGCTTCGAGGAGCGTGAGGCTCCCGCCTATGACGAGGCTGCCGTGCTTGCCGCTAAGGCAAAGTCCGCACCGCTTCCCTGCGGCTGCCCGGGTACTCAGGCAAAGGCGATAAAGCGCTGCGACACTGCCGCTCCTGCCGCAGCCGTAAGCAGGCTCACCCAGTGGCCTGTGCAGATAAAGCTTGCGCCCATCAATGCACCGTATTTCGACGGCGCAGATCTGCTCATCGCTGCCGACTGCACCGCCTACGCCTACGGCAATTTCCATGAGGACTTCATAAGAAACAGGATAACGCTCATAGGCTGCCCGAAGCTGGACGAGGGCGACTACACCGAAAAGCTGACAAAGCTGATAGCAGCCAACGATATCAGGAGCATCACCATTGTAAGGATGGAGGTTCCCTGCTGCGGCGGTATCGAAAACGCCGCCCTCAACGCAATCAAGCTGAGCGGAAAGCTCATACCACATCAGGTCATCACTATCTCCACAGACGGAAGAATTATCGGCAGCAGATAATATCCCTTGACACCGCCGCCGATTTAATGTATCATGATAATATATCAACTGAAAGGCGGTTATGGATATGATAGGCGAAAAGGAAATACACAGCATGCTGCAAGCGCTTTCCGTGAAGCAGGACGACGTGGTGACAGTACATTCCTCGCTGCGCTCTGTGGGCGGCATAGAGGGCGGCGCAGACGGACTTATCGACGCACTGTGCAGCTATCTGAGCGACGGTCTGCTGCTCATCCCCACCCACACCTGGGCAAACGTCAGCAAGGACTCGCCGAATTTTGACGTGCGAAGCACCGTGCCATGTATAGGCACGCTGGCAAAGGTTGCGGCGTTCAGAAAGGACGCTGTGCGCACGCTACACCCCACGCACTCGCTTGCGATATTCGGAAAAAGAGCCGCAGAATACGCTGAGGGCGAGGAAAAATGCGCCTCACCCGCACCCTTGGGCAGCTGCCTTTCAAGGCTTTATGAAGAGAACGGAAAGATACTGCTTATAGGCGTTGGACACGACCGCAACACTTATTTCCATGCGGTGGATGAGCGTCTGGATATCCCGAACAGGCTCAATCCCGAGACCTTTGTTGCGAATATAACGGACAGCAGCGGTAGCACTGTTCAGTCGCCGCCTTTCCACACCCACTACAGCAAGGGAATCAGCGGCTGCTGTTCGGATTTCTACCCGAACTACGCTCCCGCACTGGAGCATGCAGGCGCGGTAAAGACCGCTCCCCTCGGAAACGCAGCGGTGATATGCTGCGACGCAAGGCGTTCCACGGATGTGATAAGGATACTGTGGCAGCGCACGGATCACGACCTCTGCGCCCGTGTGGAGGATATCCCCGAAGAATACTACAAGGACATATAAAAGCGACCCGAGAAAGGATCATGATCTTTCTCGGGTCTTTCGTTTATTCTATTCTGATGTGAAGCTGAGCGTCAAATTCGGGGATGGGCAGGCGGTATTCCTCACGCAGCATCGGGCCGCAGGAGTTCGAGCCAACTCCCGCCATGCGCCTGTCTGCGCAGATAACGCTGCTGCCGCACTCCTGAAGCTCGAAGTTGTGGCGCTTATCCGCAAGCTCCTCCTGTGTGTACACCGAAGCGTTAAGTCGGATCGTA